>CASFJO010000047.1 GCA_949295035.1 uncultured Gemmiger sp.
CGCCACCCGCCCCGCCGCCGTGCGGGACGCGCTGCTGGCCGCCCGGGACGCGGGGGCCGTGCGCGCCGGGGTGGTGCTCAGCGGGGACACCGGGTTTTACTCCGGCGCGGCGGGGCTGCTGCCCCTGCTGCGGGCCGCGGAGATCCCGGCCCGGGTGCTGCCCGGCGTGTCCAGCGTGCAGCTGCTGTCCGCCCGGCTGGGCCGCCCCTGGCAGGATTGGCGGCTGGTCTCCGCCCACGGCGTGCTGTGCGACCCGGCGGCGGAACTGGCCTGGGGCAAACCGGTGTTCTTTTTGACCGGCGGGGCTCAGGGCCCGGCCTGGGTGGCCGCCCGCCTGCGGGACGCGGGGCTGCCCCGGCTGCCGGTCACGGTGGGGGAGCGGCTGGGCCTGCCCGGCGAGCGCATCACCCGTACCACCGCCGCCGACTGCGCGGACCGGTCCTTTGACGGGCTGAGCGTATTGCTGGCCGAGGCTGCGCCCTGCCCGGGGGTGACGGGTCCCGGCGTGCCGGACGAGCTGTTCTGCCGGGGCAAGGTGCCCATGACCAAGCGGGAGGTGCGGGCCGCGGCCATGAGCCGGCTGCGCATCCGGCCCGGCGAGACCTGCTGGGACGTGGGCGCGGGCACCGGCAGCGTCAGTATCGAGCTGGCGCTGGCCGCCCGGGGCGGCGCGGTCTGGGCGGTGGAACACAGCGCCGCCGCCTGCGAACTCATCCGGCTGAACCGGCGGCGGTTCGGGGCCTGGAATCTGCGTTTGCAGCAGGGTCTGGCCCCCGCCGCCCTGGCGGACCTGCCCGCCCCGGACGCGGTGTTCGTGGGCGGCACCAAGGGCAATATGGCCGCCATCCTGGCCGCCGCGCTGGAAAAGAACCCCGCCGCCCGCGTCTGCGTCTCCGCCATCGCGCCGGAGACGCTGGCCGCCGCGCTGGCCGCCTTCGCGGCCCGGGGCCTGGCGGCGCAGGCGGTGCAGATCGCTGTCAGCCGGTCCCGCGCCGTGGCGGGGCTGCATCTCATGGAGGCCGCGAACCCGATCACCCTGATCGCGGCAAACTGCCCATGATCGCCTGTCTGCTGGCCGCGCCCGCTTCGGGCAGCGGCAAGACCACCATGACCTGCGCCCTGCTGGCCCTGCTGGCAAAACGGGGGCTTTCCCCCTGCGCCTTCAAGTGCGGGCCGGACTACATCGACCCTATGTTCCACCGGTCGGTGCTGGGGGTGCCCAGCCACAACCTGGACCTGTTTTTGTCGGATGAAGCCACCGTGCGCGCCCTCTACACCCGCTACGCCGCCGGCCACGGGGCCGCGGTGGCGGAGGGGGCCATGGGCTTCTACGACGGGGTGGGCGGCTCCACCCCCGAGGCCGGGGCCTGGCACCTGGCCCATACGCTGGACCTGCCGGTGCTGCTGGTAGTGCGGCCCGGCGGCTCCTGCCTGACGCTGGCGGCGCTGATCCGGGGGCTGCAAACCTTCCGTACTCCCAGCCACATCGCCGGGGTCCTGCTCAACGAGTGCGGCCCTTCCATGGCGGCGACGCTGGCGCCGGTCATCCGCCGGGAGACCGGCCTGCCGGTGCTGGGCTGGCTGCCGCCCATGGAACAGGCCCGTTTCCCCAGCCGGCATCTGGGGCTCTACACCGCCGCTGAGATACAGGATCTGAACGGGCGCATCGGCGCGCTGGCCGCCCAGCTGGACAAAACGCTGGACTGGCCCGCCTTTCTGGCGGCCTGCCAGCGCCCGGACCCGCCCGCCGTTTCCGCCCCGCCCCGGCCCGAAAGTCCGGTGCGGCTGGCGGTGGCCCGGGACGAGGCGTTCTGCTTCTGCTACGAGGAAACGCTGGATGAGCTGCGCAACGCCGGCGCCGACCTGGCCTTTTTCAGCCCGCTGCGGGACAAAGACCTGCCCGCCGGGGCGGCCGGGCTCTATCTGCCCGGCGGCTATCCGGAACTTCACGCGGCGGCGCTGGCGCTGAACACCCCCATGCGCCGGGCGGTGGCCCGGGCGGTGGAGCGGGGGATGCCCACCGTGGCGGAGTGCGGCGGCTTTCTCTATCTGGGCAAAAGCCTGGAGGACGGGGACGGGCAGCACTGGCCCATGGCCGGCGCGCTGCCCGGGGCCGGATACAAAAAGGGGCGGCTGGCGCGGTTCGGCTACGCCCGCCTCACCGCCGGGACCTCCGGCCTGCTGCTGGATGCGGGGCAAAGCGCCCCCATCCATGAATTTCACCATTGGGACAGCACTGCCTGCGGCACGGACTTTACCGCCCGCAAGCCGGTGAGCGGCCGCAGCTGGGAGTGCGGGTTTTCCCGCCCCGGGCTGTACGCGGCCTTCGGCCATCTGTATATGGCGGGCACGCCCGGCATGGCCGCCCGTTTTGTGAACGCCGCCCGGCAGTGGGCCGGGAAACTGTGAGGATCAAGGGGGGATCAAGGATGGAAACCAAAGAGCAGGATCGTCTGGCCGGGCTGCTGGCCCGGATCGGCCCCGAGGATGGATCGGCCCGTGCCGAAGCGGCCCGCCGGTGGGCCGCCTGCGCCAAACCCCTGGGCAGCCTGGGGCTGCTGGAAACGGCCCTCGAGGACATCGCCGCCCTCACCGGCAGCGCCGACATCACGCTCGGGCCCCGGGAGGTGCTGGTATTCTGCGCCGACAACGGGGTGGTGGCCCAGGGGGTGTCCCAGAGCGACAGTTCGGTCACCCGCATCGTCACCCGCAACCTGGCGGCACACAACACCTCGGTCTGCCAGATGGCCGCGGCGGCCCGGTGCGGCGTGGTGCCGGTGGACATGGGGGTGGAGGACCTGCCCCCCACCCCCGGCGTGCTGGACCGGCGGATCGCCAACGGCACCGCCGATATCACAAAAGGCCCGGCCATGAGCCGGGAACAGGCCGCGCAGGGCATCCTGACCGGCATGGAACTGGTGCGCCAGCGCAAAGAGGCCGGGGTGCGGCTGCTGGCCACCGGAGAGATGGGCATCGGCAACACCACCACCGCCAGCGCGGTGGCCTGCGCGCTGCTGGGCCAGCCGGTGGAGACCATGACCGGCCGGGGCGCGGGCCTCTCGGATGAAGGCCTGCGCCGCAAAAAGGCCGCCATCGCCAAGGCCCTGGCGGTCAACGCCCCCGACCCCGCCGACCCGCTGGGCGTTCTGGCGGCGGTGGGCGGTTTTGACATCGCCGGAATGTGCGGGGCTTTTCTGGGCGGGGCGCTCTGCGGGGTGCCGGTGCTGGCGGATGGGGTCATCAGCGCGGTGGCCGCGCTGCTGGCGGTGCGGCTGTGCCCCGCCGCCGCCAAGGCCGTGGTGGCAAGCCATGTGTCGGCAGAGCCTGCCGGGGCGCTGCTGCTGGCGGCGCTGGGCAAAAAACCGCTGATCACCGCCGGGATGCGGCTGGGAGAGGGCACCGGCGCGGTGGCCGCCATGCCCCTGCTGGACATGGCCCTGGCCGTCTACGCCGGCTGCTACACCTTCACCGAGAGCGGCATCGAGGCATACCAGCCCCTGGGCGGCGAGGACGAGGCGGAATGAGCGCCCGGTTCACTCTGGTGGCGGGGGGCGCGGCCAGCGGCAAGAGCGAGTTTGCCGAGCGGCTGATCCTGGAATCCGGCCCGCTGCCCCGGCAGTATATCGCCACCATGGAGATTTTTGACCAGGAGTGCCGCGCCCGGGTGGCCCGGCACCGGGCCATGCGGGCCACAAAAGGGTTTTCCACCCTGGAGTGCCCGGTGAACCTGCCCGGCGCCCCGGTCCCCTCCGGCGGGGCGGTGCTGCTGGAGTGCATGACCAACCTAACCGCCAACGAGCTGTTCAGCCCGAACGGCGCGGGCAGCCCCCAGGCGGCCGAGGATTCCATCCTCGCCGGGGTGGACCGCATCATGGCCGGCTGCGCCCGGCTGGTGATCGTCACCGGCGAGGTGTTCAGCGGCGGGAACCGGTACGCCGGCAACACCGATCTCTACCTGCGGCTTCTGGCCCGGGTCAACCGGGCGCTGGCCGCCCGGGCGGACGAGGTGTGCGAGGTGGTCTGCGGGCTGCCGGCCTGGTATAAACGCGAAAACGAGGTGTTTGCATGACAGCGCTTGCCACGGTGGCGGTGGCCTTCGCGATGTTTTCCGCCATCCCGGTGCCCCAGCCGGAATGGAACGCGCGCAACATGCGCTACGCCCTCGCCGCCTTTCCGCTGGTCGGGCTGGTCTGCGGGCTGGCCTGGGCCGGGTGGGCCTGGCTGGCGGGGACCCTGGCCTTTCCGCCGCTGCTGCGGGCCGGGGGCTTGTGCCTGGCCCCGGTACTCGTTACCGGGGGCATCCACCTGGACGGCTACGCCGATACCAGCGACGCCCTGGCCAGCTGCGCTGAACCGGAAAAAAAGCGGGAAATTCTCGCCGACCCCCACTGCGGTGCCTTCGCGGTGATCCGGCTGTGCGTGTATTTTACCGCCTATCTGGCTCTCTGCGGTGCGGTGGACCCCACCCCCCGGGCGGTGCTGGCCATAACCCTGGGCTTTGTGCTGGAGCGGGCGCTGTCCGGCTGGGCGATCACGGCCTTCCCACTGTCCAAAAACACCGGCCTGGCCCACACCTTCGCTACCGGGGCGGACAAGGCCCGCTGCCGCCTGCTGCTCACGGTGCTGGCCGGGGCGGCGGCGCTGGGGATGGCGGCCGCCTATGGAGCCATAGGCGGGGCCATGGCCCTGGCGGTGCTGGCCACCTTCGCCCAGTACCGGTTCGATATCTGCCGCCGGTTCGGCGGGCTGTCCGGCGATCTGGCCGGGTGGTTCGTGCAGCGGGCGGAACTCTGGATGCTGGCGGCGCTGGCCGCCGGGCAGCTGATCGCGGGGAGGTTCGTATGATCTTCGTAACAGGGCCGCTGTACAGCGGAAAACGGGCCTGGGCCCAAAAAATACTGGGCTGTTCCGAGCAGGAACTGCCTGCCCGCGCCGTATGGGATGTGCAGGAGCTGGCAGCCGACGCGGCCGACCTGCCCGCCCTGGCCGACAAATTGGCCCGGTACGAGGTGGTCATCGCCACCGAGGTGGGGGCCGGGGTGGTGCCCGCCGACCCGGCCGAGCGGGCCGCCCGGGAAGCCGCGGGCCGTCTTGCCTGCCTGCTGGCCGCCCGGGCCGACCGGGTGGTGCGGGTGTTCTGCGGCCTGCCCCTGCCGCTGAAAGGAGAATTGCCCCAATGAAGGTCTATCTGCTGCGCCATGGCCTCACCGCCTACAACGCGGTAAAGAAATACCAGGGCACCCGGGATATCCCGCTGTGCCCCGAGGGACGTGCCGCCCTGCGCTATGCCGGGTGGGACCCGGATACGGTGTACGTCTCCCCCCTGAGCCGGGCGGTGGAGAGCGCCCGCATTCTGTTCCCCCATTCCCGCCTTGTGCCGGTGGCCGACCTGCGGGAGATGTGCTTCGGCATCTTTGAAGGCCGCAACTACATCGAGATGGAACGGGACCCGGAGTACCGGGCCTGGGTGGGGGAGGACTGCCGGGGCCGCTGCCCCGGCGGCGAGAGCCGGGACGAGTTCTCCGATCGCAGCTGCGCCGCCTTCGCCCGGCTGCTGGAAGAAGCCCTGGCCGCCGGAAGGCCGGAGCTGGTCATTATGGCGCACGGGGGCACCCAGATGGCGGTGCTGGAGCGGTACGCCGAGCCCCGGCGGGAGTATTACGAATGGTGTTCCGGCAACGGGGCGGGGTATCTGCTGGACGCGGCGGACTGGCCCACCCGCCGCACCCTGCGCCTTGTGGAAGAAGTGCGCTACACAAAGGAGGAAGCCCGATGACCGTGCTGCTGGCCGCCGTGTGCGGCTTTGTGCTGGACCTTGCGCTGGGAGACCCGGCCTGGATGCCCCATCCGGTGGTGTTCATGGGCCGGTGTATCGCCCGGCTGGAAAAAGGGCTGCGCCGGGCTTTCCCCGCCACCCCGAAAGGGGAGCTGGCGGCGGGCTGTGTGCTGGCGGCGGCGCTGCCGCTGGGCACCCTGGCGTTTACCGGCCTGGCGGTCTGGCTGTGCGGCCGGGCGCATCCGGCGCTGGGGTTTGCGCTGCAAACCGTCTGGTGCGGGCAGGCGCTGGCCATGCGCGGTTTGCGGGATGAGAGCCGCAGCGTGCAGCGGGCCCTCACCGGCGACACGCTGGAGGCTGCCCGCAAGGCGGTGAGCCGCATCGTGGGGCGGGACACCGCCGCCCTCACCGCCGCCGGGGTCACCAAAGCCGCGGTGGAAACGGTGGCCGAGAACTTTGCCGACGGGGTGATGGCCCCGCTGCTGTACATGTTCCTGGGCGGCGCGCCGCTGGCGCTGTGCTACAAATCCATCAACACCATGGACAGTATGGTGGGATACAAAAACGACCGGTATCTGTATTTCGGCCGGGCGGCCGCCCGCCTGGATGACGCGGCCAACTATCTGCCCGCCCGTCTGGCGGCGCTGCTGCTGGTGGCGGCCGCCCTTACCGGGCAGTCGGCGGCGGGGGCCTTTCGCGTCTGGCGGCGGGACCGGCGCTGCCACGCCAGCCCCAACTCGGCCCAGACCGAGGCCGCCATGGCCGGAGCGCTGGGGGTGCAGCTGGCCGGGCCGGCCTATTACTTCGGCAAACGGTATGAAAAGCCCACCATCGGGGACGATATCCGCCCCATCGAGCCGGCGGACATCGCCCGGGCCGGGCGGATGCTGTACGCGGCGGGCTTTCTGGCCGTGGCGCTGGGGGCGGCGGCGCGGTTTGTGATTGTGTGGATTCTGTAAGGGGGGGGGAGAGAGGATGCCGCTGATCCATGGGGGCGACTGGGCCGGCTACAAGGCCCGGTACGGCGGGATGCCGCTGGATTTTTCCGCCAACGTGAGCCCGCTGGGCCTGCCCGACGGGGTGCGCCGGGCTATGATACAATCGCTGGAGAATGCCCATCTCTACCCGGACCCGCTCTGCCGGGCGCTGCGGGCTGGCCTGGCGGAACACCTGCGCCTGCCGGCCGAAGCCATTCTCTGCGGGGCCGGCGCGGCGGACCTGATCTTCCGGCTGGTGCTGGCGGCGCGGCCCAAAGCGGCCCTGGTCACCGCCCCCACCTTTGCCGAGTATGAGCAGGCGCTGGCCCTCTCTGATTGCCGGGTGCAGCGGTATACCCTGCGGGAAGAGAACGGCTTTCTTTTGACCGAGGACTTTCTCGCCGCCATCCGCCCCGGGGTGGACCTGGTGTTTTTGTGCGAACCCAACAACCCCACCGGCCGCACCACCTCCCGGCCGCTGCTGGCGCGCATCCTGGCCGCCTGCGAAGCGGCGGGGGCAAAGCTGGTGGTGGACGAGTGTTTCAATGAATTTCTCGCTGACCCGGCGGCCCATACCCTGCGCGGTGAGCTGGCCGGCCATCCGGGCCTTGTGATCCTGAACGCCTTCACCAAATGGTACGGCATGGCCGGGGTGCGGCTGGGTTATGCCCTTTGCTCCGACACGGACCTGCTGGAACGGATGCGGGCCTGCGGCCAGCCCTGGGCGGTGTCCATGGAGGCGCAGGCGGCAGGGCTGGCCGCCCTGTGGGAGACCGAATACAGCGCCCGGCTGCATGCCCTGGTGGCCGGGCAGCGGCCGCGGCTGGCCGCGGGTCTGGCGGCGCTGGGCTGCCGTGTGGTGCCCGGCGAAGCGAATTATATCCTGTTCTCCCGCCCTGAGCCGGACCTGGCCGCCCGGCTGCGGGAGAAAGGGGTGCTGCTGCGGGATTGCGCCAACTATCCGGGCCTCGGCCCCGGATGGTACCGGGCCGCGGTGCGCACCGGGGAGGAAAACGACGCCTTTTTGCGGGCGATGAGGGAGGTGCTGTAAGGATGGCGCGGTGCATTATGATACAGGGCACCATGTCCGGCGCGGGCAAAAGCCTGCTGGTCACGGCGCTGTGCCGCATCTTCCGGCAGGACGGCTGGCGAGTGGCCCCCTTCAAGAGCCAGAACATGGCGCTGAACAGCTACATCACCCGGGACGGCCTGGAGATGGGCCGGGCGCAGGTGGCCCAGGCCGAGGCCGCCGGCAGGGAGCCGGATGTGCGGATGAACCCGATCCTGCTCAAGCCCTCCAGCGACACCGGCAGCCAGCTGATCGTGAACGGAGAGGTGCGGGGCCAGTACGACGCGGCCCGGTATTTTCGGATGCGGGAGAGCCTGGTGCCGGATATCCTCGCCGCCTACCACTCCCTGGCCGATGAGAACGACATCCTGGTGATCGAGGGGGCGGGAAGCCCGGCCGAGATCAACCTGAAAGGGGACATCGTGAACATGGGCCTGGCCCGGCTGGTGGACGCGCCGGTGCTGCTGGCGGGGGATATCGACCGGGGCGGGGTGTTTGCCCAGCTGTACGGCACGGTGGCCCTGCTGGAGCCGGAGGACCGGCAGCGGGTCAAGGGCCTGCTCATCAATAAATTCCGGGGGGATGTCAGCCTGCTCACCCCGGGCCTGGAGCAGCTGCGGCAGCTCACCGGGGTGCCGGTGCTGGGGGTGGTGCCCTACACCCGCGCGGACATCGACGACGAGGACAGCCTGGCCCCGCGGCTGGAGGAGTACCGGGCCCGCCGGCCGCTGGACGTGGCGGTGATCCGGCTGCCCCATATCGCCAACTTCACCGATTTCTCCCCCTTGGAGAGCCATCCGGCGCTGGGGGTGCGGTATGTGCAGCGGGCGGAGGAGCTGGGCCAGCCGGACCTGACCGTGCTGCCCGGCACCAAAAATACCATGGGGGACCTGCTCTGGCTGCGCCAGAGCGGGTTTGCCGCGGCGGTGCAGAAGCTGGCCGCCGCCGGGCAGCCGGTGCTGGGGGTCTGCGGCGGGTATCAGATGCTGGGCCGCCGCCTGGACGACCCGGACGGGGTGGAGCAGCAGGGCAGCCAGCCCGGGCTGGGCCTTTTGCCCTGCGTGACCCGGTTCACCGGCCAAAAGACCCGTACCCGGGTGACCGGCCGCACCGTGGCCGGCCCACTGGCGGGGGCTGGTCTGGACGCCTACGAGATCCACATGGGCCGCACCGACACCGGCGGCGCCGATCCCTTCGCCACCCTGGCGGACGGCCGGCCGGAGGGCGCGGCGGCGGGCTGCGTGTTTGGCACCTATCTGCACGGCCTGTTCGACACCGGTGAACTCACCGACAAGCTGGCCGTCTGGCTGCTGGCACGCCGGGGCCTGCCGGCTGACGCCGTGCGCACCGAGAGCCACGCCGCCTACAAAGAGCGGCAGTACGACCTGCTGGCCGGCGCGGTGCGCGCCGCGCTGGACATGGAGGCGGTCTACCGCATCCTGGACAAACACTGATTCCCAAGGAAAGAAGGAGTTTCCATGCAGCATACCTTGCCTGCCGACATCGAGCGCACCAGCATGGCCATCATCCAGGCTGAACTGGCCCAGCGGGGCATCGCCGTGCCGGAGGATACAGCCCCGGTGGTCTGGCGCGTGATCCACACCACCGCGGATTTTGACTACGCGGAGAACCTGCGCTTTACTCCCGAAGCGGTGGCCCGGGGCATCGAGGCCCTGAAAGCCGGGGCCGACATCGTCACCGATACCCGCATGGCCCAGGCCGGGGTGAGCAAGCCCAGCCTGGCCAAACTGGGCGGGCAGGCGCTTTGCTTTATGGGGGACGAGGCGGTGGCCGAGGCGGCCGCCCGCAACCACACCACCCGGGCGGTGGCCGCCATGGACAAGGCGGTGGCCGAACACCCCGGCACGGTGCTGGCGGTGGGCAACGCCCCCACCGCCCTGCTGCGGCTGGAGGAGCACATCCGCGCCGGCGCCCGCCCGGCCCTGGTGATCGGGGCGCCGGTGGGCTTTGTGAACGTGGTGGAGAGCAAAGAGCGAATCCTGGCCGCCTGCCGCGCTGCCGGCGTGCCCGCCATCGTGGCCCTGGGCCGCAAGGGCGGCAGCGGGGTGGCCGCCGCCATCTGCAACGCCCTGCTCTATTCCGCCGTCAATGCCCTGGACCCCGCCGCCCGCGGCTGGCAGGGCTGAACCCGACCAAACCATCATGAGGAGTATACTATGAAACACCGTATCCTGGCCCTGATCCTGGCGCTGGCCTGCGCCGCTCTGCCCCTCGCCGGCTGCGCCGCGGCCCCGTCCTTCGCCGATTCCTCCGCCCCGGCGGAGCCCGCATCGGTCACCTTTACCGACGCCATGGACCGAACCGTCACCGTCACCGGCACGCCCCAGCGGGCAGCGGCTTTGATCGGCAGCTTTGCCGACGTGTGGTGCCTGGCGGGCGGCGCCGATACCCTGGCCGCCGCCGCGGACGACACCTGGACCCAGTTCAGCCTGGACCTGCCGGACACGGTGGTCAATCTGGGCGGTACCACCGAGCCCAATCTGGAGGCGCTGCTGTCGGTCAAGCCGGACTTTGTGCTGGGCAGTACCAAGACCGCCGCCGACGTGGAACTGCTGCCCACCCTGGAGGCAGCGGGCATCCCGGTTGCCTATTTTGATGTGAGCAGTTTTGAGGACTATCTGTCCATGCTCGAGATCTGTACCCGGCTGACCGGCCGGGCCGACCTGCACGAGGAAAACGGCACCGCCGTGCAGCAGCAGATCGACGACGCCCGCGCCCTGGCCCAGGGCAAAGAAGGCCCCTCGGTGCTGTATCTGCGGGCCTCCGGCAGCAGCTGTAAGGTCAAGAACAGTGAGAACACCGTATTGGGCGAGATGCTGGCCGACCTGGGCTGTACCAACATCGCCGACAGCGAGACCAGCCTGCTGGAGAATCTGTCCATGGAGGTGATCCTCAAGGCCGATCCGGACTGTATCTTCATCGTGCTGCAGGGCTCCGATCCGGCCAAGCCCCAGAAAAGCCTGGAGGAGGCGGTGCTGTCCAACCCTGCCTGGCAGCAGCTCACCGCCGTAAAGGAGGGCCGGGTCTACTACATGGACCAGCGGCTCTACAACGTGAAGCCCAACGCCCTGTGGGGCCAGGCTTACCAGCAGCTGGCGGAACTGCTGTATGGAGCGTAACGCGGCGGCCGGCCGGGTGGCCGTGCGGCTGGGCCTGATGGGGGCGGCGGCGGTGCTGGCCGCGGTTCTGAGTTTGTGCCTGGGGCCGGTGTCCCTCACCCCGGCGCAGCTGTGGCAGGAATTGTGGGGGCAGGGGGACGGCGCGTCCATCCTGGCTTTTGTGCGGCTGCCCCGCACGGTGGGATGCGTGCTGGCCGGGGCGGCGCTGGCGGTGAGCGGCGGCATCATCCAGACGGTGCTGGCCAATCCGCTGGCGGCTCCCAGCACCATCGGGGTCAACTCCGGCGCGGGGCTGGGGGTGACGCTGTGCTGCGCTTTGGCTCCGGGCGCGCTGGCGGCGGTGCCCTTCGCGGCCTTTCTCGGGGCCTTTGTGGGGGTGCTGTTCATCCTGCTGCTGGCCGAAAAGGCCGGCGCCTCCCGCATCACCCTGGTGCTGGCAGGGGTGGCCTTGTCCAGCATGTTCGGCGCCGGGGTGGACGCGGTGGTTACCCTGTTTCCGGACGCGCTGATCGGCTACTCCGATTTCCGCATCGGCGGCATGGCCAACCTGTACCTGGGCCGGCTGCTGCCCGCCGGGGCGGTGATCCTGGTCTGTGTGCTGCTGGCCATGCTGCTGGCCAGCGAGATGGATCTGCTGGCCCTGGGCTCGGATACCGCCCGCAGCCTGGGGCTGCGGGTGCGGCCGGTGCGCACGGCGCTGCTGGCCCTGGCGGCAGCGCTGGCGGGCGCGGCGGTGAGCTTCGCGGGCCTGCTGGGCTTTGTGGGGCTGATCGTGCCCCATATCGTGCGCCGGCTGCTGGGCGGGGGCAGCCTGCGGCTGGTGGCCGGGTGCGCCTTGTGCGGCGCGGCCCTGCTCACCGCCTGCGATCTGGTCTCCCGGCTGGCCTTCGCGCCCTTTGAACTGCCGGTGGGCATCGTGCTGTCCCTGGCGGGCGGACCGTTCTTTTTGTGGCTGCTGTTTCAGAAAAGGGGGACCCACTCATGATCGAACTGCGCGGCCTCTCGGTGGGCTACCGGGGCGAACCGGTGCTGCAAGGGGTGGACCTGGCCTTCCAGCCGGGGCGGGTCACGGTGCTTCTGGGCCCCAACGGCTGCGGCAAAAGCACCCTGCTCAAGACCGCCCTGGGCCTGCTGCCTCCGCTGGCGGGGCAGGTGTTCTACGACGGGGCGCCGCTGCAAACGCTGGCCCCGGTGCAGGTGGCCCGGCAGGCGGCCTACATGGCCCAGAGCCGCAGCGTGCCCCAGATCGAGGCGCGCCGGATGGTGCTGCACGGGCGATTCCCGTACCTGTCCTTCCCCCGGCGATACCGGCCGGAGGACAGGCAGGCGGTGGACGAGGCGATGAAGGAGGCGGGCGCATCGGAACTGGCGGGCTGCCTGATGCAGGAACTCAGCGGCGGTCAGCGCCAGAAGGTCTACCTGGCCATGGCCCTGGCCCAGCGCACCGGCACCATCTTTATGGACGAGCCCACCACCTGGCTGGATGTGCGCCATCAGCTGGAGGTCATGGCCACAGCCCGGCGGCTGGCCGCCGGCGGCAAGGCGGTGGCGCTGGTTTGCCATGATCTGTGCCTGGCGCTGCGCAACGCCGACACAGTGGTCCTTCTGGCCGACGGGGCGCTGCGCATGACCGATACCCCCGACCGGGTCTATGAGAGCGGCGCGCTGGACAAAGCTTTCGGTGTGCGGGTGCGCCGGGTGGAGATGGACGGCAGCTGGCAGTATTTCTGCGAGTAAGGAGGCATATACATGGGCTGTTTCCCGCTGTTTATCGAACTGGAGGGCCGCCCCTGCCTGGTGGCGGGCGGCGGCAGGGTGGCGCTGCGCAAGGTGAAAAAGCTGCTGCCCTTCGGCCCCCGCGTCACGGTGGTGGCCCCGGCCGTCTGCCCGGAACTGGCGGCTGTGCCCGGGGTGCGGTTTGTGCGCCGCCGGGTGCGCCCGGCCGACCTGCGAGGCCAGGCCCTGGTCATCGCCGCCACCGACAACGCGGGGATGAACCGGCGCATCGCCTCGGCCTGCCGGGCCCGGCGCATCCCGGTGAACGTGGTGGACGATCCGCGGGCGGGCAGTTTTCTGTTTCCCGCCCTGGCCCAAAGAGGGCCGCTCACGGTGGGCGTCAGCACCGGCGGGGCCAGCCCGGACGCGGCGGTGTATGTAAAGCGCCGCATCGAGGCTGCCCTGCCCGGAGCGGAGTTTGGCCCCATCCTCACCTGGCTGGCGGCCTGCCGGGGGCCGGTCAAGGCGGCGCTGGAGAGCGAGAACGCCCGCGCGGCGCTGTTTGCCCGGTTGTTTGATACATGTATGGAAACGGGGCGGCCCCTCACCGACGCGGAGTTTGCCGCCCTGCTGAATCAAGCGAAACAGGAGGAAAACACCCATGGCTGAAACCGGCTGCGTGTATCTGGTGGGGGCGGGCTGCGGCGCCGCCGATCTGATCACCCTGCGGGGGCTGCGCCTTTTGCAGACCTGCGAGGCGGTGGTCTACGACGATCTCATCGACCCGGCCCTGCTGGCCCAGGTCCCGCTGACCGCCGAGCGGTACTGCGCGGGCAAGCGGGCGGGCCGCCACTCCATGCCTCAGCCCGAGATCAACGAACTGCTGATCCGACTGGGGCAGGGCGGCAAACAGGTGGTGCGGCTCAAGGGGGGCGACCCCTTTGTGTTCGGTCGGGGCGGAGAGGAGTTTCTGGCCCTGCGCCAGGCGGGGGTGCCCTGCCGGGTGGTGCCGGGCATCTCCTCCGCCATCGCGGTGCCGGGGGCGGCGGGCATCCCGGTCACCCACCGGAACACCGCCCGCAGCTTTCATGTGATCACCGGCCACACCGCCGCCGGGCCGGACGGTCTGCCGGAGGACTTTGACGCCCTGGCCCGGCTGAACGGCACCCTGGTGTTCCTGATGGGGCTGGGCGCGCTGGAGACCATCGCCGCCCGGCTGATGGCGGCGGGCAAACCGGATGAAACCCCGGCGGCGGTGATCAGCGGGGGCAACGCCCCCCATCCCGCCGCGGTGCGGGGCACCCTGCACGATATCGCCGCCCGCACCCGGGCCGCCGGGGTCGAGGCTCCGGCGGTGATTTTGGTGGGGGCCACCGCCGCGCTGGAACTGGCCGACCCGCCCGCCGGGCCGCTGGCCGGGCAGCGGGTGGGGCTGGTGGGCACCATCTCCTTCACCGATAGGCTGGCCGGCAAACTCGCCGCCGCCGGGGCCGAGCCCCGGCTCTGTGTGGCCGCCCGCACCGAAGCGCTGCCCGTATCCCTGGACTGGGCCGCCCTGGCCGACGGCGCCCCCCGGTGGCTGGTGCTCACCAGCGCCAACGGGGCAGAGCGGCTGTTCGGCCTGCTGCGGGAAAACCGGGTGGACCTGCGGCGGCTGGCCGGCTGTAAATTCGCCGCCATCGGCCCCGCCACCGCCGATGCCCTGGCGGCGCAGGGCATCCAGGCCGACCTGCGCCCCGGGACCGCCACCGGCGAGGAACTGGGCCGCCTGCTGATCGCCACGGTGCCCGCCGGGCAGCCCATTCTGCTGCTGCGGGCGGAGAACAGCACCCCCCTGCTGCGCGAGATGCTGCGCGGGGCCGGTTACCCGGTGGAGGAACGTCCGCTCTACCGCACCGTCTACCAGCCGCTGGCCCCGGCCCGGGCGGGGGAGGCGCTGGTGTTTGGCAGCGCCGCCGGTGTGCGGGCCTACTGCGAGGCCTTCGGCGCGCCACAGGCCGGGGTGCGGTGCGTCTGCATCGGCCCCGTCACCGCCGGGGAACTGGCCCGGCACACCGCCGCGCCCTTCGCCACAGCGCCGGACATCTCCGCCGCCGGCATCCTGGCCTGCCTGGAGAATTTGTGAACCGCACGTCCCGCCGGCTCTGCCGGGCGGGGCGTTTTTGTGTTCCTTACAAAACGGTCACGCGCGCGGGGCGCGGATGGCGTATAATAAAACCGTGTAACCCGCCCGCAAGGAGGAATTTTGTATGACCCGTATCTTACTGATCGAGGACGACGACACCATCGCCCGGGGACTGGCCTATTCCCTGGAACAGGAGGGCTGGGTGGTCACCTGCCTTGCCACCCTGGCCCAGGGCCGTGCCGCCCTGGAAAGCGGCCCCTTCGACCTGCTGCTGGCCGACGTGGGGCTGCCGGACGGCAGCGGCTACGAACTCTGTGCCGCCGCCAAGAGCCGGGGCATCCCGGTGATCTTCGCCACCGCCCGGGGGGACGAGGGCAGCGTGGTGCTGGGGCTGGACATGGGGGCGGACGACTACATCGTAAAACCTTTCCGGCTGCGGGAGGTGGCCAGCCGTATTCGGGCGGTGCTTCGCCGGGCCGCCGGCGACGGGGAACACATCGCCCGCCTGGGCGATGTGACCATCGACATGCAGCGGGCCCAGGTGACCCGCCGGGGCCAGCCGGTGCCCCTCACCGCGCTGGAATACCGGCTGCTGCTGACCTTTCTGGCCCATCCCGGCCAGACCCTTACCCGGGGCCAGCTGCTGGAGGGCATCTGGGACGTGGCGGGCAACTTTGTCAACGACAATACCCTGTCGGTCTACATCAAGCGGCTGCGGGAAAAACTGGAATCCCCGGGCAGGCCGCTGATCGTCACCGTGCGGGGCATCGGCTACCGATTGGAGGACATCCATGCTGCGCAATAAGGAACTGACCGGGCCGCTGGCGGCCACTGTGGCCCTTATCGCCGCGGCGGGCTGTGTGTGCGGCGCGCTGGGCGGCGCGACGGCGGGGCTGGCCGGGGCGGTCTGCGCCGCGTTGACAGGGGCGCTGTGGATGATCGGCACCGCCCGGCGCTACGCCCGCCTGCGCCAGCTGGGGGAGTATCTGGCCGCCGTCTACGCCGGGGGCGAATTGCTGGACATCCGGGACAACCGGGAGGGCGAGCTGAGCCTTCTGAAAAACGATCTGCACAAGATCACCGTGACCCTGCGCCAGCAGAGCGAGCAGCTGGCTCACGACAAGCAATTTTTGCAGGGGCTGCTGGGCAGCGTCTCCCACCAGCTGCGTACCCCGCTCACCGGGATGCTGGTCATGGCCGATCTGCTGGCCCGGCCCGATCTGCCGGATGAAAAGCGGGCCGAGTTCACCGGCCAGCTCACCGCCCAGCTGGAACGGATGCAGTGGCTGCTGGAACGGCTGCTCACCCTCTCCCGGCTGGACGCGGGCTGCCTGGTGATGGAGAGTGCCCCCGTGCAGCTGCCCGCGCTGCTGCGCCGGGCAGCCGCCCCGGTGCGGGTGGCGCTGGAGCTGCGGGGCCAGACGCTGGAGCTGGACTCCCCCGAAGGCCCGGCCTGGCAGGGGGATGAACAATGGACCGCCGAGGCGGTGACAAACCTGATCAAAAACGCCTCGGAGCACGCCCCGGAGGGCGGCCGGGTGACGGTGCGGCTGCGCCAGGACGCCCTGGCCGCTTGCATCACGGTGGAGGACAACGGCCCCGGCATCCCGGCGGCGGATATGCCCCATCTGTTTGAGCGGTTTTACCGGGGCTCCAACGCGGCGCCGGGCAGCGCGGGCATCGGCCTGGCCCTGGCCCGGGAACTGGCCCGTGCCCAGGGCGGAGAGGTCACGGCGGAAAACCGCGCCGACGGCCCCGGGGCCCGCTTTATCCTGCGGCTGCCCATGCGCCCCGGCGCTTTGTGAGCAAACTGTCACCCGCCCGGTCACGGCCCGGTCACCCGGGCCGGGTAGACTGAGAGCAGGGAGGGGAAAGCACCCCGCCCCAACCGTGACAAGGAGGAGAGCAACCGATGGAATTGCTTCGAGTGGAACACCTGACCCGCCGGTACGCCCAGGGGGCGGCGCAGGTGACGGCATTGGACGATGTTTCCTTTTCGGTGGAAAAGGGGGAGTTCGTGGCCATCATGGGCCCGTCCGGCAGCGGCAAAAGCACCCTGCTGCACCTGCTGGGCGGGGTGGACAGGCCCACCGCGGGCCGTGTGATGGTGCAGGGCACCGACCTGTACGCCATGGACGAGACGGCGCTGGCCATCTTCCGCCGCCGTCAGATCGGCCTGGTGTACCAGTTTTATAACCTGATCCCGGTGCTGAACGTGCGGGAGAACCTGACCCTGCCCCTGCTGCTGGACGGGCGGCGGGTAGACCGATCCCTGCTGGACCGGCTGACCGATACCCTGGGCCTGGCCGACCGGCTGGATCATCTGCCGGACCAGCTGTCCGGCGGGCAGCAGCAGCGGGTGAGCATCGGCCGGGCGCTCATCGCCAGCCCGGCGCTGATGCTGGCGGACGAGCCCACCGGCAACCTGGACAGCCGCAACAGCGCCGAGATCATGGCCCTGCTGCGCCGCTTCCATGAAGAGAAGGGCCAGACCCTGCTGGTCATCACCCACGACGAGCGGATCGCCCGCCAGGCCGACCGGCTCATCACCATTGAGGACGGGCGCATCACCCGGGACGAGGCGGTGCGGCCATGAACGTGATCCATTCCCTCACCCGGGCCCAGATGCGGGCCAAGCCCCGGCGCACCCTGACCACACTGGCGGGGGTGGTGCTGTCGGTGGCGATGCTCACGGCGGTGTTCGCCGGGGCGGATTCCTTTCTGGATCTGATGCGCCGCCAGGCGGTGGCCGACATGGGCAGCTGGCACGGCCGGGTCATCAACACCAGCGAGGCGGTGGCCCAAAAGGTGGCCGGCGATTCCCGGCTGGACCAGGTGGCCCTCACCGCCAGCTGGGGCGTGGCCCCGGCTGAGAGCGGAAATTATTCCGGCGCGGCCCTGTTCGGGGCTAACCAGGCTTTTTACGAACTGCTGGGGGTGGAGTGCGTGGAGGGCACCCTGCCCGAAACCTCCCGCCAGCTGGCGATCAGCAAACAGCTGGCCGAGCAGACCGGCTGGACGGTGGGCAGCCAGGTCACCCTGGACCTGGTGCGGGCCTGGGCGGTGTCCGGCATCAACGCGGACGGTTCCCCGTTCTACCAGGCGCAGACCGGCCAGTGGAGCCCCTCGCCCACCGGCTTTGACCATACCGAGCCGGTGGGCAGCGCCGGTTTCACTGTCACCGGCATAGTGGAACTGGGCGGCTTTTCCGACGGATTCACCGGCTGGTGGCCCTGCTTCACCATCCTGGACAGCGCCCCGGCCGGCAGCCGGTGGGGCGCCTATTTCACCATGAAACACCTGTCCGAAGAGATCTGGCAGGTGATGGAGGACATCGCCGCCTGGCAAAAGGCGCAGGACCCGGAGTTTGATCCGGGAGCCGACGGCCGGTCCACCAACCGGTCGCTGCTGCTCTACGCCGGGGTGGACCAGGAGGGCAGCTGGCTGCTCACCGCCTTTTACAGCCTGATGGGGGTGGTGCTGGCGGTGATCCTGGTGGGGGCGGTGTCCCTGGCACAGAACGCCTTCTCCATCAGCCTGGCCGAGCGCACCCGGATGCTGGGGATGCTGGCCAGCGTGGGGGCCACCCGGGACCAGAAACGCCGGAGCGTGCTGTACGAGGCGTTGCTGCTGGGGCTGGCGGGTATCCCGCTGGGGCTGGCGGCGGGCTGTGCCGGCATGGCCGTCACCCTGCCGCTGGTCAGCCGGCAGGTGCAGGAATTGTTCCGGTTCGGCGTACCGCTGTATCTGGCGGTGCGGCCGCTGCCCCTGCTGGGGGCCGCCGTGCTGGCCGCTCTGGCGCTGCTGGTCAGCGCGCTGCGGCCCGCTTTCCGGGCCAGCCGGGTCAGCCCCATCGACGCCATCCGCGGGGAGGGCGAGGTGCGCCTGCGCCCCCGCGACCTCAAGACGAGCGGTATCACCCGCCGCTTGTTCGGCTTCACCGGCGCGCTGGCACTGAAAAACTGCCGGCGCAGCCGGGGAAGGTACCGGGCCATCGTTCTCTCCCTGGCGCTCAGCGTGGTCATGCTGCTGGCGGCCAGCGGCCTGTCCTTCTATGTGGATCAGTCGGTGGCCATGCGGTACGGCGTGGACATCCCGCCGGCCCACGCCACGGTGGGCCTGAGCGACCCGGCCGCCGATCCCGCGCCGCTGCTGGCGGAGATGCAGGCGCTGCCCGGCGCCGGCGAGAGCCAGGTCACCGGCGGCGTCGAGGTGGGGCAGATGGGTTCCTGGCAGGTGTCGGAGAGCCAGCTGAGCGCCTCCGCCCGCCGCTGGCTGGCCGAGCGCAGCGAATACCGGGTGCAGATGGGTCTTGCGCCTCTGGCGGCGGAGGGCGTCTATACCGTTCAGCCCATGCTGCTGGTGCTGGAGGACGATGACTTTGCCGCCTGGGCCGGCCGGGACGTGACCCTCAGCACCGACCTGCTGGACTGCGTGCTGGTCACCGACAACTACCTGGCCGACCTGGGCAGCTTTGCCCAGCTGAAAAATGCGCTGCGGATCGAGAAGGGCTTCACCCAGACCTTTGATTTGGGTGAGGGCGGCTTTGCCGACACCTGGCGGGTGGCGGCGCTGGCCGCCGAGGCCCCGGCCAACAGCGGGGACACGACCCTGGCCGGAGAGGGGCTCACGGTGCAGCTGGTCACCAGCCGCACGGTGTTCGACGCTTTCCTGGCCCGGCAGGCAGCGGCCGGCCGTACCGGCGCCTATTTCTGGACGGTGCTTTACACCGACGCGAAGGACCCGGTACGGCTGCAGGAGAGCCTGCAGGAGTGGGTCAACACCGGCGACGGGACGAACGCCTACCGCAGTACCGGTGTGAGCGATATGAGCGGTATGCAGAGCCTGGCTTTCCTGCTGCGGGTGTTCTGCGGCGGCTTTGTGGTGCTGCTGTGCCTGGTCTGCGCGGCCAACATCCACAACACCGTCACCACCGGCTTTGAGCTGCGGGCCCGGGAGTACGCCATGCTTCGCAGCGCGGGGGTCACCCCGAAGGATTTTGCCCGGATGCTGCGGCTGGAAAGCTTGTTCTACGGCATCAAGGCCCTGTGCTGGGGCGTGCCGGCGGGGCTGGCGGTGCTGGCGCTGGAACACCGGGCCATCAGCCTGAACTTCTACTCCAGCTTCCAGGTTCCGCCGGAGGGCTTTGTGCTGGCGGCCGTGGTGGTATTTGGCGTCTGCGGCCTGTCAGGATGGGCAGCCCGGCGGCGGTTGGTCCGGCAGACCATCGTGGAGGCGATCCGCACCACCGTGCTTTGATCCCAGGCCCGGGATTCGACAAGTTCTGCGCATATCCACACAGCGCGCCGTGCTACAATGCCTTTGAAACGGCAGAAAAAGGAAGTGCGGCGATCGTGAACAGACAAAAAAACGGGGAAAGGCGGTGGCCGGGCGCCCGAAAATGGTTCCGGGCGGCGGCGCTGACGCTGGCAGTGCTTTTGGCGGGCTGCGGCACAAACACGCAAGAGGAGGCGCGGTCCTCCGCCCTGGCGGCGGCTGTGAGTTCAGCCCCTGTGCCGGAACCGACCGAGCCGCCCGCGCCGACCGACGCCCCCACGCCCCCACGCCCGCGCCGACCGACGCCCCCACGCCGGAGCCGGAGCCGGAACAGCCGGCCCTTTCCGGGGCGGACGCCATCCTGGTGTGGGTGCCGGTCCACGGCGGCACCAAATACCACAGTGACCCGGGTTGCAGCAATATGAAAGATCCGCGCCAGGTCACACAGCAGCAGGCGATGGCCGAGGGCTTTGCCCCCTGTAAAAAGTGTTACGGATGACCCGGCGGAAAACCCGCGCCCCTTGCAGGGGCGCGGGTTTTCCGTTACAATAAGTCCGGATGAAACAATGGAAAGGGGCGGTAGCGTTGGAGGCAGCGGTACGGGCGCGGTTTGCCCGCCGGGCCGGGCTGATCGGGCTGGGCGCGGTGGGGTATCTGGTGGTGAGCCTGGCACTGCAGCTGGCGGCGGGGCTGGCGCTGCGCGCGGCGTTTCCGGGCGCCACCCTCCACGATCCCATAGGGCTGGGGCAGAGCGCCGGCCTGGCGGTCCAGCTGGCGGTAACGGTGGGCAGTCTGGCGATCCCCGCCGGGCTGCTGGCCGCGGCGCTGCGGCCGGAGCGGACCCGGCTGGGCCTGGTGCGGCCGGCGGCTGGCGGGATGGCGCTCTGGACGCCGGCCGCGCTGGGGGCCGCCATGCTGGCCAACCTGCTGGCGGGCGTGCTGGGGATAGGCGCCGGCCACGGCCTGGAACTGCCCCGCTCGGGAGCGCCTCTGCTGCTGGCCTTTCTGCAGGTCTGCCTGGTGCCCGCGGTAGGGGAGGAACTGCTCTTTCGCGGGGTTTTGCAGGGAACGCTGCGGCCCCGGGGCGGATTCACCGCGGCGCTGGCGGCGGCGGTGCCCTTCGCGCTGCTGCACAGCCGGCCCGGCCAGGCGGTCGTGGCGCTGATCACCGGTCTGGTCATGGGCCTTTCGGTGGAGGCCACCGGCAGCCTGGCCCCGGCGATCGCCGCCCATCTGGGAAACAATGCCCTGGCTTTTGCTGCCGGCTGGCTGCTGCAGTACGGTTCACCGGAACTGGCGGGCGGGCTGCAGCTGGCCGCCGCGGTGGCTTTTCCGGTGTGGGGGGCGATGGCGCTGCGGCAGGCGGTTCGCCGCCGATTGCTTCCCCCTGAAAGCGCCGCCGGGCCCGGCGCGCTGCTGCAAAGTCCGGCCTGGCTGGCCGCCATGCTGGCGCTGGGCGGGGTGTTTGCCGCCCGGTGCGCCGGGATCTTTTGAAAAAGGAGCCGCGAGGATGACCGATGAAGAATTGATGCGCCGGGCGCTGGATGAGGCGCGGGCTGCCGCCGCGATGGGCGAGGTGCCGGTGGGGGCGGTGGTGGCCCGGCACGGGCAGGTGGTGGCCGCCGCTCACAACACCCGGGAGAGCGAACGAAACGCCACCCATCACGCGGAACTGCTGGCCATCGACGCGGCCTGCCGGGCGCTGGGCGGATGGCGGCTGTGGGAGTGCGAACTGTTTGTCACGCTGGAGCCCTGCCCCATGTGCATGGGCGCTATCCTCAACAGCCGCATTCCCCGGGTGGTTTTTGGCGCGCCGGATGCCAAGGCCGGCTGCTGCGGTTCGGTGATGGACCTGGCCGCTCTGCCCTTCAACCACCATCCCCGGGTGGAGCGGGGCCTGCTGGAGGAAGAGTCCGCCGCCTTGCTGGCGGAGTTTTTTGCCGCGCTGCGTGCCCGCCGGGCTGAGCAGAAGGCCCTGGGCATCCCCACCGCCTGGCAGCTGCGCAAAGCGCGGCGCGCCGCCGAAGAAGCGAAAAACAGGGAGGAAACGCCATGAGCATACCCGCCGTACCCGTCGTACTCATCACCGGAGGCAGCCGGGGCATTGGAGCCGCCGCTGTGCGGGCGTTCCATGCCCGGGGCTGCCGGGTAGCCTTCTGCTACGAAAAAAGCGCGGGATCCGCCGCCGCGCTGGAACGGGAACTGCCCGGCGTGCGGGGATTTGCCGCCGATGTGTCCGACCCGGACGCGGTGCGGGGGCTGTTCGCCGCCGTGAAACGGGCATTGGGCGCGCCGGATATTTTGGTCTGCAACGCGGGGGTGGCCTGGCAGGGCCTGCTCACCGATATGACCGACGCGGACTGGCGGCGGGTGCTGGACGTGGACCTGTCCGGGGCTTTTTACTGCTGCCGGGAGGCGCTGCCCGCGATGATCCACCGCAAGTGGGGCCGCATCCTGCTGGTGAGCAGCATGTGGGGCCAGGTGGGGGCCAGCTGCGAAGCGGCCTACTCCGCCGCCAAAGCCGGGTTGATCGGGTTGGGCCGGGCCCTGGCCAAAGAAACGGGGCCCAGCGGCGTCACCGTCAACTGTGTGGCGCCCGGCGTGGTGGAGACCGATATGATGGCGGGATTCTCCCCCGATGACAAGGCCGCCCTGGCCGGAGAGACCCCGGCGGGCCGTTTGGGCACCCCGGAAGAGGTGGCCCGGGCGCTGGTGTTTCTGGCCGAACCCGGCTCGGATTTTATCAACGGCCAGGTGCTAGGGATCAACGGCGGCCTGGTAGTGTAAGGGCTTTTTGCTGTTTGGTGTTCACTCTCCCGCCCCCTGTCTGCATACAATGGGCAAAAAAGGGGGATGGATATGGCAGCGATCTTTGAAAACGGCATCGACGTGTCCCGCTACCAGGGTGTGATCGACTGGAGCAAGGTGGCTGCGGCTGGGCAGCAGTTCGCCATTGTGCGGGTGGGTTCCACCGACGGCAGCGGCGTCTATGTGGACCCGTACTTCAAACGGAACGTGGAGGGCGCTCACGCCGCCGGCCTCAAGGTGGGTGCCTACTACTATACCTACGCCAAGACCGAGGACGCGGTGATCCGGGAATTGAGCACCTTTCTGCCGGTGCTGGAGGGCTACCAGCTGGAATACCCTGTTTTTGTGGATATGGAGGATTCCAGCTTTGCCTCTCTGACCCGCAAGCAGGTTACCGATCTGACCCGGTTTGCCATGGACATTTTGTACCAGAACGGCTGGTACGCGGGATATTATACCTACACTTTCTTTGCCACCAACTACATTGACACCGCTTCTCTGGCGGACTACCCGCTTTGGATCGCCGATTACCGGGGTTATGTGGGCTACCAGGGCGGTTATACCATGTGGCAGTATTCCAGCACCGGCCAGGTCAGCGGCATTCAGGGCAACGTGGATATGAACCGCAGCTATGTGGATTTTCTGCCTTTTATCCAGGAGGGCGGATACAACGGCTTCCCGGCTTCGTCCGGCCCGGTCATGATGCCGCTGGAAGACCAGCTGCTGGAAGTGTTCAGCGAGCGGTGTGAATACTTCAATTCGCCGGACGTGAACGATGTGGTGGGCTATCTGCCGCTGGGCACCTATCCGGCGGTGGCGCTGAGTGAGAAGGAGTACGGAGGTTTTGCCTGGGTGACCTTCCGGCTGGGAGGCAATATCTGGTGGACCGCCCTGCTGGAGGACCGCTGCCGGCTGATCAGCGACGACACCGGCGGAGACTGCGCGGAGTGTCAGGCCCAGCTGGCGGATGCCAACGCCCGCATCGAGGAGGCGCGCCAGCTGCTGAACGAGGCGCTGGATGCCCTTGGATAAAGGAAAAATCCGCAAAAAGGGTTTCGTTTTGCGGGGGAATCTGGTATACTGGACCGTAGGCTCGACAGATCCACTTCAAAAACAGCGGCCGCAGCTGTCGGCCGGGAGGAATACCATGGAACTGAACAAACGCACCCTGCGCACCATCGCCCTGCTGGCGGCGGGCTGCATCCTGCTGTATTGGGCGCTGCAAAACCACAAGGCCCTGATGGATCTGGTCAATTGGGTCACCGGCCTGCTGCGTCCCTTCCTGATCGGCAGCGCCATCGCTTTCATTCTGAACGTACCCATGCGCGCCTTTGAAAAATGGCTGCCGGCCAAAATGAAGCCGGGCCGCCGGCGGGCGCTGGCCATGCTGCTGGTCCTGGTGGCGGTGGTGGCGGTGGTGGCGCTGGTGCTGGGCCTGGTGATCCCGCAGCTGGGCGCCACCGTGACCCAGATCGGCAATCAGCTGCCCTTGTTTTGGACCTCGGTGCAGCGCTGGGCGCTGGAGTTGATGGACACCTATCCGGAACTGGCCGCCGCCCTGGACGAGGCGGTGGGCGGCATGATGACCACCGATTGGAAGGGCCTGGTCAGCACCATCACCAGCTGGCTGACCAGCGGCGGCGCGGCGGTACTGGGCGGCACCCTGACCGCGGCGGGCGGCGTGATGAGCGGCGTGTTTGACTTCTTTGTCAGCTTCTGCTTCGCGGTCTATGTGCTGGCCCAGAAGGAGCGGCTGGGCACCCAGGCCCGGATGCTGCTGTATGCCTTTGCCCCCCGCGCCCGGGCCGACCGGGTGATGGAGGTGGCCGGCCTGGCTCACCGCACCTTCTCCAAGTTCATATCCGGCCAGTGCACCGAGGCGGTGATCCTGGGCAGCCTGTTCGCGGTGGCCATGACCCTCTGCCGCATGCCTTATGTGTTGCTGATCAGCGTGCTCATCGCCTTTACCGCGCTTATCCCCATCTTCGGCGCCTTTATCGGGTGCGGGGTGGGCGCGTTTCTGATCCTGGTGGACGATCCCATCCAGGCGCTCTGGTTCGTGGTACTGTTCCTGTGCCTGCAGCAGATCGAGGGCAACCTGATCTACCCCCGCGTGGTGGGCAGCAGCGTGGGTCTGCCCTCCATCTGGGTGTTGGCGGCGGTCACGGTGGGCGGCAGCCTGATGGGCATCGCGGGCATGTTGCTCATGATCCCGCTGGCCTCGGTCTGTTACAGCCTGCTGCGGGCCAACACCCACGCCCGGCTGCGCAGCCGCGGCATTGATTATCGCACCCTGTTCCCCGGTTCGCCCCGCCCGGGGCCTTCGCCGGAACCGCCGCAAAAGCCGAAAACCTGATACTATTTGTATAAAATTATATGATTATGACAAAAACCGCCTTCCGGCCAATGCCGAAAGGCGGTTTTTGTTGTTGCCGGTCAAGCGTGATAGAGCCGCCGCCCCTCTTTGATCGCGGCGAGGATGCGGATGTCCGCGATCCGGTTGGGGGAAACGGAGAGGGGATCGGCGTCCAGCAGGGTAAAGTCCGCCAGCTTGCCGGGCGTGATACTGCCTTTGCGCCCCTCCTCAAACAGCTGCCGGGCGGCCTGGATGGTCACCGCCTCCAGGGCGGCCTGTACAGGCACCGTTTGTTCAGGGCCCAGCGCACGCCCGCCGCGGGTACGGCGGGTGACCGCGTTCTGCACCGAAAACAGAGCGTGAGGCGGTGCGGCGGGGGCGTTTTGGTGCAGCGTGAACCCCACCCCGACCTCCAGAGCCCAGGCCAGCGGACTCATGCTCACGGCCCGCTGGGCGCCCAGCGCCGAAAGCAGATGATAGTCGCCCCAATAGTAAACGTGATCGTGGGAGAAGCTGGCCAGGATGCCCAGCCAGGCCATCGCTTCCAGCTGATCCCGGCGCACGGTCTGGGCGTGTACCGCCACCGGCCGCAGTTCTTCCCGGCTGCCGGTCTCGGCCCGGACGGCCTGCCAGCAGCGCAGCAGCTGGTCGATGGCCGCGTCCCCGTCCGCGTGTAGCATCGGCTGCCAGTGCCGCCGCATACATCCCGCCAGAAAGGCGGTCACCTCTTCATCGGTGCGCAGCGGCGCGCCCCGGTAGTCCGGCGGCAGACCGTCAGGAGGGGTGTGGTAAGGCTGGCTCAGCCAGGCGGTCTTTTTGTGCGAGACGCCGTCCAGAAGCAGTTTGACCCCGGCCAGCCGGCACCGGTGCTGATAGGGGTTTTGCGCCGGCGGCTGCTGGGGCAGGTGGGCCAGGGCGGCAGCCTCGTCCAGATAACAGGCCACGTCGCCGCCGATCAGCCCCTGCCGCCCCGCCTCCCGCAGCAGAGATATCTCGGTCCCGGTAGCCCGGGCGTCCTGCATGGTAGTCACTCCGAAAGAGGCGTATAGCCGGGCCGCGTCCGCCACCGCCAGCAGCAGCTGATCCCGTCCGGGCCCCTGGATCCGGGCGGCGACTGTCGGATCGGTGAGCAGGCGCCCGGGCAGGGGAGAGGGCGCCTGTTCCGGCCGGTCATATCCCAGCCGACACAGCCCTTCGCTGTTGGCGGCGCCCCATTCGCCGCCGGCGCCGGTCAGCAGGAGGGGCCGATCCCGGGTCACCTGATCCAGTTCTTCCCGGGTAGGCAGGCGGCCCAGCCGGGCGCTGTCACAGCCAAACCCCAACACCCACACCTCCGGGGGCAGGGTGTGGGTGCGCAGGTATTCCCGCCCGCTCTCCAACAGAGCGGGAAGGGCGTCGCAGCTGCCTTCCGGGGACGGGCGCGCGTCCCACAGCAAGCGATCCCAGGCAACCGCGCTCAGGTGAGAGTGCCCGTCGATAAAGCCGGGCAACAGGGTCGCACCCTCCCAGTCCTCTACCCGGGCATCGGGATACAGGGCGCGCAGCACGGCGAAATCCCCCGTGCGCAGGATGTGTCCGTCCTTCACCAGGACCCCGCTGCACACCGGCAGGGCAGGGTCCATCGTGCGGACCAAAGCATGGTACAGTTCCATAAGCGTTCCTTCTTCTTTGTGCAAGCGGTGCGCTTGTTGTACCCTACTATACACGTTCTGTGTCACGAAGGAATAAACGCTTTGTGAACAGACCAAGAACGAAAACGCCACGCCCCGGTGCGCGGCCGCGCACCGGGGCGTGAAAGACTCAGACGTTGTTGCGGGCGTTTTCCCGGGCCAGCCGAAACTCCGCCAGAATATCGGCGGAGGGTTCCCGGTCGAGCAGGGAGACCGCCACGATCACGACCAGGCTGATCAGGAAGGCGGGCAGCAGTTCGTAGATGCCAAAAAGGCCGCCCAGGGGCTTGACAGCCAGTTTCCAGACGAAAACGCTCACCGCGCCGGATACCATGCCGGCGATAGCGCCCGCCCAGGTGGTGCGCTTCCAGAACAGGCTGGTGAGCATGATGGGCCCGAAGGTGGCGCCAAAGCCCGCCCAGGCAAAAGCCACAAGGGTAAAGATCACGCTGTTCTCGTCCAGGGCGATGACCATGCCTATCGCCGAGATCACCAGCAGTACGACGCGGCTGACCCACAGTACCGCTTTGTCGCTGGCGTCCTTTTTCAGAACGCCCTGGTAGATGTTCTTGGCAAAGGCGGAGGCCGCGATCAGCAGATAGGAGTCGGACGAGGAGATGGTGGCGGCCAGAATGCCGGCCATCACCACGCCGGCCAGCAGCGGAGGCAGCAGATTGGTGCTGAGCACAATAAAGATATTCTCCGCGTCACTGGCGGTGAGCAGCGCGGTGGGGTACAGGGTGCGGCCGGTCAGACCGATAAATACCGCGCAGCCCAGGCTGATCACGCACCAGACGGTGGCGATCCGGCGGGACTTGGTCAGTTCGCTGGTTTTGCGGATGGCTATGAACCGCAGCAATACCTGGGGCACGCCGAAGTAACCCAGCCCCCAGGAAAGGGTGCTCAGCACGGTGATCAGGCCATAGGCCCCCGCCTCGCCGAACTGGGGCGCGCCGTTGACCACCTGCTGGACCCCGTCGGTCATGACCGGCTGGGCGATACCAAAGAAATCCAGAAAGCCGGGGATGGCCGCCACGTTTTGCAGCACCGCCTCGGGGCCGCCCGCGACCGCCACGCCGGTGCCCAGGATCATGGCAAGTGCCAGGATCATGACCACTGCCTGCATGAAATCGGACGCGCTCTCGGCCAGAAAGCCGCCGATCACCGTATAGAAGATCACAAACAGTGCGCCGGCCACCATCATGCTCTGGTAGGACAGGCCGAACAGGGTGCTGAACAGTTTGCCGCAGGTCACAAAACAGCTGGCGGCATAAACGGTAAAGAACACCAGGATAAACACCGCCGAGATGGTCAGAAGGACCTTTTTCCGCTCCTTGAACCGGGCGGAAAAGAACTCCGGGATGGTGATGGCGTCCCCCGCCACCACCGAGTAACAGCGCAGCCGCCGGGCAACCAGCAGCCAGTTCAGATAGGTACCCACGGCCAGGCCGATGGCGGTCCAGGCCGCGTCCGACACACCGCACCAGTAGGCTACGCCCGGCAGCCCCATAAGCAGCCAGCCGCTCATGTCGGAAGCCTCGCCGCTCATGGCCGCGATCCAGGGGCCCAGGCTGCGCCCGCCGAGAAAATAGTTTTCGGTGCTTTGGTTGGCGCGCCGGGCGAAAAACAGCCCGATGGCCACCACACAGGCCATGTAGCAGCACATGGCGATCAAGGTTTTCAAGGTGTTCCCATCCACTACAAATCCCTCCCTGTCGCGCGCTGTTTTGGCCGCGCGAACCGTATGCAACCTATTGTAACGGATTTCAAAGGCTTTGGCGAACTTTTTTTCTAAATCGTTCAAGTGCCTGAAAAAACTGCCGCTCAGCGCCGCATCTTTGTTTTGCGTGTTTTCGCTCTGCACGCTGGCACCGCCGGCGGAGGCGGGCATATCATGGGAATAAACCATACTTTTGCACGCCGGCAGGCTCCGGGCGGGGTTGTGCGGACAGCGGGGGATATGGTACAATATCGGTAAGAAAGGATGTGTTAGTTTGATTACCCGGCTTGGGCCGAAAAACTGTGCGGTCGCTCTGCTCGGCAGCGCGATCCTTGCCTTCGGCCTCTATAATGTTCATTCCCTTTCCGGCGTCACCGAAGGCGGTGTGCTGGGTCTCACCCTGCTGCTGGAGTATTGGTTCGGGCTGTCGCCCGCGATCAGCGGCCTGGTGATGAACCTTGCCTGCTATCTGCTGGGCTGGCGGCTGTTGGGCCGCTGCTTTATCCTGTACTCAGCAGTGGCGGGCGGCGGCTTCTCGGCGTTTTACGCCCTGTTTGAACAGTTCGATCCCATCTGGCCGCAGCTGGCCGACAGGCCGCTTGTGGCGGCGGTGGCGGGGGCGCTGTTCGTGGGCGTGGGCGTGGGCCTGGCCGTCCGGGCCGGCGGCGCCCCCAGCGGGGACGACGCGCTGGCCATGGCCACATCACGGCTGACCGGTATCCCGCTGCAGTGGGCTTACCTGCTGTTTGATCTGCTGGTGCTGGGCTTTTCGGTGAGCTATATCCCGCTGGGGCGTATCGGCTATTCGCTGCTCACGGTGCTGATCTCCGGGCAGCTGATCGGCTGGGTGCAGCGGGTGCGCATCCCCCGCCGCGTACAGGAACGAACCGGCCGCGCATCCGACAAATGACCCGCAAGGAGGTAGAACGATGATCGTTACCACGACCCCCGGGGTGGAGGGCCATCCCATTCAGGAGTACAAGGGCGTTGTTTTCGGCGAGGTGATCGCCGGTGTCAACTTTGTAAAGGACATGATGGCCGGTTTCAGCAACTTTTTCGGCGGCCGGTCCGGCACCTATGAGGAGGAATTGATCCAGGCCCGGGAAGCTGCGCTCCAGGAGATGGAGCAGCGGGCCGCGGCTCTGGGCGCCAACGCCGTGGTGGCGGTGGATGTGGCCTATGAGGTTCTGGGCAGCGACAACGGTATGCTTATGGTCAGCGCCTCCGGCACCGCCGTGGTCCTCGCGTAAAACACAGCAACAAAAAAGGGGCGGCCCCCGATCGGGGGCCGCCCCTTTTGCCCTTTTCTACAGGCTCAGATCCCGGCGGCGGAACACCGCTATCCCCAGCACGTACAGCGCCAGCGCCGCCCCGGCCAACACCGCCGCCGGCCACAGATCCGCCGTGCCGTCTGCCAGGCCGACCGGGTCAAAGAGGGTCATTGGGGTGAAAAAACGCAGCGTCTGCCAACCCTCGTCCATGCCGGCCAGCATGTCCACCAGCACAAACAACACGCAGATCCCGCCGCCCGTGCCGGTGGCGAAGCGGCTGTCCGGCACCGCGCAGCCTGCCACAAAGCAGAGGGCTGCCAGCAGCTGCAAAAGGGCCCAGAGCCCCAGGTTCATCGCCGCGTAGCGGCTCATCTCCAGTTCGCCCGGGAACATCGCCGCGGCAAAACCCAGCCCCAGCCCCGCGATCCACAGGCACAGCAGGGTCACCGCACCGGCCAGCGCCGCCGCCTGCACAGCGGCCAGTCTGCGCCGGGACAAGGGCGCGGCCAGCAGCCAGGCCATCGAGCCCCGGTCGATCCACCGCACCAGAAACCGGCTGTTCAGCAGCAGAATCAGCACCAGGGGCAGGGCGATATAGAGAAACCCATACAGATAGTTGGCCAGAAATCCCGCCAGCGTGCTGCCCGGGGAGGCCATGCCGAAAGCCGCGAACATCTGCGGCATGGCTTCCATCATCATCCGAAGGCTTTCGCCCAGTTCCGGGTCAAACATGCTGGTCACGACCCCGGCGTACATCGCCAGTACCGCGCCGATAAGCGCAAAAGGCCGCCAGGCCAGCGCGGCGTCCCGCCGCAGAAGGGTCCCGCTCATGGCTGCGCCTCCTTTTCATAGTATTGATAAAAACTTTCTTCCAGGGTCAGGCCGTGGGTCTCCAGATCCCGGGCCCCGTATTCTGCCCCCAGAGCCAGCAGCGAGGGCAGGCTCTCACCGCCCTGCACCCGGGCGGTGAGCCGCACCCCTTCCGCCCGTGCTCCGGGCCAGCGGGCCGCCGCGGCGGCCGCCGTCTGCGGATCGGGGAAGGTGAACACATACCGGCGGCTCTTGCCGCGGCGCAGCTGTTCCATGGGCTGTACCGCCGCCAGCCGCCCCGCCCGCAGCACTGCCGCCCGGGAACAGGTGCGTTCCACCTCTTCAAACAGATGGCTGGAGAGCAGCACCGTGGCACCCCGGGCCCGGGCCTCGCCGATCAGTTCCACGAACCGGTTCTGCATCAGCGGGTCCAGACCGCTGGTGGGCTCGTCCAGGATCAGCAGTTCCGGCTCCCCCATCAGGGCGCAGACCAGCCCCACCTTCTGTTTGGTGCCCTTGCTCATCCGCCGGATGGGCTGACGGGGGTCCAGATCCAGCCGGCGGGACAGCGCGCCGGCGTCGCGGGTATCTTTCCAGCCCCGCAGCCCGGCGAGGAACCGGATCATCCCCGCACCGGTCAACTCCTCCGGCAGGGCCAGTTCTCCGGGCAGATAGCCTACCCGCCGGTGCAGCTCGCCCGCCCGGGCAAAGCAGTCCTGCCCAAACAGCCGGACGCTGCCCGCCCGGGGCTTCACAAACCCCATCAGATGGCGGATGGTAGTGGTCTTTCCCGCTCCGTTTGGTCCAAGAAAAGCGAATACCTCTCCCTGTTCCACCGTCAGGTCCAGACCAAAGACGCCCCGGCCCCGGCCATAATCCCGGGTGAGGCCCCGGATCTCAATCACCGGTGTACTCACGAATATCCCTCCTCGCAAGGCGCGGCAGACGATCGGTTCGTCCGCGCTACCCTCATTCTACCGGATTGACAGAGATTTACAAGGCCCCGCTCATAAATTCCCTTGCGGCGGTGCATACTGTTTGTCAGAGAAGGGGCGGCGCGGTTGCGCCGCCCCCGAAATTCCGCCGGCCCGGCGCGGCGGGCAGGAAAGGGGCAAACTGTATGCGAAAGTTTTTGCGGCGCGCCGCCGCGCTGCTGCTGGTGCTGGGAATGGCGATCCTGGCGATGGTGGGCTATACCTTCAGCCGCCTGCCGGATACCTTCCTCGTGGCCGAGGGGCAGACCCTGACCATCGCGCCGATGCCGTGGGTGCGCGCGGCCGACCAGAGCGAGATCGCCCGGCAGGCCTCCGCCGTTCCGGCGGGAGGCAGTTACAATACGACACTGGCGCTGTGGGGCGTGATACCGGTCAAAACGGTGCGCACCGTAGTGGTAGACCGGCGGGTGGTGGCCGTTTGCGGCATGCCGTTCGGGATCAAGATGTTTTCAGACGGAGCCCTGGTAGTGGGCTTCAGCGATATCCGCTCCGTTTCGGGGTACTGCAATCCCGCGCGGGAAGCCGGCCTGGAGATGGGAGACTGGATCCTGTCGGTGAACGGCGCCCGGATCACCGGCAACGATGATCTGCGGAAAGCCATTCAGGAGAGCGGGCCCGATCCCTGCACGGTGGTCTACAGCCGGGACGGGGTCCAGGCGGTGACCACCTTTACCCCGGTGACCGACGTATCCGACGGCAGTTTTCGGGCCGGGGTATGGGTGCGGGACTCCTCGGCGGGGGTGGGGACCCTGACCTTTGTGGACAACACGACCGGCATGTTTGCCGGATTGGGCCATTCCATCAGCGATGTGGATACCGGCGAGAGCATCGCGCTGCGAAGCGGCGAGATCGTGCCGGTGGAGATCATCGGTTATGAAGCGGGCCGGGTGGGCGATCCGGGCCAGCTGAAAGGGCGGTTTGCCAGCCAGATCGCGGTGGGTACCGTGCTGGGCAACGACGCCACCGGCGTATACGGCACCGTGCGCACCCTGCTGGGCGGCCAGGACATGACGGTGGCCCAGGCGCAGGAGGTGGAAGAAGGTCCGGCCCGGATCCTGACGACCATCGAGGGCAGCGAACCAAAGTGGTACCAGGTGGAGATCGAGCAGGTGACCCTCTCCCGGCAGGACCCGAACCGGAACCTGGTGCTGCGGGTGACCGATCCCGGCCTGCTTGCCGCCACCGGAGGCATCGTGCAGGGGATGAGCGGCAGCCCCATCGTGCAGAACGGCCGGCTGGTGGGGGCGGTGACTCATGTGCTGGTCAACGATCCCACCCGCGGCTACGGCATCTTTGCCGAGACCATGCTGGAAATGGCAGACCAGCTGGCAGAGCAGAAAATGGCCGGATAAGGAAACGGGCGAGGATACCGCATCGGTATCCTCGCCCGTCTGTCTTTATTCCTTCGAATACACCGTCATGCCGATCCCGGTATCCTTTACCAGGATATCTTTCGGCATCCTTGCGAATTTGACCGTCACGAATATATCGCCCGCCGCCCCGGAGACATTGCATACCTGCAAAAGATAGATCACCCAGAACCAGTCCGGCGGCACCAGCAGATTGAGGATGGCGAACACGAACAAAAATACCACGATCGGGGCCAGCGCGATGGCGATATAGCTCGTTTTGTCATAATAGTCATCGCTGCCCGCGAAAGCGTAGAGGCCGGTAAAGCCGTAGTGGACCTTTTTCGTGCCGCAGGCTTTCATCGTGACACCGTGAACCAGCTCGTGCAGATACAGGTAGGCGACCAGAGAACCGATAAGAACCAAAGATTTCAGGAGCGTATTGTTCTGTGCCCAAAAGGTGGAAAACGGAACAATACCATTCATGAGCGCCAACATGGCGGCGGCGATCACGAGAGACAAAACGTTGACGAATATAGCGACTCTCCCATTCTTTTGGAGGTTTACCGAATAAATCTCCCTGTATCCAGGGCCTAAGTTCTGAACAGATCGCATGCGGGCCACCTCGTATAGCGATAAAAGGGTGTACGGCTGAAACTGCGCGGCGGAAACCGGCGTTTTTCAAAGTATAGCATTTTTTGGCAAAATGTCAATGCTTTCGGAGAGCTGCCGTGCCGCCCTTTTGGGCTGTCCCCATACAGGCCCTGCGGGAAGCGGCAATGGCCCGGACGGAGGGCGCCGCCGGCAAAACGGCGAAGCGGGGCGCGGCCCGAAATATTCCGCCCGGTTCCGCCCTGGTTCGACCGCGCACGGGCGAGGGGTGGCGAAAACCCGACGGCGGAAGCCGCTTTGTGTCGAGAAAAAATCCGAAGAAAAATTTGGAATCTATTGCACAAATTGGAAATAACTGGTAAAATCTACTCCAGACAAGGAAATCCGCCGCAACGGAGAACTAATGGAGGAAAAGACAATGGAAAAGATTCGATTTTTGATGACGGACATCGGCGCGGCCACTGAGGCATGCCGCAGTGCGTTGGAGCAAAAAGGCGTGGAAGTTTCAGTTTGTGAGCGGGACGGGGAAGCGGCGCTGCGCTGCCTGCTGGAACAGCGGCCCCGCGCGGTTCTGCTGGAGGCCTTCATGCCGGGGCTGGACGCGCTGGCGGTCAAGCAGCGGTACGCGGCTGCGGGCGGCGGCAACACGGTGTTCTTCGTCACCGGCAACTTCCGCAACGAGGACCTGGAGCAGGAATTGCTGGAGAGCGGATTTTCCTTCTACTTTGTCAAACCTTTTGACGAAACGGTGCTGGCGGCCCGGGTGATGCGGGCGGCGGGCATGCCGCCCCGGCCCCACATCACGGTGGACAACGATGAGGCGGCGGTCACCGAGATCCTGCACCAGATCGGGGTGCCGGCGCACATCAAGGGCTACAAGTTTCTGCGGGACGCCATCCTGCTGACCATGGCCGATCCGGAGTACATCAACGCGGTGACCAAGCGGCTGTATCCCGAGATCGGCAAGATGAACGGCACTACCGCCAGCCGTGTGGAGCGGGCCATCCGCCATGCCATCGAGGTGGCCTGGGACCGGGGCGATGTGGATACCCTGAACATGTATTTTGGCTACACCATCCACAATCTGCGGGGCAAGCCCACCAACTCGGAATTTATCGCCATGATCGCCGACCGGATGCGGCTGGACAAGAAACAGCGCATCGGCTGACACAACAAAAAGCCGGACCCGACGGGGTCCGGCTTTTGCTGTTGAACGGGGCGAGAAGGCGCGCATGGGCGGGATAAAGCGCCCGGTACGCCTGTCGGCCGGCCCTTTTATCCCTTGATCTGCATACCGCAGGCGGCACAGTTCTTGTCCGCCGTTTCGCCCTGGCCGGCCAGGTCCTTCATACGGCTGGCGTACAGCACGTACCCGCCGGACAGATTGTATACCCGGGCGCCATGCTGGGCCAGGATACGGGCCGCCACATAGCCGCGCAGGCCCACCTGGCAGGTCACATAGACCGGGCGGGTCAGGTCCACCTCATCCAGCCGGCTGCGCAGCTGGTTGAGAGGAATGTTCACAAAGCCGGGGATGCCGCCCAGAGCTGCCAATTCTCCCGGGTTGCGCACGTCCAGGCGCACCGCGTTGTCCGGGATGGCGTCGATCTCGTCGGCAAAGAAGGGGGTCATGGCGCCGTCCAGTACGTTTTCCGCCACAAAGCCCGCCATGTTCACCGGGTCCTTGGCGCTGGAGAAGGGCGGCGCGTAGGCCAGTTCCATCTCCGCCAGGTCCGACACGCTCATCCCGAACCGGATGGCCACGGCCAGGGTGTCGATCCGCTTGTCCACCCCTTCACCGCCCACGATCTGGGCGCCCAGCACCCGGCCCTCCGGGCTGTACAGCAGCTTGATGACCATCTGGGTACCGCCGGGGTAGTAGCCCGCGTGGCTGGAGGAGACGGTGAAGGTCTTGCGATAGGGCGTGCCGGCGGCTTTCAGGCTCTCTTCCTTTTCGCCGGCGGTGGCCACCGTCATCTCAAAGAACTTCATGATGGAGGTGCCGATGCTGCCCTTGTAGCGGGCGTTTTTGCCGCAGATCACGTCCGCCGCTATCCGGGCCTGCTTGTTGGCGGGGCCGGCCAGGGGGATCACCTGCTGGCGGCCGCTCACCAGGTTGCGTACGGTGGCCGCGTCGCCCAGCGCAAAGATGTCCGGCACGTTGGTGCGCAGCTGTTCGTCCACCAGGATCTCGCCCCGGCGACCCAACTCCACGCCGCTGCCCTGCAGAAAACGGGTCTCGGGGGCCACGCCGATGGACAGGATCACCATGTCGGCGGGAACCACGTCGCCTCCCTCCAGGATCACTCCGTTCTCGGTAAAGCCGGCACACTTGCGGTTGATGTACAGCCCCATGCCGGCGGCCCGGATGCGGTTATGGACCATGTGGGCCATGTCGGTGTCCAGCGGGGCCATCACGTGGGGGGCCGCCTCCACCACCGATACGGTCAGGCCACGGTCGGCCAGATTTTCGGCCATCTCCAGGCCGATGAAGCCCGCGCCGATCACCGCGGCGGTGCGGGGCCGGGCCTGCTCAATGTAGTCATAGATAGCATAGGTGTCCGGGATGTTGCGCAGGGTGAACACATGGTTTTTTTCGATGCCCGGGAAGGCCGGCCGGATGGGGGAGGCACCGGGCGAAAGCACCAGTTTGTCATACCGTTCGGTGTAGCGTTCCCCGGTGGCGTGGTTCAGTACCGTCACGGTTTTGGCGGCGCTGTCCACCGCAGTGACCTCCTGGCGCACCCGTACCTCCACGTTGAACCGGGCGTGGAAAGCCTCGGGGGTCTGCAGCTGCAGAGCGGCCTTGTCGGTAATGACCTGGCCGATGTAGTAGGGCAGACCGCAGTTGGCAAAGGAGATGAAATCCCCTTTTTCAAACAGGATGATCTGCGCGTTTTCGTCGTTCCGGCGCAGCCGGGCCGCGCAGCCCGCGCCGCCGGCCACACCGCCCACGATCAGAATCTTCATACGTTTGCACCTTGCCTTTCCAATCAGAGATCATGCGGGGACCGCGGGGTGAGAACTCCGCGGTCGTCCGGTGTAATGAGCACCATACCCCCGATGCGCAAGCCCTGTACCCCGCCGATGCGGCAGGGCGCCTCGGCAGTCTGGCAGAAGCCGGGATGTTCCCGCTCACGCCGGGCGTCTTGGCGCTGCCGGCGCAGGGCGACCCATCCAGACCCTTCCTGGGTTTCGCCTTGGGGAAGTGGGTGTATAAGGAATTGTAGTAGTTCAGGGGCGGATAGTCAAGTTTCGGCCCGGATCTTTGCCGGTCGGACCCGTCTTTCGAGGTCCGATCGTGCGAACGCGCCGCCTGGCTCCCGGGAAGAACACCGCCCGCGCGGCGTTCTTCCCGGGATTTTCTGCCCTTGCAAGGCCCGGTCTGGATTTTTTTGCCGGATACCTATATAATAGGGGTATAAAACATGTGAGAAAAGCGGCGGCCTGCCTGCCGCGGAAAGAGGCGTTCCATGACCCAGACCGTTACCGCCGTGATCGTGGCCGCCGGGGCTTCCACCCGGATGGGCTTTGACAAGCTGGCATATACCTGGCAGGGGCGCAGCGTTCTGGAGCGGAGCGTGCGCGCCTTCGACCGGCATCCCCTTGTCAGCGAACTGGTGCTGGTGGCCGGGACGGGCAACCGGCAGCAGGCCGAGGCGGTCGCCGCCGCCTGCCGTCTGCCCGCCCGGGTGGTGGAAGGGGGCGCCACCCGGGCCGAGAGCGTGCGCCGGGGCGCGCAGGCCGCGTCCGGGCAGCTGCTGGCCATCCACGACGCGGCCCGCCCTTTTGTGAGCGAGGCGGTCATCACCGCCGCGCTGGAGGGGGCCGCCCGCTGCGGAGCCGCCGCCCCCGCTGTGCCGGTAAAGGATACGGTCAAGGTGGCCCGCGACGGCCGGGTGGAGTCCACCCCTGACCGGGCGGCCCTTTTCGCGGTGCAGACGCCCCAGTGTGTGGACCGGGCGCGCTACCTGGCCGCGCTGGAGACGGTGGACTACACCGCCCTTACCGATGACTGCCAGGTGATGGAGCAGGCCGGCTGCCCGGTGCTGCTCACCACCGGCGATTATGCCAACTACAAGATCACAACGCGGGAGGATCTTCCCGCCGGGGAGGCTGCCATGGAACTGCGGGTGGGACACGGATACGACGTGCACAAACTGGTGGAGGGCCGCCGCCTGATCCTGGGCGGGGTGGATATCCCCTACGAAAAGGGCCTGCTGGGTCATTCGGACGCGGACGTGCTGACCCACGCGGTCATGGACGCGCTGCTGGGCGCCGCCGGCCTGGGGGATATCGGCCGGCATTTTCCGGATTCCGACCCGGCCTATAAAGGGGCGGACAGCCTGAAGCTGGCCGCCCACGTGGCGGCGTTGCTGGCCCGGGAGGGCTGGAAGGTGCAGAACGTGGACGCGACCATTCTGTGCCAGGCCCCGAAGCTGGCCGCCCACATCCCCGCCATGATGCAAAATCTTGCCGCGGCGCTGGGCCTGGCCGCCGGGCAGGTGCATGTGAAGGCCACCACCGAGGAAAAGCTGGGCTTTACCGGCGCGGGGCAGGGCATCGCCGCCCACGCGGTGGCGCTGCTGGCCCGATGACCCGGCTTGCCGGAGCAAAATGGACCAAAAAGCATTTTCAAGCGGCGGCGTGTGTGCTATACTACATTTAAGTGTGGCCCCGCGCCGGGCCGCCCGGAACAGGAGGAAGCGCTTTGTTCAGCCAGATTTTGCAGAACGCCTTTGTCGTTGATTTTATCAGCAACCTGCGGGCCAGCGACCTGCGGGATGTGCTGGATATCCTGATCGTGGCCCTGGTGGTCTACGGCATCCTGAACCTGGTGCGCAAGACCCGCTCGGGTCAGTTGGCCCGGGGCGCGCTTCTGTTGCTGGTGGTCTACGCGGTGGCGGACACGGTTCGGTTCCGCACAGTGGCTTACCTGCTGCAGAACGTGCTGCAGATCGGCCTGCTGAGCCTTGTGGTGGTCTTTCAGCCGGAGATCCGCCGGGCGCTGGAACAGGTGGGCCGGACCGACCAGTGGGCCGGCAATCTGTTCCGGATGCACCGCAACGACGACGCCACCGTGCGGGCCACCTGGAAAAACGCCATCGTGGCGGTGTGCGACTCGGCTGAGCAGCTCAGCGAGGAGCGCACCGGCGGCCTGATCGTGATGGAACGGGGCATCAACCTGTCGGAGATCATCCGCACCGGCACCCTCATCAACGCCGACGTGACACTGGAACTGCTGGGCACGGTGTTTTATGAGGGCACCCCCCTGCACGACGGGGCGGTGGTCATCCGGGACGGTGTGCTCAAGGCTGCCGGCTGTGTGCTGCCCCTGTCCAACAACCTGGAGATCAGCAAGGATATGGGCACCCGCCACCGGGCCGCGCTGGGGATGAGTGAGAACTCCGACGCGGTGATCGTGGTGGTCAGCGAGGAGACCGGGATCATCTCACTGGCCAAGAACGGGGTGCTCATCCGCCGGCTGGACCGGCAGAACCTGTTCAACCTGCTGATGGAGGAGATCCTGCCGCCCGAGACGGAGAAAAAGACAAAGAAACAACCTTTCTGGAGAAAGAAACATGAAAAAGTTTAAGTGGGAAAAACTCTGGGGGGACCGGCGGTTTCTGCTGCTCCTGTCTTTGTGCATCGCCATCCTGCTGTGGACCTATGTGACCATGGTGGTCATGCCCAATACCGACACCACCCTGTCCGACGTTCCGGTGGATTTTACCTACGATTCGGCCAAATACACTACCCTGGGGCTGGACATCGTCAACGAGCCGCCCTACACCGTGGACCTGAGCCTTTCCGGTGACGGTTCGGTGCTGGGGGCGGCCAGCGCCTCCGACTTTGTGGTCTACCCGGACTATTCCTCGGTCAAGGGGGCGGGCAGCCAGACCCTGAACCTGAATGTCAAGATCGTCAACCCGGATCTGGAAAACCGGGTCACCGCCACCATCGAGCGGGGCCGCCGCACGGTGGACGTGGTGTTTGACACCGTACTCACCAAGACCCTGCCGGTCACGGTGGAGGCCGGCGGCCTGCATATCGCCGAGGGGTATTCCCTCAACCGGGTCAGCAGTTCGCCCTCGGAGATCACCATCACCGGGCCCTCCAGCGAGGTGTCTCAGGTGGCGTCGGTGGTGGCGCCCCTGGCGGTGAGCGCGGAACTCAGCGAATCCCAGCTGATGCAGGTATCGCTGGAACTGCGGGACGCAAACGGCAACATCTTGGACCTTCCCTACACCACCATAGAGGATGACATCGTGGACGTGACGGTGTCGGTCTACAAACAGGTGGAACTGCCGCTGGTGGTCAACTTTATCAATGTGCCCGCCTCCTTTGACGCGAACACCCTGCAGTACAGCCTGAGCCAGGAGACATTGAAGGTTTCCGGCCCGGAACGGGGGGTCAACAACCTGACCGAGTTGTCGGTAGGTTCCTTTGATCTGTCCACCTTCTCGCTGGAGAAGGATTATCAGATGAACGTGGAACTGCCCGAGGGCCTGGTCAGCGATGAGAATATCAGCAGCGTCACCCTCAGCTTTGACACTACCGGCATGAACGAGCGCAGTTTCAACGTCAGCCAGATCAGTGTCATCAACGTGCCCGCCAACTACCAGATCGAGGCCACCACCAAACGGATCAACAATGTGGTGCTGGTGGGCCCGGAGGAAGATCTGAAACAGCTGGCCGCCGGCAGCATAGAAGCCCGTATCAACGCCGAGGACCTGCAGGTGGCAGTGGGTACCCAGACGGTGGCGGTGCAGATCCTGGTGCCGTCCAATCCGCGGGTGTTCGCCGTCGGCACCTATACGGTTCAGTGCAATATCACATCACGATGAGGGACCCATGCTCTATGTACGCAACATCCGCCTGCCGCTGACCGCACCGGTCGCCCAGGCGCAGGCCCGGGCCCTGCACACGCTGGGGATCCGCGCGTCGCAGGCCGCCCGGTGCGAGGTGGCGCGCCTGTCGGTAGACGCGCGCCGCGGCCATCCCGTGCTGGTGTATACCATCGCGGTCACACTCAAAGACGAGGGTGCGGAACCGGCCTTGGCCGGCTCCGCGCCCTGCGTTGCTATCGCCCCCCGGCAGCCGCTGGTGCTGGGCCGTGGCAGCCGCCGGATGCCGCACCGCCCGGTGGTCTGCGGCCTGGGCCCCGCCGGGCTGTTCTGCGCCCTGGTGCTGGCCCGGCAGGGATACCGCCCTCTGGTGCTGGAACGGGGCCCCGCCCTGGACGACCGGGTGCGGGCGGTGGAGGCCTTCAGCGCCACCGGCATCCTGAACGCCAACGCCAACATCCAGTTCGGCGAAGGGGGCGCGGGCACCTTTTCGGACGGCAAACTCACTACCCGTATCGGGGACCCGCTCTGCGGCTTTGTCACCGAGACCCTGCTGGAGCATGGCGCTCCCGCCGATGTGGCCTGGCGGCAGAAGCCCCATGTGGGCACCGATCTGCTGCGTGGGGTCATCCGGTCTATCCGGGGCGAGATCGAGGCCCGGGGCGGGCAGGTGTTGTTCAACACCCGGCTCACCGGCCTGGAGCGGGACGGCGCGGGCCGGCTGCGGGGCGTCGCCACCACCTCCGGGGCCATCCCTTGTGCGACCCTGGTGCTGGCGGTGGGGCATTCCGCCCGGGATACCTTCGATATGCTGATGGAGCAGGGCCTGCCCCTGACCTGCAAACCGTTTTCGGTGGGAATGCGGGCCGAGCATCCCCAGAGCGCCATCGACCGGGCCCTCTACCACGAGGCGGCGGGCCATCCCGCCCTGCCGGCCGGGGAGTACCAGCTCAGCGTCCATGTGGGCGGCCGGTGCGTGTACAGCTTCTGTATGTGTCCCGGCGGCCAGGTGGTGGCCGCCGCCAGCGAGGAGGGCGGTGTGGTGACCAACGGCATGAGTTATCACGCCCGCGCCGGCGCCAACGCCAATGCGGCGGTGGTGGTCAGCGTGGACGGGGCGGATTTTGGCGAGGACCCGCGGCGGGCCATTGCGTTCCAGCGAGAACTGGAGCAGGCAGCGTTTGCCGCCGGCGGCGGGGGATATGTGGCCCCGGCCCAGACCATGAACGGATTTCTGGCCGAAAAAGCGGCGCTGGATCTGGATCGGGTGCGTCCCACCTACGACCGGGGGGTCACGGCGGCAGACCTGAACCGGCTGCTTCCGCAGCAGCTGGCGTCCGCGCTGCGCCAGGGCCTGGCCGGCTTCGATCGGAAACTCAAGGGCTATACCGCGCCGGACGCGGTACTCACCGGTTTGGAGACCCGGACATCCAGCCCGGTGCGCCTGCAGCGGGGCGGAGACTATGCCTGCCCGGCGCTGCCGGGGCTGTACCCCTGCGGCGAGGGAGCCGGCTACGCCGGCGGCATTATGAGCGCCGCGGTGGACGGGGTGCGGGTGGCCCGCGCCATTTGTGAGGAGTTTGCGCCGCCCGGGGCGGTAAAGGGAGAGTAACAGGAATGAACGACAACAGAAGCGGCAAAGATTTCGATCAGGACAGTCTGGGAGCGATCTTGAGCGACGCGGCCCAGGTGTTCAAAGAATCGGTGGCGCCGGCGCTGGCTCAGGCCGGCCGGGATATGGGCAATGCCATTGAAAAAACCGCCCGGGATTTTTCCACCCAGCAGCAGGCCCGCAATACCCAGCGGCAGGCGGAACTGGAACGCCAGCGGGCCCAAATGGCTGAGCAGATCGCCGCCCGGCAGGCCAAGGCCGCCGAGCAGCGGCGGCTGGCCGCCCGCCACAACAGTTTTGTGTTCCGGCAGCTGGCCTACGGCCTCGCCGGGGCGTTTGCCTGTTTTGTGGGCGGCACCATGGGGCTGGGCGCGCTGGGCGCCTTGCTCTCGATGGAACCGGTAGGCGCGGCGCTCAGCGGCGGTGTGGCCGCGGTGATCCTGGTGCTGGGCATCCACCTGCTGCGCATATCCACCGGGGTGCGCCGGGCCGAGAACTATTTGAAGTTTATGGACGGCTGGGTGGGCTGCACCCTGGCCGAGCTCAGCCAGCATACCCATCTGCCGGTGGCACGGCTTGCCGCGGATCTGTCCTGGCTGATCCGGCATAAGGTGCTCAATGGGGTGTGGCTGGACCTGGACGGGGAGATCCTGTTCACCGACGCCAAGGCCTATGAGGAATACCTGGCCCAGCGCCGGGCCGCGGCGTCCGCCCCGGCCGCTGCGCCGCAGGCGGAACAGGAGGCGGCGCCTGCCGGGGAGACGGCCGAGGCGGTGCTGACCCAGGGCCGCAGCTTTCTGCGCCAGACGGCCCAGCTGCGCACCATGATCGAGGACGTGCAGGTGCACGCCCGGGTGGTGCAGATGGAACAGATCGTGCAAAAGCTGCTGGACTGGGTGCAGGAAAACCCGGGCGGGGCTTCCAAGCTGCGGCGGCTGACCCGCTATTACCTGCCCACCACCCTCAAGCTGCTGCGCACCTATACCTCGGTGGACGACAACCCGGGCGAGAAAGCCCGGCAGATCTGCCAGGAGATCGACCGCATTCTGGACACGGTGAACCAGGCCCTGCTGCAACTGCAGGATACCCTGCTGGAAGATACTGCCCTGGATGTGTCCGCTGAGATCAGCGCGCTGGAGTCGATGCTGGCCCAGGAGGGCCTCACCGGGCCCAGCCTGGACCTGGCGGCTTCGGCCGCCCCCTATGTGCCCGGGGTCAAGGGCAACGACGACCTGCTGTGAGGAGCCGGTCGCAAATCTGAAGAAACGGGAGAGAACGGGACCCATGGGATATTCGGTTTGGCAAGTACAACAGGCGGACAGCCGCCGGGCGGCCTCGCTGGCCGCGGCGATCGGCGCGCCCGGCCTGCTGGCCCGGGTGCTGGTGGCCCGCGGGCTGGATACCCCCGAAAAAGCCATGGCGCTGCTGGGGGAGGATGCCCCCCTGTCCGACCCGTTTTTGCTGAAGGATATGGATAAGGCGGTGGAGCGCATTCTGCGTGCCATCGACGCGCAGGAGCCCATGGTGGTGTTTGGCGATTACGACGTGGACGGAGTCACGGCCACCGCCCTGCTCTACCAGCATCTGCGCAACATGGGCGCCCGGGTGCGGTGTATGCTGCCCAGCCGGGAAGGGGAGGGCTACGGCCTCTCCGCCGCCGCGGTGGAAAAACTGGCCGCCAAGGGCTATACCCTGGTGATCACGGTGGACAATGGGGTCAGCGCCGTGGCGGAGGCCGATCTGGCCGCCCGGCTGGGGATCGACCTGGTCATCACCGACCACCATCTGCCCCCCGAAACGCTTCCCCGGGCGGTGGCGGTGGTGAACCCGGCCCGGCCGGACGACGAGAGCCCGTACAAGACCCTCTGCGGCGCGGGGGTGGCCTTCAAACTCTGCGCAGCGCTGGACGGCTGCGCGCCGGAGGAACTGCTGGACTTTTGCGGCGATCTGGCTGCCATCGGCACGGTGGCGGACGTAATGCCGCTGGTGGGGGAGAACCGCACCCTGGTGCGGGCGGGGCTGCAAAGCTTGCAGAACCCCGACCGGCCCGGCCTGCTGGCCCTGATGGAAAGCGCCGGCCTGGCTGACAAGACCCTCACCGCCGAGAATATCAGCTATGCCCTGGCGCCCCGCATCAACGCGGCGGGCCGGATGGGCAGCCCCGCCCGGGCGCTGCAGCTGCTGCTGTGCGAGGATTGGGAGCAGGCTGCGGCCCTGGCCGAGGATCTGAACCGCTGCAACCAGGCCCGCCAGGCCGCCGAGCAGAAGATTTTGGAAGAGGTGCAGGCCCAGCTGGCCGCCGACCCCGCTCTGCTGCGGGACCCGGTGCTGCTGCTCTGGGGGCAGGACTATCACCCCGGTGTGATCGGCATCGTGGCCAGCCGCCTGGTAGAAAAGTACGGCCGTCCCGCCGTACTGGTGAGCCTGCAAAACGGGGAGGGCCGGGGCTCCGGCCGCAGCGTGGCGGGCTTCAACCTGCACGCCGCCATTGCCTCCTGCGCCGACCTTCTGCTGCGGTACGGCGGGCACGCGCTGGCGGCGGGTCTGTCGGTAGAACCGGACCGCCTGCCGGAACTGCGCCGGCGGCTGAACGAATGGGCCCGTGCCCGCTGCCCGGTGCCGCCGGCTCCCGCCCTGCGGCTGGACCTGGAGATCCGGCTGAACGAGGTGTCGGTGGAGGACGTGCAGAGCCTGGCCTGGCTGGCCCCCTGCGGAGCGGGCAATCCCGCCCCCCTGTTTTTGGTGCGGAACGCCCAGGTGGAAGGGGTCTGGCCGGTGGGGGATGGCCGCCACAGCCGGATCCGGCTGCGGCAGGATAGCGGCTGCCTGTACGCGGTATATTTTGACTATACCCCCGCACAGCTTCCCTGCCGTGCGGGCGATCGGGTGGACGCGGCGATCTCCCTGAGCGTCTATGAGGGGAAAAATGGTCCCCAGCTGTCCGGCCGTATCCGGGAATTGCGCCCGGCGGGGCTGGACGGGGCATTTGTGGAGCAGGCTCTCTGGTTCGAGGCGCTGCAGGGGGGCGCGCCGCTGACCAAAGAGCAAAAAGCCGCCCTGCGCCCCGAACGGGCGGATACCGTGGCGGTGTACCGCCTGGTACAAGGCGGTGCGGTGAGCGCCGATGATCCGCTGGGCCTGTTTGCCGCGGTAGGGGGCGGCAAGGCGGGCAAGGCGCTGGTCAGCCTGGAAGCGCTGCGGCAGCTGGGCCTGGTGGAGGCGCGCGGCCTGCCGGACGGCGCAAGGCGCTGGGTGCCGGTGCCGGCGGCCGGCAAGCAGGATCTGGCCAGCGCGCCGATCCTGCGGCAACTGGAGGAGTGAGAGGTTATGGAACAACGCTATATCACCTATGACGATTTGAAAAAAGCGGCGGTGAAATCCGGCCGCTCCTACGACATGGCCATGCTGGACAAGGCCTACGCTCTGGCGGAAAAGGCCCACAACGGCCAGAAGCGCCGCAGCGGCGAGCCGTATATCTGCCATCCGCTCAACGTGGCCCGCATCCTGATCGACCTGGGCCTGGACACCGAGAGTTTGTGCGGCGCGCTGCTGCACGACGTGGTGGAGGATACCAACGTGACCCTGGCCCAGATCGAAAGCCAGTTCGGGGCCGAGGTGGCCCGGCTGGTGGACGGGGTCACCAAGCTGACCAAGATCCAGTTTTCCTCGGTGGAGGAGCAGCAGGCCGAAAACCTGCGCAAGATGCTGCTGGCCATGAGCCAGGATGTGCGGGTCATGCTGATCAAACTCTGCGACCGGCTGCACAACATGCGCACCGGCGACGCCTGGCCTGAGCAGAAACGCCGGGACAAGGCGCTGGAGACGATGGAGGTCTACGCCCCTATTGCCCACCGGCTGGGCATCAGCAATATCAAAGAGGAACTGGAGGACCTGAGCCTTCGCTATTTGGACCCGGTGGGCTACGACGAGATCAAGCGGCTGCTGTCCGGCAGCGGCGGTGAGGCGTTCGTCAAGAAGGTGGCCGGGGTCATCAAGGAACGTCTGGCCGAAAACGGCATGCCGAATGCCACCATGAAGAGCCGGGTCAAAAGCGTCTACGGCATCTACCGTAAAATGTTTATACGGGGCAACAGCTTTGAGGAGATCTACGACGTCTACGCCGTTCGCATCATTCTGGATACGGTGGCCGAGTGTTACAACGCGCTGGGGGTCATCCACGATATGTTCCACCCGCTGCCCAACCGGTTCAAGGACTATATCTCCACCCCCAAACCCAATATGTACCAGTCGCTGCACACCACCGTGATCGGGCACGAGGGCATCCCCTTTGAGGTGCAGATCCGCACCTGGGAGATGGACCAGATGGCCGAGTACGGCGTGGCGGCCCACTGGAAATACAAGGCCGGCATTCAGGGCAGCGACAAGCTGGAGGAGCGCCTGGCCTGGGTGCGTCAGCTGCTGGAGAGCCAGCGGGAGAGCGACGACGCCAGCAGTATCCTCCAGGACATCAAAAGCGATCTGCTGCCGGAGGAGGTCTTTGCGTTCACCCCCCGGGGGGATGTGATCAACCTGCCCGCCGGCGCCACCGCCATCGACTTTGCCTACGCCATCCACTCGGCGGTGGGCAACCGGATGGTGGGCGCCAAGGTGAACAACCGGATCGTGCCCATTGACCACAAGGTCAACACCGGCGAGATCATTGAGATCATCACCGGCCCCGCCGACAAGGGCCCCAGCCGGGACTGGCTCAAGATCGTGCGCACCAGCGAGGCCAAAAACAAGATCCGCAACTGGTTCAAGAAGGAGCGGCGGGAGGAGAACATCGCCACCGGCCGCGACATGCTGGAAAAGGAGATGCGCCGCAACCTGATCAACGTGCCGGCGGACAAATGGGACGAGTTCATGGCCGAGATCGCCCGCCGCCAGCGGGTCAACAGCGTGGACGAGCTCTACGCCGCCATCGGTTACGGCGGTATCCAGCTTAACCGGCTGATGGGCAAGGTCAAGGACGAGTATCAGAAGCTCCGCGCCGCTGAGCCGCCCAAAATGATGCTGGAGGACATCCCCATCAAAAAGACCCGCGGCAGCGACGGCGTGGTGGTGGAGGGCATCGACAACTGCCTGATCAAGTTCGCCAAGTGCTGCAGCCCGCTGCCCGGCGATGAGATCATCGGCTTTATCACCCGGGGGTTCGGCGTCTCCATCCACAAGCGGGACTGCACCAACGTGCAGGCCAGCCTGGCCGATCCCGCCAACGAGGGCCGCTGGGTGCGGGCCTACTGGGAGGACAATGTTCAGGAGAGCTTCAAAGCCACGCTGGAGATCTACGCCACCGACAGAGACGGCCTGCTGGGCGATATCGCGGTGGCTCTGGGCGAGCTGCGGGTGCCCATCTACGCCCTCAACGCCCGCCAGGCCGACAACGGCCGGGCGGCCATGTCGGTAACTTTGGGCATCACCAATACCGAGCATCTCAACAACGTGCTGGCCAAGCTGCGCAAGATCCGGGACGTGCTGGCCGTGACCCGCGTGTAGGCGGAGAAAGGACGGACCTTTATGCGAGCTGTGATCCAACGGGTGAGCCGCGCCTCGGTGGTGGTGAACGGGGGCGAACCCCGGTCCATCGGCCCCGGCCTGGTCATCCTGCTGGGGGTGGGCGAACACGACACCCTGGACCTGGTGCCCAAGCTGGCGGAAAAGTGCGCCCATCTGCGCATCTTTACCGATGAGAACGACAAACTCAACCTGAGCGCCGTGCAGCTGGGCTATTCCGCCCTGGTGGTCAGCAATTTTACTCTGTACGGCGATGCGCGCAAGGGCAAACGCCCCAGTTTTACCGCCGCTGCCAAGCCGCCCCTCTCGTCGGACGCCTACGAGCGCTTTTTAGCCGAAATACAAAAACAGGGCCTGGCCGATGTGCAGCACGGCGAGTTCGGCGCCGATATGCAGCTGACTTTGACCAACGACGGCCCGGTCACGATCTTGCTGGACACCGACCAGTGGTGATCCGCCTATCCAAGGAGGTATGGTATGAAATTGCTCCATCTCACCGGTCCCGCCCCCTATTTCACCAACAGCTTTCTGCTGGTGAGCGGGGGTGAGGCGGCCATCATCGACCCCGCGCCGGAGGCCTCCCGCTTTGCTCCGCTGCTGGAACAGGAAGGCGCCCGGCTCACCCACATCCTGCTCACCCACGGCCACTTTGACCATGTGTACGGGCTGGACAGCGTGCGCGCCGCCTGGCCCGCCGCCCGGCTGTGCCTGTTCCGGGCCGACGCGGCCGGCAGCGACGACCGGCCCGTGCGGGAGAGCCCGGAGATCCTCTGGCTCACCGACGGGCAGTCCCTCACGGTCGGGGACACCTCCCTGGTTGTGCTGCATACCCCCGGCCATACGCCGGGTTCCTGCTGCTATTTCTGTGAGGGCGCGCTGTTCACCGGCGATACCCTGTTCGCGGGCAGCGCCGGCCATACCGACCTGCCCGGCGGCGATTGGGAAGCCCTGATGCAGAGCCTGCACCGCCTGGCCGAGAGCCCGATCCTGCCGGATACCCTGCGGGTGCTGCCCGGTCACGGGGCTTTCAGCACCATGGGCATCGAGCGGGCGCAGAATCCTTACATGAAAGGCTGACAATATGAACATCGTCATCACCGGCCTGGGCTCGGTCTATGAGACCGAAAATGTGGCCCGGTTGTTTTATCCGCAGGGGCGGTTGCTTGCCGCCCGCCCCTCCGGCCGGGAAGACCTGGTGCTGGCCCGCGCGGGCCGGCACAGCCTGCTGGCCGCCGTGCGGGCGGACGGGCGCTGTGCCTGGCTGCGCCGCCCGCTGCCCGGCGGGCAGGACCCGGAGTACGCCCTGACCGATCTGGTCTATCAACTTCTGGCGGGATTTACCGGCGTGCGCCCGCCCTGGGGTTCCATGACCGGGGTGCGTCCGGTGCGGATCATCCACGACAGCCGGGCCCGGGGCCTGTCGGAAGAAGCCATCCGCGCCCGTTTTGTGGACCGGTACCACTGCACCGAGGAAAAATACCGGCTGGCCCTCTCCATCGCGGATCTGCAGCGGCCGGTGCTGGCCGCCGCCCGCCCCCGGGACTGCAGCCTGTACATTGGCATCCCGTTCTGCCCGTCCCGGTGCAGCTACTGCAGCTTTGTGTCCCGCACCATCGAGCGGGAGCATAAGCTGGTGCAGCCCTATGTGGACGCCCTGTGCCGGGAAATCGAGGAGATGCGCCGCCAGATGGACCTCTGCGGGCTGACCCTCAAGACAATCTACATCGGCGGCGGCACCCCCACCAGCCTCTCTGCCGGCCAGCTGCGCCAGCTCATGGGCAAGGTGCGGGAACTGTTCGATTTGGCCGCGCTGGAGGAATATACCGTGGAGGCCGGCCGCCCCGACTGCACCGACGCGGAAAAGCTGGCGGTGCTGAAAGAATACGGCGCCACCCGCATCTCCATCAATCCCCAGACCTTTTCGGACGCGGTACTGGCGGGCATTGGCCGCCGCCACACCGCCGCCGACATCGAGCGTTGCTACGCCGAGGCACGGACTGCGGGCCACGCCAACATCAACATGGATCTGATCGCCGGCCTGCCCGGGGAAACGGTGGAGGGATTTGCCGCCAGTTTGCGCCGGGCGATCGAACTGGGGCCGGAGAATATCACCGTGCATACCCTGACCCTCAAGCGGGCCTCCAACCTGGTGATCGACAAGGCCCGGGACGAATACGGGGATGTGGCCGAGATGCTGCGTGCCTGCTCCGTTTTGGCGGACGCGGGGTACCGCCCCTACTACCTTTACCGGCAGAAGGGCACCCTGCAGAACCTGGAGAACACCGGCTGGTGCAAGCCGGGCTTTGAAGGGCTGTACAACATCTACATCATGGAAGAGGTACACACCATCCTGTCGGCGGGGGCGGGCGGTTCCACCAAGCTGGTGCAGCCCGGCGGCGACAGGATCGAGCGCATCTTCAACTACAAATATCCCGCCGATTACATCAACGGTTTCGACACCGTGATGGAACGCAAACAAGGAGTGAGTGAGTTCTATGCCCGCTATCTGGATCCCGAAACGGCTGGTTGAGACCAGCCTGATCAATACCGCCGCCGAAAGCGCCCAAAGCTTTGTCTCCCACTGTGAGATCGAATATGAGAGCCGGGTCTACGCGGCGGCAGGGGAGGTGCTGGCCAGCGGCTGCCACGTGGTGATGCTGACCGGCCCCTCCGCTTCCGGTAAGACCACCACCGCCCACAAGCTGGCGGCCGCGCTGGTGAAGCGGGGCTGCCCGGCGCAGGTGGTCAGCCTGGACAACTTCTATCTGAACCTGAACGACTACCCCCGCCTGCCGGACGGCAGCAAGGACTACGAGAACATCACCGCCCTGGACGTGCCGGCCATCCATGCGGTCCTGGGCCAGCTGCTGAGCCGGGGAGAGGCGGACCTGCCGGTGTTTGATTTCACCACCGAGAACCGCAAATCCGAGACCGAGCATATTTCCCTGAACGGAGGGGTCTGCGTGGTGGAGGGCATCCACGCGCTGAATCCCATCCTGACCGCACCGCTGCCCCGGGACAAGGTGTACAAGATCTATGCCGGCCTGCGGGAAGAGTATTCCCACAAGGGCCAGCGGGTGCTGCCCACCCGGGACATCCGGCTGGCCCGCCGGATGGTGCGGGATTACAAGTTCCGCGGCCACAGCCTGGAAAAGACCCTGGGCATGTGGGGCAGCGTCTGTGCCGGTGAGGACCGGTTCATCAAGCCTTTCAAGGTGGAGGCCGATCTTTTGCTGGACACATCGTTCAGTTACGAGCCCTGCCTGCTGTCCGGCCAGATCGCCCCGATGGCGGGGATGCTGCCGGACGACAGCCCCCTGGCCGAGACCCTGAACAGCCTGGCCGGCCGGTTTGCCCTGTGCGATCCGCTGGACCCGGCCCTGGTGCCCGCCGACAGTATGCTGCGGGAATTTCTGGGTTGAGTTTCGCCGCTTGCGTCCCGGGCGGCGGGGCGGTATAATACAGATAAACCAAACCAAACAGCGGGCGTACAGCCCGGGAATGAGAGGTGCTTTCGCATGAATCTGGATTTGAACCGTATCCTGGATACCGGCATGGAGATGGCCCAGAGCGTAAAGGGCGCCGCGGTAGATCTGGCCGATAAGGGCAAAAAGCAGGTGGAACTGCTGAACGCCCAAAACAAGCTGGCCCGCGCGCAGCGGCAGCTGGGCGCGCTGGTCTACAGCCTGATCCAAAGCGGGGAGGAGAACCGGGAACTGGTGAACAAGTATGTGCAGGCCATCGCTGCCGTCGAGCAGGAGATCGACCGCCTCAAGGCCCAGCCGGAATTTACCCCTTCCCCCGCCGCGGAAAAGGTGGTCCGCCATTGTTCCCAGTGCGGCGCCGAGGTGGAAGAGGATGCCCTCTTTTGTCATCGGTGTGGGGCACAGCTCTAAATCCGCCCTGGGCGGCGCGCTGATGATCCGGCGCGGCCGGCCAAACAAGCAGCTCTGAAAAATCGTCCTTCGGCCCCGCCGGAGGGCGATTTTTGCGGATTTTGCAAAAAAAATCTTCGGACAAGGGTGGAAATGGTTGGCAGATGTTCAAATACCGTCATTTTCCGTATAAAATACTTGCAAACCGGCAATGGGTACTGTAAAATGGTAAAAGCCGATTTTTCGTTTGCAGACGGCCGGAGAGCCGCGCTGCCGGGAGGTGCTCACCGTGGTGGATTATACGCCCAAGGCCCGCTATGATCTGCAGGACCTGCTGGAGGTAGTGCGCCTGCTGCGCGCCCCTGGAGGCTGCCCCTGGGATCGGGCCCAGACCCACGAGAGCATCCGGGCCAATTTTCTGGAGGAGACCTATGAGGCGGTGGACGCCATCGACCTGAAGGACCCCGAACTGCTGCGGGAAGAACTGGGCGACGTGCTCATGCAGGTGGTGCTGCACTGCCAGATGGAAGCGGAGGAAGGCCGGTTCACCTTTGCGGACGTGTGCGACGAGTTGTGCAAAAAGCTGGTCTGGCGGCACCCCCATGTGTTTGGGCAGGCGCAGGCCGCCGGCGGCGAGCAGGCGCTGGCCAACTGGAACGAACGCAAAAATGCCGAGAAGGGCCGTGTGACCGCCCGGGATGATCTGGAGAGCGTGCCCGCCGCGCTGCCGGCGCTGATGCGGGCCGCCAAACTGCAGAAACGTGCCGCCGGCCGGGGCGTGCCGGCGCCCGATGCCAGCGCCGCGGTGGACAGGCTGCAGGCC
>CASFJO010000048.1 GCA_949295035.1 uncultured Gemmiger sp.
GCGGGAGAGACGCCGTAATACTTTTTGAAAACCGAGATGAAATGTTTGTCCGACAAAAAGCCCGTTCGGGTGGCGACCTCAAAAACGCGCATATCCGGGTGGCTTTTCAGCAGCTTTGCCGCCTGCTCCATGCGCATGCCGGTGATATACTTCAGGTAGGAGATCCCCAGCTGCTTGTGGAAAAGGTCGCTCAGATAGCTGCTGCTCACGGAACAGTGGTCCGCCACATCCGAGAGCGAGATGTTCGACTGGTAGTTGCGGGCGATGTATTTCTTGGCCTGCTGGATCACGGGGTTCAGCCCGCTCTCCGCGGGGGCCTGCCCCAGCAGCTCCCGCAGCCAGCCGAACAGGGCGTCCGCGAATTCGTCGGGGCTTAGGGCGCCGGGGGTGCTCCGGCAGAGGCCTGCCAGATTCTCCATCGAGCGTTGCCGCGCCTGTGCCGGAAACGAGGCGCAGGCGGGCGCCGCCAGGATGCAGCCGGCGCAGCGCCACAGGCTCTCCCCGTTCAGCGGGGCGTCCAGCGCCAGGCACAGGCCCTTCAGGTCTGCGAACCAATGCGCCCCGGAATCCGCCGCCAGGTCGCGCACAAGCTGGTCGCGGCATTGCTCGATGCCTTCCAGCGCGTGCCGGTATTGGGCGATGCGGGAATGGAAAAAGGGCGCCGGGGCTTTTGCCAGCGGCAGCGGCAGGGTCTCGGCCAGGCTTTGGCAGGAAGCGCGAAGCTGCATGGGGTCCGTCACGATCTTTCCGCAGCGGCAGTCGATGGGCTCGGGGATGCCCTCTGCGCTTTCGCTCAGCAGTGCGCGGTACAGCTGCTCGATCTTTGCCTCCAGATCCGGCTCGCTGCGCGCGTCGACCATCACACAGGTGGACCCGTCGTTTGCATACAGCGCCATGCAGCCGAACTGCGGGCACAGGCGGTCCAGCAGCATATGGAGGGTGAGCGCAGACGCGCTGGGCGCGGACGGCGCCTCCATCGAGCCCGCGGCATACAGGCACTGGAACTTTGCGATGCAGGCAAAAGGTGCCATGAACGGCCGCCCTTTTTCCCGCAGCTCGCGGTACAAGCGATAGGTGCGGGCGCTGTCCTCCTCCAGCAGCGCGCAGAGCAGGCGGTGGCGCAGCGGGTCATGCCGCGCGCTCCGTCCGGCGATCTTGAAATGGGCGCTCCCCCGCTCTTGCTCGAAGCGGGTGGCCAGAGCGTCCAGCAGGTCGATGAGGGTCTTGTCCACCAAGGGCTTGAGAAGATAGTCCTTCACGTTATAGCGGATCGCTTTCTGGGCATATTCAAAGTCGCTGAAGCCGGAAATGACGATGACCGTTATGTCGGGGTAGTTTTCGTGGATGTGCCTGGCAAGGGACAGGCCGTCCACCTCCGGCATTTTTATGTCGGTGATCACAACGTCGACAGGGGCCTCTTTCAGCAGTTCCATCGCCTCAAGGCCGTCTTTGGCCACGGCGGAAACATCAAACAGCGCCGAGAACGCCGGTATGTTCCGGGTCAGATAGGTGCGCATCAGCGGCTCGTCATCCACGATCATCGTATCCAGGCCCTTGCTCTGTGGGACGAGCTTGGGCTCCAGGGCTGGCTGGAGGAGGATGAGCAGACCATCAAGACCCTTGGCGTCCGGGTAGCGGCGCAAGGGGAGTACGCGGTGCGGCAGCCATTTGACGGAACGGTCTGGATCGGGTCCAGGGACTACCGGGAGGCCGGCTGGAAGGCTTTCGCCGGATTTGCCCACACCCTCAAATTAGGCGGCTTTACCGTTTATACCCGCCTGCCGGGCCCTGTTCCGGAAGAGCAGTCCGCGCAGAGAGCAAAGCTGGAGGCCCTCTCCGCCATGGTGCAGATCAGCTGGAAAGAGCCGGAGAAACAGGCGGCGAAAACGCAGAAATACAAGCTGCCCAAGCTGACGGAACCGGTGCTGCACTTTACTACCTTCAACTTCAAGCTGGCGGTCATGGAAGTGCTGATGTACGAGAAAGGATTGCTGGCCCCGAAACTGGATGCTTATGAGTTTGCCAGAGAGTACAGCCGCCGCAAGATCGACCTGGACGCGGAAGGGTATGAACCCATCCCGGAAATTCGCAAGTGGCTGGAACAATACCCGATCCCGGCGCGGCTGGCCCGGGAGGTGACAGAGATCGAGATGGATGGCGGCAGCGAGATCTATACCCAGCTCTGTCCGTTCTGGGATGGCGAGGACGGAGCCTTTGATCTCAACACCATTACCGAGGCGGAACTGCGCCAGTTTCCTATTACACACTGGTCACGATGGGCATGGGGGCTCACCGGATGAATGTGCCAGAGGAACTGGCGGAATACAAGCTGGAGCGGGCGGAGCTGGCCATCGCCCTGCCGCCGGACTGGAAACTGGATGCGGAATCCCTGAAGGAGGAGCGGTGGTACTGGCCCATTGGCCTCTTGAAGGTGCTGGCCCGCCTGCCCATTTCCGGCGATACCTGGCTGGGCTTTGGCCACACGATGGACAAGCAATCCCCGTTTGCGGAGAACACGGCTCTCTGCGGCGCAGTTCTGGTGGGCCCGCAGGATGTTGTATGGGAAGGCGGCGAGGTCTGCACTTTGCCCGGCGGCGAGGAGGTCAACTTCTATCAGGTGATCCCTCTCTATCGGAACGAATTGCAGTATAAACTGGAGCATGACGCGGACGCTCTGCTGGAAAAGATGGCAGGCATCCGCTTTGTGGTCGATCCCACCCGCCGGAATGCCATCACCTGAGGAACGCTTGCGGTGCAGGCCACTCTGGAGCCCTCGGAACTTGCGAAAGCCATGCTGGGGTATCTGGACGGGGAATGTACCTGATACGAGAAGGGGGGCAGCCGCAACTGCGCCAACTCCACCGTGACATCCCGCCCGCGCAGCGGCGCCGGATACAAGAGCGGCGCGCCCCCTTGCCAACCGCGGCGATTTTTTGTAAGATGGAGCGGAACGCTGCATGGGCAAAGGAGGATGTGAAGAATGCAAGAGCAGACGAAGCTGGAACAGGAACAGGAGGCGTTTGTGCGGGATACGCTGCGAACGCTGCTGGGGCAGGACAGCCCCACCGGCTTTACCGAAAAGGTGGTGGACCTGGCCGAGGGGATCGCGCGGGATCTGGGCTTTGAGACCCGGCGCACGGCCAAGGGCAATCTGATGGTGGCGGTGCCCGGCCGGGAGGCGGACCGCCGGGTGGGGCTGTGCGCCCATCTGGACACGCTGGGGCTGATGGTGCGCTCGATCACCAGCGAGGGGATGCTGATGGTCACCCGGGTGGGCGGGCCGCTGATGCCCACGCTGGACGGGGAGTATTGCCGCGTCTATACCCGGGACGGGCGGGTGTACACCGGCACGGTGCTGAGTTTGTCGCCGTCGGTGCATGTGCAGGACGACGCCGCCACCCGCGCCCGGGACGAAAAGAACATGGCGGTGCGGATCGATGAGAAGGTGCACGATAAAGAGGGGGTGCAGGCGCTGGGCATCGCCCCCGGCGACTATGTGTGCTACGACCCCAAGACGGTCATCACCGAAAGCGGGTTCGTCAAGTCCCGTTTTCTGGACGACAAGGCCAGCGCCGCCTGCCTGCTGACCCTGCTGTGGCAGATGCGCCGCACCGGCCGGCGGCCCCGGTACAGCACCTGGGTCTGCTTTACCGTGCATGAGGAGGTGGGCCACGGCGGCTCCACCCTGCCGCCGGTGGACGAGCTGCTGGCGGTGGATATGGGCTGCATCGGGGAGGATCTGTCCTGCACCGAGTACCAGGTGTCCATCTGCGCCAAGGATTCCGGCGGCCCCTACGACTACGGGATGGTCAGCCGGCTGATCCGGCTGGCCAAAGAAAACCAGGTGGACCATGCGGTGGACATCTACCCCCACTACGGTTCGGACATAGGCGCCGCCTGGAGAGCCGGCATGGACGCCCGGGCCGCGCTGATCGGGCCGGGGGTGCACGCCTCCCACGGAATGGAGCGCACCCATCTGGACGCGCTGCTCGCCACGCTGCGGCTGGCGGGGCTGTACCTGGAACTGGCGTGAAACGCCCCCGCGCAAAATACAAGAGGGCCCGCCGCGGCTTGCCGCGGCGGGCCCTTTCGCGCCGCCTTTACAACCGGCGGCGGGCGGGGTACAATAGGGACAAAGCGAGGTGGAGAGCAGGATGTATTACCGGATCGGAGAAAAACTGGCCGCCGCGCCCGAGGGCCCGAAGGACGGCTGGCGGGGGATCGCGGCGGTGCTGCGGCCGGAGCAGCTGGCCAGGACGCCGCTGCCGCCGGGGCTGCTGCCGGAGGACGCCTGCGCCGCCCTGACGGGGCGCCGCAGCTGCCGGCTGACGGTGGAGCCGGCCTGCATCCGGGGAGAACTGCACATCCCTGCCAAGGGCAAGCACCGGGCGCGAAATCTGCTGTTTGTCTGGTGGGAGGGCAGCCTGCTGTTCGTGGACCCGGACGGGGCGGCGGCCGAGTGCCTGGAGAAGGTGCGCCGGATGCGGCCCCACCACGCGGACGGAGCCGACGATCTGCTGATGGATTTCTTTCTGGCGCTGGTGCTGGACGATCTGGCCGAGATCCAGTCTTTGGAGGACCGGATCTCGGAGATGGAGCAGGCGGTGCTGGAGAACCGGACCGGGGAGCTCATCGGCCAGATGAGCCGGCTGCGCCGGGAACTGAACCAGCGCAACCGGTTCTATGCCCAGCTGGACGATCTGGTGACCACCCTGCAGGAAAACGCCTCCGACCTGCTGGACAGCTGCAGCCAGAGCCGGCTGCAGTATGTGCTGCGGCGGCTGGACCGGCTGCAGAGCGAGACCCAGCTGCTGCGGGAGTACGCCAGCCAGGTGAGCAGTGAGTACCAGGCGCAGGTGGACATCGCCCAGAACCGCATCATGAAGCTGCTGACCATCGTGACCACCATCTTTATGCCCCTGTCGCTGATCGTGGGCTGGTACGGCATGAACTTTGATATGCCCGAACTGGGCTGGCGGTACGGATATCCCGCCGTGATCGCCCTGAGCGTGCTGGTGGTGGGCGGCTGCGTGGTCTATTTTCACCGCAAACGATACTGGTAAGGGGCCGCGAACGCCGCGGAACATCCCGCGACAAAGCCGGTGCGCATCCCTGCGCACCGGCTTTTTTGTCCCGTTTTGTCAGCGGCGGCCCAGCACCCCCTGGAGCACGGCGTGGAGCGCGGCGTAGGCCACGGCGGCCACCGGCCAGACCAGCCAGGTGAAATCCCAGCGCCCGGTCCAGAAGCTCCACAAAAGGTACCCGGCGGTCACCGCGCACCAGTAGGCCCCGGCGAAGGGCTCCAGGCGTTTTTCCAGCCGCTTGTTTTCCGGGGAATAGTCCCCCAGCTGCAGCAGCTTGTTCAGGCAGCCGTAGACCAGCCCGGTGCGCAGGATGATCGCCACACCCAGCGCCACCAGCGCCAGCAGCAGACAGATCAGCCCCAGCACCACCGGGTCGGGCGCGCCCAGCCCCGCCGCCAGCAGCAGCGGCGCCAGCGACAGAATGAACAGCACCACCCCCAGCGCCACCGATACCCGGAACCGGGGCTCCAGCTCCTCCTTGCGGTGCAGCAGAACCCCCTCCACCCCGTAGGCCAGCCGGAACGGTTCCTTTTCCAGATAGTCGTACCGGGCCAGCTGCATGCCGGTCAGCACCAGCACCGCCACCGCCGCCGCCACGATCACCAGTAGCACCGAAAGCCCCACGCCCGCAGCCAGGTCCTCGCGCATCTGCCCGGCCTCGGCCCGGCTCATCAGCGCCAGGAACGGCACCGGCGACAGGATCAGCGCCGCCACCGCTGCCGCGATCCGGCCGGTCAGGCCCTCGTACAGGGTCAGGCAGGCATCCGCCTCCTCGGCGGTCAGGGTCCGGGGCGCGTTGGGGTCCGCGTCCGGGCCGGGCCCGGCGGGCAGCGCCCGCTCGTCCAGTTCGTCTTTTAACAGAAAATCGGTACTCACCCCGAACAGCGCGCTCAACCGCAGGATCTTCTCCAGGTCCGGGATCGACGCGCCGCTCTCCCATTTGGACACAGACTGGCGGCTCACCTGCATCTGCTCGGCCAGTTCCTCCTGCGACATCCCGCACCGGCGGCGCAGCAGAGCGATCTTCTCGGCAAGGATCATGGTCTTGTTCCATCCTTTCGTTTGGTATGCGTTTTTCTGCTTCCAGTATAGCGCACCGCGCCCCGCCGCGCTACCACCTTACGGTTGGAATCGGCGCAACCGCCGCGCGCGGGGCGCGCAACCGGGCCCGTCCGGCCGCGCTTTGGGCGGATACAGCCGCCCCGGATCCCGCCGGGCGGGCCGCCGCGTTGGCAGGATTGCACAGACCGCGCGGGCAAAAACTGTACGAACGCCGAAATTGCCCCCCGGCCATTGACTTTGCCGCCGCCGAACCCTTATAATAAAATCAGCAAATGTACATACGTGTTTACAAATCGGAACCATTCGCTGCCGCTTTCCGGGCCTGTGGCCCGGCCGGGCGGGGGCTGCCTGCCTGTGCGGGCCATGCAGGGCCTGCCGGACTGTCGTTGAGGAATCCATACCCTTTGCGCAGGGCTCCCGCGGGCGGGGTGAATTTCTTTTCCCCATGATACATACGTGTGTACAAAAAGGGAGGCGCGCGCCGGCGCGCCGCGCGAGAGAACGCACAAGAACAGGAGGAAAACACCATGAAACGAGTTTTGGCACTGGTCCTGGCGCTGTGTCTGGCGCTTAGCCTGGCCGCCTGCGGCGGCGGAAATTCCACCTCCCAGCCTTCCGGCGGTTCCGCCGCCGACGGCTCCGGCAGCTCCGCCGACGCGGTGCTGACCGAGGAGATCACCATCAAATTTGCCAACTACGCCCTGCTGGAGGACGGCTACACCGAATTTTGGGAGGGCGTCAAGAGCGGTTTTGAGGACAAGTATCCCAACATCACCGTAGAGTGGGTCACCGCCCCCTACGGCGAGATCACCAACCAGGTCATCAACATGGCCGGCGGCGGCGACATGGTGGACATCATGTTCGGCGAGCTGGACTGGATCCCCACCCTGGAGGACGCGGGCCTGACCGTGCCGGTGACCCAGGTGCTGACCGAGGAGTATCTGGCCGACTTTTATCCCAGCGTGCTGGACAGCTGCCGGGTGAACGGCGAGATCTACGGCCTGCCCATGTACATCAGCCCCTTCATCCTCTACTACAACAAGGACCTGTTTGAGCAGGCCGGCCTGGACCCCAACACCCCGCCCACCACCTACGACGAGATGCTGACCATGGCCGAATCCCTCAGCAAGCTGACCACCGCCGACGGCAACCCGGTGTACCCCTTCGGCCAGACCACCGCCTCGGTGGCGGTGTCCGGCGCGTCCCTGACCGGCATGGTCTACAACTTCGGCGGCACCGTGCTGGATGAGAACGGCCAGCTGGCCACCGGCAACCAGGGCTTCAAGGACGCCTTCACCATGCTCCAGACCCTGGATCAGAAGGGCTACAATCCCCAGAACTCCAAGCTGAAAGACCTGCGGCAGCTGTTCGCCACCGGCCAGCTGGCCATGTACTATGACCAGAGCTGGGGCTTCAACGGCGTGAGCAGCATCAACCCCGACGCGGCCAGCTTTACCGCCAGCGCCCCCGCCCTCAAGGGCGGCAGCGGCAACGGCGCCTCCATCCTGCAGGGCCAGGTGCTGCTGTACATGGACAACGGCGAGCTGCAGCGGGAGGCCTGCCGCCTGCTGACCGAGTACATGCTCACCGAGGAGGTCCTGGTGGACTACATCACCAACATCACCCCGGCTTACCCGGCCAAGCAGAGCATGGCCGACATGGAGCTGAATCCGGTGCTGCAGGGCGCCGCCAGCTCGATCGACAACCTGTCCAGCGCGCCCTTCGTGGCGGCCCAGGCGGACCTGAACCTGGAACTGTGCACCCTGGCCCAGGCGGTCACGGTGAGCGGCACCGACGTGGACAGCGCCATCGCGGCCTTTGAGCAGACCGCTTCCGGCATGGTGGGCTGAGGCTCCCTTACAACCGCATACCCACGCGTGACACCGGCGCGGCGGCGCGAGACCGCCGCCGCGCCTTGGCTTTGCGCCCCGGGCGGGATAGATTCTGTGGCTATCCCGCCCCTTTTCTCGAGACCTTGCCGCGCCGCGTGCCGGCCGACCTTACCAAGGGGGTATTTGTATGAGCACTTCCACGGCTGTACGGCAGCCACGCCTGAAGCTGAAAAAGACCACCGGGGATCAGCTGTTCAGCCTGGCGCTGATCGCGCCCACCCTGCTGGTGACCATCGTGTTTATCATCGTGCCGGTGATCGACTCGGTGATCAAAAGCTTTACCGAGTACAAGATCAAGAACATCATCAGCGGCGCGCCCGGCGTGTGGAACAACTTTGAAAACTACCTCAAGCTGTTCCAGGGCGGCAAACTCTGGCCTGCGGTGGCCCACACCCTGCTGTTCGTGGCGGGAGTGGTGCTGGCCCAGTTCGTGCTGGGCATGGCCCTGGCGGTGATCCTGAACTCCGGCCTCAAGGGGGCCCGGTTCATCCGCAGCGTCATGATGATGCCCTGGGTGGTGCCCACCATCATCTCGGCGCTGGTGTGGATGTGGATCTTCCAGCCCCAGTACGGCCTGCTCAAGTACGCGGTGAGCGTGTTCACCGGCGGCGCGGTCACCGACTTCGCCATCCTGAACGATCCCGGCACCGCCCTGCTGGGGGTGGCCATCGCCGCTTTGTGGAAACAGGTGCCCCTGACCACCCTGCTGCTGCTCAGCGGCCTGCAGAACGTGCCCGACGACATGCTGGAGGCCGCCACCATCGACGGCGCCTCCCGCGCCAAAAAGTTCTTTGCCATCGTGATCCCCTACATGAAGAGCGTCATCAGCATCGTGGTGAGCATGGCCATCATCGAGAACTTCAAGCAGTTCCCCCTGATCTGGACCATGACCGGCGGCGGCCCCAGCGAGTCCACCACCACCCTGGCCATCCTCAGCTACCGGGAGGCCTTCGTTTCCAACAACCTGGGAAGCGGCGCGGCGGTCACCACCATCTGGATGCTGCTGATGATCGTGGTCGTGGCCCTCTACCGCAAACTCTTCCGGGCGGAAGACATGAACTGAGAGGAGGAAGGGTGCCATGAAAGAAAAAAACGTCCTGCTCTCGGTGGGCAAATGGGTGCTGCTGGCGGTCATCCTGTTCTTTTTGCTCTTTCCGCTGTACTGGGTGCTGGTGACCAGCTTCAAGACCAACATGGAGGCCTACCGGGCCACCCCCACCTTCTTCCCCGACGCCCCCACCGTGGAGAGCTACATCAAGCTGTTCACCGAAAACAACGACTTCTTCGTCTACTATAAAAACAACTTCATCGTCTCCGGCGTCACCGCCCTCATCACCACCTGCCTGGCCATCCTGGCGGGCTACGGGCTGAGCCGGTTCCACTTCAAGTGGAACGGCATCGTGGTGGCCATCCTGCTGTCCAGCCAGATGTTCCCGGTGGTCAGCCGGATGATCAGCCTGTACGATCTGATGAACAAGATGAACCTGATCAACACCCTGCCCGGCCTGATCCTGGCGCTGACGGCCGCCATGCTGCCCTTCACCGTCATGCTCATGAGCAGCTTCTTCGACGGGGTGCCCACCGCCGTGGAGGAGGCCGCCTATGTGGACGGCGCGTCCCGGCTGGCGGTGCTGTGGAAGATCGTGGTGCCGCTGGTCAAGCCCGGTATGCTGGCGGTGGGCATCTACTCCTTCCTGATGACCTGGGACGACTACCTGCACTGCATCACCCTGATCCAGAACGACGCGCTGCGCACCATGTCGGCCGGCGTGGCCATGCGGTATCTGGGCGAGTTGAGTTACGACTGGAGCCTGATCAACACCATCTCGATCATCGGCACCGTGCCCATGCTGCTGCTCTTCTTCTTCTTCCAGAAGTACATGATCAAGGGCCTGGTCGCCGGCGCGGTCAAGGGCTGACCGGTCAAACCGAGAGCGTTAAGGAGGAACAAACGCCATGCTTACCAACAATCTCGACCTGCTGCGGCGGGCCTCCCGGGAGGGGTTCGCCATCCCGGCCATCAACACCCAGGGCGGCAACTACGACATCATCCGGGCCTGCTGCCAGGCCGCCCAGAACCTGCGCAGCCCCATCATCCTGGCCCACTACGTCTCCACCGGGGCCTACTCCGGCAACGACTTCTTTGTGGAGGTGGCCAAATGGTGCGCCAACAAGGTGGACGTGCCGGTGTCCATCCATCTGGACCACGGCGACGGCTTTCCCATCTGCATGGAGGCGCTGCGGCTGGGCTTCACCAGCGTGATGATCGACGGTTCTACCCATCCCATCGAGGAGAACGCCGCCATGACCAATGAAGTCATCCGGGTGGCCAAGTGCTTCGGCGTGCCGGTGGAGGCCGAGATCGGCGAACTGCTGCGGCTGGACAACGGCGTGCCCATGGAGAACAAGAACATCGTGGACCCGCAGGAGGTGCGCCGGTTCCTCTCCCTGTGCCAGCCGGACACCCTGGCCATCGGCATCGGCAACGCCCACGGCTACTACAAGGGCAAGCCGGACATCCATCTGGAGGTGCTGGAGGCGGTGCGCCGCTTCACCGACATCCCGCTGGTGCTGCACGGCTGCACCGGCATGGAGGAGAGCGTCATCCGGGACGCCATCAAGCTGGGGGTGGCCAAGATCAACTTCGGCACCGAGATCCGTTACAAGTATGTGCAGCACTACCAGGAGGCGCTGGAACAGCTGGACCACCAGGGCCATTCCTGGAAGCTGAGCCAGTTCGCCAGCGCGGCGCTGACCAAAGACGTGGAAGCCATCATCCGGCTGTCCGGCTCCGCCGGCACCGTATAAACACAACGCAGGGCGGCCCGTGCCGGGCCGCCCCCGAAGGGGGTTGAACGCCATGAAACACAAACTGAACGTGGGATTCCTGGTCACCCTGTCCGGCCGCTGGCCCCGGGAACTGCCCGAGCGCCGGCTGGCCGAGTACGGGGCCTGGATGCGGGAGAACCTGCCCGCCTGCTGCACCCTCACCGCCTTTGAGCGGGTGGTCTGCACCCGGGCCGAGATGGAGGAGTGCGCCCGGACCTTCGCCGCCGCCGGGGTGGACCTGGTGGTGCTGCTGTACGGGGCCTTCACCGGGGACGACATCGCCTGCGGCCTGGCCGACCGGCTGCACAAGCCCATGATCCTGTGGGCCCCCCGGGAGGAGCAGTGGGTCCGGCAGGACCGGCTGTACGCCAACGCGCTGTGCTGCGCCACCATGAACGGCGCGGCGCTGACCCGCATCGGCGCGCCCGCCCGCATCCTCTACGGCAACAAGGAGGAGGAGCGGGTGCGAAAAGAACTGTTCGCCGAGCTCACCGCCCAGGCGCTGGTGCGCAGTATGCGGGGGCTGACCTTCGGGCTGTTCGGCTACCGGGTCACGGCGTTCTACAACTGCGCCTTTGATGAGGTGACCATCCGCCGCACCTTCGGCATCGACCTGGAGGAGACCGACCTGAAGGTGGTGTTCGACCGGATGGCCGCGCTGCCTTGGAGCCAGGTGGAGGAGGAGATGAAGCGGGTGAGCGGCGCCTGGGACACCACCGCTTTGCCGGACGGCCATCTGGAGAACCACGCCCGGCTGTACCTGGTGCTGAAAGAGCTGATGCCCGCCCAGGGCTACGACTACGCGGCCATCAAGTGCTGGCCCGAGATGGGCAACCTGCACACCACCCCCTGCGCGGTGCTGGGGCGGCTGGCGGACGAGGGGCTGTCCATCGCCTGCGAGTCCGACGTGGACGCGGGCCTGGCCGGGGTGATGCAGAACCAGCTGACCGGCCTGCCCACCTTCGTGACCGACCTGATCAATATTGACGAGACGGCCAATACCGTGACCTTCTGGCACTGCGGCAACGCCGCCCCCAGCCTGCACGATACCCGGGACGGGGTCACCGTCTGCAACCACCCGCTGCTGGGGCAGGGCACCGCCTTCTGGTGCGCGCTGAAAGAAGGCCCCGTCACCGCGGCGCGGCTTTCCAACATCGACGGGCAGTACCGGCTGTTTTTGCTGCGCGGCACCGGCGTGCGCACGGTGCGCAACACCCGCGGCTGCATGGTGAACGTGCAGGTGGATACCCCGGTGCTGGACCTGGTGCAGAAGATCGCCGACAGCGGCATGGCCCATCACTACAGCCTGGTCTGGGCCGATGTGGCCGACCAGCTGGCCCGCGCCGCCGAGATTCTCAACATCCCGGTGATCCGGCTGTGACAAGGGAAAGGAGCCTGCCGTATGGGACCGTATTTTGACCCTTCGGATCAGCGGCCGGCCGCCCGGACAAGCTGAGTTTTCCGGCGGCCGCGCCGCCCAGTGCTGAAAGGAGCAATTTGTTATGGAAAAGAAAAACAGCGCTTTGACCTATGCCGAGATCTACGGCCAGGCCGATTCCTTCGCCGCCATCAACGCCACCCTGCCCGCCATCCAGGCCACCCTGGATCAGGTGTTTGCTGAGCCGTATGACGAACTGATCTTCACCGGCTGCGGCACCAGCCTCTATCTGGCCCAGACCGCCGCCCATATCTTTTCGGAGTTCAACGGCATTCCCGCCCGGGCGGTCTGCTGCAGCGAACTGTACTTCTTCCCCGGGGTGTATGTAAAGCCCGGCCGCCGGGTGCTGGTGCTGCCCATCACCCGCAAAAGCTACACCACCGAGGTGCGCATGGCCATCGACAAGGTGCGCAGTCTGCCCGGGGTCAAGACCCTGGCCATCACCTGCGACGCGGACAGCCGCCTGTACAACGACGCCTACATCCTGAGCCCCGAGACCGCCGAGGACAGCGTGATCATGACCCGCAGCTTCACCAGCATGGTGTACCTGGCCTGCGTGCTGAGCCTGCATGTGGCGGGCAAAAAAGAGGAACTGGCCAGCCTGGCCGCCTACCCGGACCACGCCCGCCGGCTGCTGAAAGCCACCGACGAACTGGCCCGCACCATCGTGGCCGAGCATCCGGAGCTGGATCTATACATCACTCTGGGCCAGGGCGAGTACTACGGGGTGGCCAACGAGTGCATGAACAAGATGAAGGAGATGGGCATCGCCAACAGCGAGGCCTACTACAGCCTGGAGTACCGCCACGGCCCCATGAGCCTGGTGGACGACAAGACCCTGCTGGTGACCCTGGCCCATCCCGACACGATGAAGGAGGACGCGGCCCTGCTGACCCAGATGAACGGCTACGGCGGGGTGACGGTGGCCATCGGCGAGGGCGTGACGGCGGCCATGCCGGACGCGGCCTATCACCTGGAACTGGGCTGCGGCTACGACGCGGCCCGCAGCGCGGCGCTGATCGGGCTGATCGGGCAGTTTTTGGGCTACTACATCGCGGAGAAGAAGGGCATCGACGCGGACAGTCCGCGCCATCTGACCCAGGCCATCGTGCTGAACGACCAATAAGCCCCCCCGCGGCACACGCCGCGCAGTACACCACCCCCCGGCGGGCCCGGGACGAAAAACGCTGCCCGGCCCCGCCGGTTTTCAGTTCTGGTCCCGGCTTTTGGCCAGCAGGCTGGCGGCCACACCGGTGAGCAGGCTGGCGGTCACCCCCGCGGCGCAGGCCGCGCCGCCGCCGGTCAGCGCGCCCAGCAGGCCCTGCGTCTCCACCGCCCGCTTGACCCCCTGGGCCAGCAGATGGCCAAAGCCGGTCAGCGGCACGGTGGCCCCGGCGCCCGCCAGCTCCACCAGCGGGCCGTACAGCCCCACCGCGCTCAGCGCCACGCCGCTGGTCACGTAGAGCACCAGCACCCGCGCCGGGGTCAGGTTGGTCAGGTCTATGAGCAGCTGGCCGATCACGCACAGCGCCCCGCCCACCACAAACGCCCACAGATAGTGCATCATAGGTTCACCTCGATTTTGGCCGATCCGGGGGAGACAACGTCTCCCCCGGACCCCCGGAAACAGCGGGACGAAATTTCGTCCCGCGGGAAAATGAATCTGCAAGAACGTTGGCGCATTTTGTGCCCCTGCGGGCCAAGGTATCGGCCCGCGATCTTTGGGAGCATGGGGGCCGGATCCGGCAGGGCGGTCGGCGCAGCCCCGGGTTCCTTTCCCCCCTGTCGGCCGATTCAGCCCTCCGGCGCGGTCAGTTCCACCAGATGGGCCACGGCGGGGATGCTCTCCCCCTGCAGCAGGGTGGTGGTGCTCATGAGCGCGCCGGTGCAGACCAGCAGCACCCGGCGCATTTTTCCGGCTTTCAGCGCCGGCAGGATATGGGCCGCCAGCACACTGGCCGCGCAGCCCGCGCCGCTGCCGCCCGCGCCGGTCTGCTGGGCCTGCCGGTCATACAGCAGCAGGCCGCAGTCCTTGTGGCGGCCGGCCAGGTCCACCCCGTCGCTCTCCAGCAGCCGGGCCAGCAGCTCGCTGCCCACGATCCCCAGATCGCCGGTATACACCCCGTCGTAGTCGGCGGGGGTACAGCGGTTGTCCAGAAAAAACCGGTACAGGGTCTCGGCGGCGGCCGGCGCCATCGCCCCGCCCATGTTGGTGCCGTCCTTCACCGAGGGGTCCCGCACCCGGCCGAAGGCGGCGGCCGTCAGCCGCACCTGCCCGGGGCGGGCCCGCGCGCTCACCAGGCAGGCCCCC
>CASFJO010000049.1 GCA_949295035.1 uncultured Gemmiger sp.
CCAAAGGCAGAAATCTTTCCCGTGTTGCCCCCGCTACACTAAAATGAAACCTGGCGTTGATTAACGCCAGGCCTCGAAAGGTTCTTAACTTCCATTCTGCCCAGGAATTATGGGACTTTGAACTCAATTCCTGTTGCACTTAGTTTGACAATTCACTAGCTGCAAAAAAAAGAGGGCCGTTTGCCCGACGCGGTGGTGGCCTGCGTGGGCGGCGGTTCCAACGCCATCGGCAGCTTTTATCATTTTATCGGGGAGCCCTCGGTGCGGCTGATCGGCTGCGAGGCCGCCGGCCGGGGGGGAGACACACGCGAGACCGCCGCCACCGTGAACGCCGGCCGGGTGGGCATCTTCCACGGCATGAAATCCTACTTCTGCCAGGACGAATTCGGCCAGATCGCTCCGGTCTATTCCAGCTCCGCCGGGCTGGATTACCCGGGGGTAGGCCCGGAGCACGCCTGGCTCCACGATACCGGCCGGGCGGAGTATGTGCCGGTCACCGACGAGGAGGCGGTGGAAGCTTTCGAGTACCTGGCCCGTACCGAGGGGATCATCCCGGCCATCGAGTCGGCCCACGCGGTGGCCTGTGCCCGTCGTCTGGCGCCGCAGATGAGCCGTGACCAGATCCTGGTGGTCACCATTTCCGGCCGGGGCGACAAGGACTGCGCCGCCATCGCCCGCTACAGAGGGGAGGATATCCATGACTGAGATCGAGCGTGCTTTTGCCGGGGGCAAAGCCTTTATCGCCTTTATTACCTGCGGAGACCCGGATCTGGAGACCACCGCCGCCGCGGTGCGGGCCGCCGTGGAAAACGGGCTGACCTGATCGAGCTGGGCATCCCCTTTTCCGACCCCATCGCCGAGGGGCCGGTCATCCAGGCGGCCAGCCTACGGGCCCTGCGGGGCGGCGTCACCACCGACCGTATCTTCGCCTTCGTGCGGCAGCTGCGCCGGGAGGTGCCGGTGCCGCTGGTCTTTATGACCTATGCCAACGTGGTCTTTTCCTACGGGGCGGACCGGTTTATGGCCGCCTGCCGGGAGGCCGGGGTGTCCGGGGTCATCCTGCCCGACCTGCCCTATGAGGAGAAGGAGGAGTTCGCCCCCGCCTGCCGCCGGCACGGGGTGGCGCTGATCTCCCTGATCGCCCCCACATCGGCCGACCGGATCGTCCGCATCGCCGCCGGGGCGGAGGGGTTCGTGTATCTGGTCTCCTCGCTGGGGGTCACCGGGGTCCGCAGCGCCATCACCACCGATCTGGCGCCACTGGTACGCGCTATTCGGCAAAACACCCGTTTGCCGGTAGCGGTTGGCTTCGGCGTCTCCACGCCGCAGCAGGCCCGGCAGATGGCCGCCCGCGCCGACGGAGTTATCGTGGGCTCGGCCATTGTGCGGCTGCTGGAGCAGTACGGCCGGGAGGCCCCGCCTCATATAGGAGCCTTCATGCGGGAAATGAAACAGGCCATCCGGTGAGAAAAACTACCCGCGGGGGCTTTTCAACCGCCGCCGGGTGTGCTATGATTACTATCGCCGGGGCATCCCCGGCAAAAGATGGACCAGCAGCCCGCCGGCAGAACACCGGCGGGCTTTGTGCGGGAAAAAGGAGCGTGCGGCAGATGGCGCAAAAGATGTGGGGATGGATAAAAAAGGAAGCGGTGCTCTGCATCGCCTTCCTATGCGCGGCGGTGAGCGCGGTCTGGGCGCCGCCCACCGCGGCCTGGCTGGGCTATATCGACTGGAACGTGCTCATGCAGCTGTTCTGCCTGATGGCGGTGGTGGCCGGGCTGCAGGCCAGCGGTCTGTTCGACTGGCTGGGCCGCCGGCTGCTGGCGGGGCGCAAAAGTTTCCGGATGCTCTGCGTGCTGCTGGTGCTGCTGCCTTTTTTCAGTTCCATGCTCATCACCAACGACGTGGCCCTGCTCACCTTTGTGCCCTTCGCGGTACTGTTGCTGGGGCTCTGCAGCCGGGCTGAACAGGCTCCCCTGGTGGTGGTGCTCCAGACGGCCGCCGCCAACCTGGGCAGCATGGCGCTGCCCATGGGCAATCCCCAGAACCTGTACCTGTACGGCCGGTACGGCTTTTCCTTCGCGGAGTTCCTGGTGCTGGTGGCGCCCTTCGCGGCGGTGAGCCTGGTGGGGGTGCTGCTGCCCTGCCTGTTGCTGCCCGACCGGTCGGTGCAGGTGCGGATGGACAGCCCCGCCCCCGCCCCGGCCGCGCGCAGTCTGGCGCTGTTCGGGGTGCTGTTTGCGCTCTGCCTGCTGTCGGTGCTGCATCTGCTGCCTGTGCCGGCGGTCTTTGCGGTGACCCTGGCGGCACTGGCGCTGCTCTCCCGCTCCACGCTGCCCAAGGTGGACTACAGCCTGCTGACCACCTTTATCTGCTTCTTTATCTTTTCGGGCAATTTGGGGGCCATCCCGGCGGTGCGCGGTCTGCTGGAAGCGATGCTGGCCCGCAGCACCCTGTTCACCGCCGCCGCCGCCAGCCAGTTCATCAGCAACGTGCCCGCGGCGGTGCTGCTCTCCGGCTTCACCACCGACGGGGCGGGCCTGCTGCTGGGCACCGATCTGGGCGGGTTGGGCACCCCGGTGGCTTCGCTGGCCAGCCTGATCTCCCTCAAACTCTATGCCCGCAGCCCGAACGCCCGGATGGGCCGGTTTCTGGGCTGGTTCGCCGCAGTCAACCTGGCGGGCCTGGCTCTGCTGCTGGCGATGGCCTGGGCCATGGGCCTGGCGTGATCCTGTGCAAAAAAGCAAGAAATCAAAAGCGCGTGCCCGGCCGGGCACGCGCTTTTTGTTTCTTGTGCTTTTCGAATTTAGCGAGTCGAAGTTTTGCTGCGCTCTAAAATCTCAGCCACAGCGCCGGTGCCGCCCTGCAGCATCCGGTTCACGCGGCTGATGGTGGCGCTGGAGGCGCCGGTGCGCTCCAGGATATCGGTGTACACTTTGCCCTCGGTAAGCAGGGCGGCCACCTGATAGCGCTGCTCCATGGAACTCAGTTCCGCGGCGCTGCAGATGTCGTCAAAAAAGCGGCGGCACTCTTCTTCGTCTTTCAGCAGCAGGATCGCCCGATAAAATTCCATATTGCGCTCAGCGGCAATTTTTTTTGGCATAGCCTTTCTCCTTTTGGCGCGGCACGCGCGGCCGCACAATTTGTCTTATATATTGTACCACCTTTTACGCCGCTCTACAATCCTGAATCTACCAAAACCTTGTCGATTTTTTGTTTCGATTTGGCACAATACACAAACATAGACCGGAAATTTTGGGGGAGTTTTCGGCTATAGTTACCAGTTTTGTCTTTGAATCCGGAAAGTATTATGGTAAAATTATTGCATAAGCGCTGCCGCGTTCCGGTCGGGGCAATCTCTGGCGGCAGCGGGGAGAGGTAACGACATGAACCAAGCCAACAAAATCTGCAACATTCTCGTCGCCGGCCATGCGGGCTGCGGCAAGACCACCCTGGTGGAATCCCTGCTCTACACCACCGGTGCGCTGGAGCGCATGGGCCGTGTGGAGGACGGCAACACCGTCTGCGATTTCGATCCGGAGGAGGCCAAGCGCCATGCTTCGCTGTCGGCGGCGGTAGCTCCTGTGCAGTACGAGGACATCAAGCTGAACCTGATCGACGTGCCCGGCCTGTTCGACTTTGAGGTGGGTATGTACGAAGGAATGCCGGCCGTGGAGAGTGTGCTGATCTGCGTTTCCGGCCGCAGCGGCGTGTCGGTGGGGGCGGAAAAAGCCTACAAGATGGCCGAAAAACAAGGCAAGAGCCGCATGATCTTCATCTCCAAAATGGACCTGGAGAATGCCAATTTCTATAAGATACTGGAAGATCTTAAGACACGTTTTGGCCCCTCGATCTGCCCGTGCGTGGTGCCGCACCGCCTGGATGACGGTACCGTGGCCTATGTGAACCTGTTCAGCCAGAAAGCCTTCAAGTACGAGGGCGGCAAACAGGTCCAGATCGAACTGCCCGACATGGGCCACCGGCTGGAGGGCCTGGTGGAGGCCATGAGCGAGGCCGTGGCCGAGACCGATGACGCCCTGATGGAGAAGTTCTTTGAGGGTGAGCCCTTCACCACCGAGGAGATCGTGGAAGGGATGCGCCTGGGCGTCAAGAGCGGCATCATCACTCCGGTGTTCTGCGGCAGCCCCGTGAACCTGCAGGCGCTGGACATGCTGCTGCTGAACATGGTCCGGCTGCTGCCCAGTGCTGAGCGGGCCGGCGGCCGCACCGCCACCGCCGCCGACGGCACCGCGGTGGAGCTCAAGTGCGATGAGTCCGAGCCCACCGCCGTGTATGTGTTCAAAACGGTGGCCGATCCCTTTGTGGGCAAACTCAGTTATGTGCGGGTGATCAGCGGCAAACTCACCGCCGCCAGCGCCCTGGTCAACGCCCGCACCGGCGAGACCGAGCGGCTGGGCAAGCTGCTCACCGTGCGCGGCAAAAAGCAGACCGATACGGACGGCATCGTGGCCGGCGATATTGGCGCCATCACCAAACTGCCCGCCGCCCAGACCGGTGATACCCTGTGTGACCCCGCCCGCGTGGCCGCGCTGCCCCGCCCGGCCTTCCCGGTCCCCACCCTCTCCATGGCGGTCAAGGTGGCCAAGAAAGGGGACGAGGGCAAGATCGGTGCGGCGCTGGCCCGCCTGATCGAGGAAGACCCCACCGTGAGTTACCGGGTGGACGGCGAGACCGGCCAGCAGCTGCTGAGCGGTCTGGGTGAACAGCATCTGGACGTAGTGGTGGCCAAGCTCAAGGCTAAATTCGGGGTGGAGATCGCCCTGGATACCCCCCGTGTGGCCTACCGGGAGTCCATCCGCAAAAAGTGCAAGGCTCAGGGGCGGCACAAGAAGCAGACCGGCGGCCACGGCCAGTTTGGCGATGTGTGGATCGAGTTTGAACCCTGCGACAGCGAAGAACTGGTGTTTGAGGAAAAGGTGTTCGGCGGCAGTGTGCCCAAGAACTATTTCCCTGCCGTGGAAAAAGGCCTTCGTCAGGCGGCGCAGCACGGCGTGCTGGCCGGCTACCCGGTGGTGGGCTTGAAAGCCACCCTGCTGGATGGCAGCTATCATCCGGTGGATTCCAGCGAAATGGCCTTTATTATGGCGGCCAAGCTGGCTTACAAGGCGGCCCTGCCCCAGGCGGGCCCCATCCTGCTGGAGCCGGTGGGTACCCTGCGGGCGCATGTTCCCGGCGACAACACCGGCGACATCATGGGCGACGTGACCAAGCGCCGCGGGCGCGTGCTGGGCATGAACCCGGACGAAGACGGTTTGCAGGTTGTGGAGGCCGAGGTGCCCATGGCCGAAATGCAGGACTTTACCACCTTTATGCGGCAGCTGACCCAGGGCCGCGGCTGGTTTACCCTGGAGTTCACCCGGTATGAGCCGCTGCCCTCCATGCTGGAAGGCAAGGTCATCGAGGAGGCTAAAAAGCTGGGCAACGGCCCTGACGCCGACGAATAACCGCGCCGCTGCGCGCATACAATTTCACCGACAGCAAGGCCCCGGGCAGCCCGCTGCCCGGGGCCTTTCCTGTCCCGGCGCGGCGCCAAGGGCTGCGGCGCGAAAAAGCTGGGCAGACGGGCCCCTGCCGGCTTTTTCGATCGCTTGCCGGCGGTACAGCGCAGCTGTCAAAAAACCAGAGGGGTTTTTGTTTAACTGTCCAAAAATACCTGCTTTGGTTGACAGAAGTATGTGCGTGGGCTATAATAACAAAATTAGTGGGGCGGCGTCCGGAGGAAAGTTGGCCAAGCCCCGCAAAGGCAAGGAGTGAAATGGATACTATGGCGAAAGAGATCGTGATCAGCCGGTCTGGTCTGACCGCTTTGGAGCAGGAGCTGGAGGAACTCAAGACGGTGCGCCGTAAGGACGTGGCGGAGAAGATCAAGACCGCCCGGGGCTTTGGCGATCTGTCGGAAAACAGCGAGTATGACGAGGCCAAGAACGAGCAGGCCTTTATTGAAAGCCGGATCGCCCAGTTGGAAGCCATGCTCAAGCATGTGCGGGTGATCGACAACGAGGACCTGAACCTTGACACTGTATCGGTGGGTTCGCATGTAAAGATCGAGGACGAGGACGGCGATGTGGACGAGTATGACATCGTGGGCTCCACCGAGGCCGATCCGATGAACGGCAAGATCAGCGACGAGAGCCCGGTGGGTGCGGGCCTTCTGGGCAAAAAGGTGGGTGAGGCTGCGGAGATCCAGCTTCCCAACGGCTCTACCTGCGTCTATAAGATCCTGGAGATTTCCCGCGCGGAACTCTGATATGGCAAGCATAAAAAAGAGAGGCTTTGCGCCTCTCTTTTTTATGTCTGCCGCCGCCGTGCCTTGATTTTCGCAAGACGGAACGGTCATGTTTCCGGCGTTTCCCGGGGGCCGGCCTGTTCCGCCAGCCGCCGCAGCAGCGGCAGCAGCGAAGCGACGCTTTGCGTATCCAGGGCGCGCAAAAGATGGATCGCGGTCCGGACTTCCTGGGAATCCCCATCCTCGGCGTTAAAAAATTCGGCCGGCGTCAACCCGAAATAGTCGATGATGTTAAACAGCTGCTCCACGGAAGGCAGGCTCCTGCCTGATGTGATGGCCTGCACATAGCTTGCGCTCTTGCCCAGTTCGGCCGACATCTGATACTCCGACACATTGCGGGCGATGCGCAGCTGGGTGATCCTTTCCCGGATAAATTTTTCATCCATTCCGTATCAACTCCTTGTATTCATGATACCGGATTCCCCCTCACCAACGGCTGATGAAAATCGCGATATTTCCATTTTTTGGATGCGCAAATTAGCAAATTCCCGCTGAAACTAGCGGGAATTTTACTTTTATTGTTGTTTTGCGCGGAAACAGCCGGACCCGGCCGCCCTAGTCGCTGACCGGGAGGGAGGGCGGGCTACGCCGGTTTCTCCTCTTTGCGCGGCCCGGCGGCGGATAGACGCAAAACAACTCGAATGATATGATATCGCTAAAATTCCCTGCCGATCGCCGGGGAAACGGTCAGGAGGGCGTATGATGCAGGCACAGTTGTATCCTTTCACCAAAAACCGGTATTTCAGAAAGAAGCGGATGCGGGCGGTGGATTTTGCGCGGGACTAGGCGTTTGCCGATCACAAACTGGCCTTTCTCAACCATTGGGTGTTTGGCACCGGCATTGTGTTCGGCCTGGGGGTCCAGCGGGTGGATTCCGATTCGCTTCTGGTAGAACCGGGGCTGGCCGTCGACGCCCAGGGCCGGTATCTGATCGTGGAGGAACCGGCAATCTGTCGCATCCGTTCCCTGAAAGGGTTTGATGAACTTGCGAAGGAACGGGGCATACTGTGGCTTTCTTATCGGGAGGAACTGCTGGATCCCATGTTCGTTTCCGACGACGAGGGGCAGAATACCCAGTACGCCGTTGCCAAAGAAGGATACGCTTTGCGCATGAACGAAGATCGCTTTCTCCCGTCTTCGGCCGCGGAACAGGCTCTGTTGTCCGAACAGGTTTTGTTTGAGGACGATGAGGTGCGGGTCGTGCAGAGCATTCCCCGCGTCCTGTCCGCCGAACGGGCGTTTCTGCTGAGGCTGCGTATCCAGTGTTTCAGCCTGGAACCGCTGGATCTGGTCTTGCATTATGCGCCCGGTATCCCGGGTTTTTCCGGAGGAGATGGGCAGCCGTTTTGCTGTGAACGGCATCTGCGCGTGGAAAAAGGAGAAACCGAACTTTCCCTGCCGGTCCTTCCGGTACAACCGGCACGGGTGGTCCGGATCACGCTGGACGAATCGGGATTTTGGCTGGAAAAGCGAGGTGTGCGCGTTGGCGGGCCGCCTTCCTTCCACGAGGAATTTCCCGTAGAACAGGGCGATGTGACCACGGCGCTGGCAGCGCGGCTGAATGTCGCGTCGCCCCAGGATTTGTGGGACGATCAGCCGGATGGAGTGCCGATCGCGCGGGTCCGGCTCATTCGTTACGAGGAAAAATCGCTGCTGGACAATGTGATCCCGCTGACGGCGTCGCGCCGGCTCTCCGCCCCTGCCTTGCGTCAATGTCTTTCGCAGGTCGCCGCCCGCTTTTTGCGGCCGGAGCGGTCTGCCGGGCACGGGCCGGCCCCGGCGGCTGCCGCTCCGGTACCTGCTGCCCCGCCGGCCGCACCCCGCCCGGAGATACGGCAGCTCACCACCGGAACGGTGGTGCTGCACGCGGGGATAAACCGCAAGGCGGGCAGCATCCTGACCAGCAACGAGATCGCGCATGAACTGGGGCCCGGCCCTGTTTATGTGGAGTTCGGGCTTGAGCATGTGTATCCGGTCGTGAACAGCGGGCAAAACGGTGTTGATCTGCTGTTGGGAGAAGCTTCGCTGTTCGATCAGAGCCGCGGGATCTTCGACCAGGCGTTTGAACGTGGCGTACGGGTACATCCGGACAAGGGGACCTTTGAACTGGCGGTGCGTCCGTTGACCGATCTGCGGCAGTCGGAAGTCCGGCTGCGCTGGTTTGCCTGGCGGGCGGGCGGCGATACCCGCCGAGCCGAACCGGCCGGCTCAGCCGCCTGACACCCGATGTGATCCGGGTGGAACCAGGGGCAACAGTCGCCTTTACGCCGGTGTTCACCGGCGGCGGAGTCTGCCCTTGCGATTTTTACGTGGAAGGCAAGCGCAACGGCGTCATCACCCGGGACGGGCTTTACACCGCGCCGGACCGGGAAGGTCTCTGCCAGGTCTACGCGCAGACGCGGGGAAAGCCGGAGGAACGGGCCAGCGCTTTTATTCTTGTGGCGAGAGGGGAACAGAGCCATGGAGAGGGAAACGTTTGATTCCTTGCGGGTGATCCGGCGGGAATCTGCAAGCGAGGCAGGATGTTCGGAAGTGTGCCGAACGCCCGGCGGCGGGCTTTTGATTCGGCTGCGTATCCGGGAACCGGCATGCCAAAAAGCGTACCTTTCCGCCGGGGCGACCGCCCCTGTCCGCCTGGAACAAGAGGTACTGGAGGTGCTGCTGCCTTATCGGGACGGCGATCGCATGGCGGTCTGGCTGGCGAAAAAGCCCACACTGGGGCAGCGGCGGGACGCCTGCCTGGCTCTGGTGGCTCAGTGTGTGGCCGACCCTGCCGCCGGCTGTGTGGCGGCGCTGGCAGCCCGGGAGGAAAATCTGCGGTTCGGCCCGGCGTCCGCCTGGCTTCAGCTTCTTCCGGACTGGGCGGCCTGGCCCGGCGGCATGGGGCCTGGCCGCGCGGCGGAAGCGGTGGCCGGGCTTTGCCGGCAGATCCTCACCGGGGGAACAGGCCGGGCCCGTTTTTCCCGCGATCCGCCGGAACTGCAGTTGTTTTATGCCCGACTGGCCGGCGGTGCGTATCGGTCCTGGAGCCGGCTGCAGCAGGATCTGAGTGCCCTGCCGGACGCCTGCGCACCCTGGACCGATACGGTCCGTTCTGCCGCGCGCCGGCTGGCAAATCGGGGCGAGCGGTTTGCCCGCACGGCAGCCGTCGTTGTTGTGGCGCTGCTGGCAGGGGCGGCGCTGCTCTCGCTGGCCGGCGCGTACCAAGACTGGCGCGGCGAACAGGCCGAACCGGCCTGGCCGGGCATCGTGCAGATCGGAGATCAGCGGTTGACCGATGAATAGGGGGGCGGAATGGTGCAAAGCAAAATCCGCCGGCGGAGAAAAGGAAGCCGGTTCCTTCTGCGGGAACTGCTCTTGCTGGTATGCGCGGCAGCGATCGGCACAGGCTGGGCGGTGGTTCGCTCCGATGGGTATCTGCCCACATTGGACGGCAACGTCTACGCCATGGACCCCACCGGCAACTCTCTGTTCATGGTGCTCTCCAAAGAGGCAAACAACAGCCTGGTACACATCGACTACAACGGGAATCTGCTGCACTACGCCGTTACCGAGACCGACCAGGCGTTTGAAAATCTGGTGGTGCTGAACGATACGATCTACGCAGTCCTGACTACCTACGCGGCCGGCGGCGCCACCCAAAAACTGGTGGCGCTGTCAATGGAACGCGCGTCTATGTCCATACGAACCCTGTTGGATCTGGCGGATCTTCCCAATGCCGGGTCCGCCGATATCACCTGGACCGGCGCGTATCTGCCGCTGGGGGAAACACCGGCCGAGGTCTGCCTGGGCGGTGTGGACAGCCAGGGCAACAGCTTTTTGCTGCACTGGGATCTGGCTGCCGGTCAGGCCCGGCTGGAATCCATCCTGCCGGGCGAAACGGTGTACAAGCTCAAGTATGTGGATACCGATCATTATGTATGGATCGATTCGGAGGGCAGGCTGGGCCAGTATATCCGGGGAGAGTGACAGCGTGACCTTATATCCGGCCTTGGCATGGACACGCCGCTGCATATCTCCACCTTTCAGGAGCGGGTCTTTGTGTCGGACAGCCAGAGCGGCGCTATCGCGGAACTCCGGCCGGACGGTACAGCGTCGGTGTGCTGGTACGGCGGAGAAACGATCCGGCAGTCCGGCTACCGATACCGGGATATCGCCATCTTCACCACCCGCGAGGAACAGCCCGGACAGATCCAGGTGATCGGCCAGTGCGTCGCTCACAGCGGGGATTCCAATGTGGTGGTGGGGCCGAATGGGGTGATCGACGAACTGAAGATGGGCAGGCATCTTTTCTGGCTGGTGCTGCTGCACAGCTGGCGGCCGATGCTGCTGGGCTTTGCGCTGCTCTCCGGGATCGGATGCCTGCTGGAGACGGCGCTGCGTTCGCCCCGCACAGCTGTGCGGCTGGCGGTCTTTGAACTGATCATGGCGGGGGTGATGCTGGGAGCCATCCTCGGGGTCCAGTACCGGTTTTACCAAACCACCATCCAGGAGGACGCACGGCAGAAACTTCAGCTTCTGGGCGGAAACCTGGCCGATCTGCTGACCGCCGGAAACCTGACCGACAGCGGCGCGGCAGGGGGGCTGGTGGACGAGGTGATGCAGCGCGCGCCGGACAGCGGGCAGTATTCGGTGAATGTGGTGTGGCTGCCGTCATCCGGCGGGCCGCAGATCGGGTATGACGGTCAGGTGCCCTATCCTACTATTTTCACTGGGAGCTGGAACAGACCCTGGCACTGCCCCACCTGGAACGGGAAAAGTTCTGCCGGGAGATCAGCCAGATCAACAAAGAGGCCGGTTCCGGCGAAAGAAATCTGTTTGATCCATAAGAAGGGGGGCGCGCGATCGTGGCGGAACTGATAACCCGGGAACCTCTCGCGGCCTACGATTTTCATGTCTGGATCGGGGAAAAGGAGTTTGGCTTTGCCAGGGTCTCCGGCCTTGCGCGGGAGAGCGAGCCCTTCACCTACCAGGAGGGCGGCGTGAATGACCGGGTCCATCTGCTGCCCGGCCCGGTAAAAAACAGCGGCACCCTGCGTCTGGAGCGCGGCGTCTACGCAGGAGAGCTGTTCCCTTTCTATCTGGTGGGGGAACGGCTAAAAGCCGCCGCCCGGCTGGAGATATGGGGCGAAGCCAACGCGGCCGCGGCAGGCAAGATCTATACCCTGACCGGCCTGGTGGTGAAAAAATTTGAGGTGGGTGAGATGGATGCGATGCAGAACGCGCTGCTTATCGACCGGTTTGAACTGGGCTACGAGGCCATGCGGGTCGCTGCAAAATAACCGCTCTCTGCTGGTGGCGGCAGGCCGCCGGATGCTGCTTCAGCGGGTGGGCCGCCGCGCAAACGGGCGGGATACGCCGCTGGTGGTGCTGCGGTCCCGGACCCTGGCGCCGCCGGCGTCCGCCCCAACGATCATCCGCTCCACCACCGTGCTGCATCTGCACCAAACGATCCTTTCTCCCGCATACCGGGGATCGGATGACACCCGCGTAGTCTGGCTGCCGTTGAGCCGGCAGCCGGTCCGTCCCGTCCCTCCGCCGGACCCGTCCCGCCCCACCCAGGCGGCCCGCACCCTGTTGCGTCTGTTTTCCCAAACGGCGGTCCGGCGGGAACTGCGTCCCTTTTATCGGGAGATGGTATACAGCCTGCTGCGCGAACGGCAGGAACATGCCCGCAGCCGCCCCGGTGAGGCCATCGCCTGGATCGCGGGCCTGCTCGGGCGGCAAACCGCCCTCCTGGCGCTGACCCGATTCTGCCTGACGGTGCTGCGAGCGCGGGGAGACGACCTTGTCCGGGATAGACGCGGTATCTGCCTGGCAGCGGGCGGACTGCCGCGTGAAAAGACTATCCGGCAGCGCTTTTTCCACCCGGCTTGCCGCTACAGCTGGCGGGAAAAACCGGCCGTTCAGCCAGCGCTGCGGGCGCGGGAGATGCGCGGCGTCCCCGCCCCGGAACAAAAGCCACGGGATCGCCCGGCCGCGGCCCCGCTTGGCGCGGCCTCTGCCTTTTCCGGCTCAGCCGCGCCGACTGTGCGGCTGAGCCGGGATGAGTTTCAGGCTCTGGTGCAGAGCGTGGCCGGCGCGCTGGAACGCCAGGCCCGGCAGGAATCACTGCGAAAGGGGATGGAAGAGCCGTGAACAAGGCAAGATTGTATGAACCGGGCAGGGAGAGCCAGGCGGTCACGGTGCAGTTCAACCCCAATTCGCTGGAATATACCTTGCGTACGGGCGCAAACGGCGACAAGGGGACCATGAGCGCCGCGTCCGAAAGCGCCGCCCGGGAGCCACAGCAGCAGAACGATCCCACCGGCGCCGCCGAGAAGGCCGTTTTGCCGGTGCGGTTGTTTTACCATACCTATACCAGCAGTGCCGCCTATTCCGATGTGCGGGAGGAAATCAAAAAACTGCGGCAGTTTGTGCGTCAGAGCGGCAATACCGCCCGTACAAACGCCTCCAAGGTCACCTTTGCCTGGGGCACCCTGCTGCATACCGGCATGATGAACAGCTTTTCGGTGCGCTATCAGATGTTTGCCGCCGACGGAACGCCGGTGCAGGCGGAAGTGTCCCTGTCCATAACCGGTGAGGAGGCGGACCGCACTCTGGAACAAGAGGGAAAAAAGGCCGCTGACGACCGCCGGGCGGCGGACCCGCTGCTGGCAGAATGGGGCTGGCTGTATGAGTGAGGTGCGCGTATGACCTTTTCGGATCTGTATGAGATCTATGGGGGATTCCGCACCCCCACCTTTACCCTTCAGGTGAGCGGCAAAACACTGGATGTGGGGCGGGGAGTCCGGTTGGAAAGGCTGGAATGCCGCCTGACCACCCAGCGGGAAGCGGGTTCACTGACCCTCGCGGCGGAACTGGAGCCGGGCAGCGAGGGCGAGACCGCCTGGCTGGAAGCGGTGCAGCTGGGGGCGGTCTGTACCCTGGCGCTGGGTTACCGACGGAAGGAAAAAACGGTATTTTCCGGATTTGTATACGAGGCGGTGTGGGACAATCCTCTGGGTGGCAGCCGGATCTTGGAGATGACCAGTCTGGATGTGCGGGGCCAGCTGATGCTGTCCTGTTCCGCTGATGCGAGCGCCGCCCGTACCCTGGGCCAGCTGGTCAAAACGCTGCTGGATCAGTCCTGCTGCACCCGTATGGCGGAGGCGAAGATCCAGGCGATCCCGTCCGACTGGGACCTGCCGGTCGCCCGCGGGGAAAAGACGGATTTTGCGTTTTTATGCGGCGCGGCCGATTGGCTGTGTTATGAGTTTTACGCCTTCGGCACGGAGGCGTATTTCGGCCCGGCCCGGCCGCGGACCGGCGCTGCCGTGACTTTTTCCGGGCCGAACGGACTGATCCGTCTGCGGCGGCGGCGCACCCTGGCGGGTCAGTGCGCGGCGGTGGCGGTCAGCGGCGCGGACGATACAGGCGCGCGGATCTATGCCCGCGCGGCCCGCGCCCGGGACGTGGGGGTGGGCGTCAAAAGCGCCGCCAGCGCCCTGGCGCTGGACCTGCACCAGGCGGAACCCGCCGTGCGCACCATGGCCCAGGCCCGGTATCTGGCCCGGGAGCGGATGCGAGCCCGGCAGCGCCGGGGCGGTTTGCTGCTGGGGCGATGTACCGGCCTGCCGGATCTGCGGCCCGGACGGTTTGTGGAGATCGCGGAGTTGAGCGAGGCGGTCAACGGTTCCTTTTATCTGCGCACCGTGGTCCATCTGCTGGACGAACGCGGTTTTGAGACTCGCTTTGAGGCGGAGGAATAGGGGGCGTACCATGAACGAATACGATCTTCTCCGCGGCATTGTCACCGCCTATCCGGACGATACGGATAAAGGGCTGGTGGAGGTGACGGTGGGCGGCTACGCCGAAGGCCGGGATACCCTGTTGGTCCGGGCGGAGCCGAGCCTGACAGGGGTGTATTGGCTGCCGGAGATCGGGGACGTGGTGGAGATACGCGCACCCCGCACGCCGGGCGGGGAGGCATATCTGGTTCGGGTGCGCCGCCCCCAGGGCGATCCGCATACCGCGGCCTGCTGGACGGAAAAGAATGACCGCAAGCGGATCGCCACCCGCTCCGGACACACGATCCTTCTGGACGATACCCGGGACAAGACCGCCATCCGGGTGCAGACCGCCGGCGGATTGCAGTTTTGCCTGGAGGACGAGACAAAAACGGTAACGGTGCGTGCCGCCGGTGCCGAGAGGCCGCTGCTCAGCCTGGATATGGAAAACGACGCCTTGTGTGTCACCGCAGGAAAGCGGGTCACCGTCGTCTGTGCCGGCGCCGAGGTGGCGCTCGACAGCGAGGGCAATATACGGCTGCGGGCCAGAGAAAAACTGGAACTTGCCGCCAAACGGATCACCCTTGCCGCTGAAGAAAAACTCACGCTGCAAAGCGATCAGGTAGAGATCGCGGGCGGTATGGAGACTTCGGTCAGCGGCGAAAACAAGCTGGATCTCACCTCGGGCGGCATCACCGCCGTAAAGGGCCGGGCCATCCGGCTGAACTGAATGCGAAAGGGGGCTTTTTCATGCCGGCCATGGCCTTTCCCTGCAAATTGGAATCCGGTCTCGGCCGTTTTCGCCGTTTAAGCGAGGAGGAGGAGATCGCCCAGTCGGTGCGGATGATCCTCTCCACCACCTGCGGCGAACGGACCTTTCGTCCCCGGTTCGGTTCCCGGCTGTCTCAATACGCTTTTGCCCCGGTGGATACCACCCTGAAAAATCAGATCCGGGTGGAGATCCTGTCGGCCCTGCAGGCCTGGGAACCCCGTATTCAGGATATCCAGGTGGAGTTTGAACCGGCACAGAAGGACGGCGCGCTCATCGCCCGGGTCTCCTATCAGCTTCGCGGCACCGGCCAGGCGGCCGGGATGATCCTGCCGGTACAGACCGGATAAGGAGGCGCCGGTATGGAAAAATTCTGGTCCGGTCTGGAGGCGTATGTCCGCGCCTATCTGCCGCACTGGCAGTATCAGCGGGAGGGCAGCGAGCCGGAGGCCGCGCTGATGACGGTGCTGGGGGAGATGCTGGCCCGCTCCCGCGAAGAACTGCTGGCAATGCCGCGACAGCGCCGGCAACAGTACCTGAACGCCTGGAACCGCGAGTTTCGGGAGGCGGAACCCATGTACGCCTATGCGGCGTTCGCCGCCCCTGCCGAAATGCGGCTGCCGGCGGGCAGCGTATTCTACCGCGGCGGCGATGGCGCGCGGCTGTGGGAAACGGCGGAGGACACATGGGCGTGCGCCGGGCGGCTGGTCATGCAGGCGGTCACCAGCGGCACACGGGGCAAATTCATCCCGCTGCCGCTGCCGTCCGCCCGCGCACCGGTCAAACTGTTTGATTTTGACCGTCCCGGCGAACAGAGTCAGCAGGCGCGGTTTCAACATCCCGCCGCGTTTTCCTCTCCGTACGGCTGTCGGGCCTCTCTCGGGCTAAGGCCCTTCCCGGAAGAACTGCTGCGATTCTTCCGTGATCCCGGGGCCTGCCGGTGGTATCTGGAAACAGACGGGCGGGAACAGCCGCTGGACCCCCCGCGCAAGAGGGGGAAAGCCTGTCGTTTGCGCTGCCGGCGGCCGGTCCGGGCAGTGCGCTGCTGGTCCGTGTGGCCGACGGGCAGCATCCCCCCGAGGCGCCGCTGGAGGAGGCCTTCGCGCGGACGGCCCGCAGCGCCACACAGCCGCCGCGGGCGCTGAACGACAACGGTCCCTGCCCGGATGACGACTGGCTGCCGTTTGGGTCCCGCCTGACGCCTTGGGCCGTTTGTTTTGTCAGCTGCCCCGACGCGCTGGATCTGCCCGGCGCGCAGCTCACCCTGTCCTGGCGGCAAACCTTCCGCGTTTGGGAGGAGCCGGCGTCCCAGCCGGACGGCGAGCCGGCGTATCGTCCGGTGATGCGCCGGCTGCCGCCGGCCCCGCCACCGGTGCGTGAGGTGCGTGTCGATCAGGTAGCCTGGGAATATTGGAACGGCACCGGCTGGCGCGCGATCCCGGGTTCCGGGCATTATGCCGGGATCTTCCGCGCCGGGGACAAGGCCGTTTTGGAGACGTACGAGCAGGAGGTACGGCTGTGCTGGCCGGCGGACGCGAAGCCCTGCATCGTACAGGGGGTAAAAGCCTGCTGGCTGCGCTGGCGGCTGCTTGTCTGCGAGGGGGCGGGCTGGCTGCTGCAGCGCTGTTATGCGCCCCGGATCAGCGGGATGCGCATCAGCGCGGTGCTTTCGGACGCGCCGGTAGAAGTAGAGGCCCGCTGCTGGCCGGATGACGGGATGCCCGCCAGCGGGGGGCCCGCTCGGACGCTGTTTCCGGCGTTTCTGCCCGGGCCGGACAGTTGGTGGCTGGGGTTTGACGCGCCGCCGGGGGGAGAGAGTTGCCAGCTGTATGTGACGCTGCGTGGACGGGGGCCCGGCGGCCGCCTCTCCGCCTGGGAATCGCAGCCTGACGGCGGAGAACGGCCGCTCCCGCTGCAGGATCGAACCCAGGGCCTGTCCCACAGCGGACTGCTCATTCTGAGCGGGCTGCGGGGCTGCCGGACCCGGCGCTTCGGGCGGGAGTTGTGGTGGCTGTGCCTGCGGGAAGAAAGCGGGGCTTTCGCCCGCCGGGGACCATACCCGGTCTTGCTGGCTGTAACCGGAGGCGCGGTACTGCTGCGGGCGCTGGGGGAGGACAGCTGCCGGGCCGGTGAACCGTTCAGCCCGCTGCACGGAGGCCCGGCATCCGGCGTTGCGCTGACCGACGGCTTTGGCGGCGCTCCAACAGAGACCGGGGAGGCAAGGCTGCGCCGTCTGCAAAACGAGCGGCACCATCTGGGGCGCATCGTCTCTGCGGCCGACGCGGAACAGCGGATCGGCAGCTGTGTGCGGGATGTTTCCCAGGTCCGCTGCGTGGTCGGAGAGGATGGGGTGGAGATCGGGGTGCTGATGCGGGATACCCGCCACCACGAACAGGCCTTCCAATTAAAGCGCGACGCGATCCGGGAGGTGCTGGACCGATCCAGCGCACTGACCGCTTTGGGGCTGACGATACAGGTGCGGGAGCCGGAGTTCTATCCCATTCATGTCATGCTGTGGGTCCGTCCGGTTCCCGGGCAGGACCTGGCGGGAGTACGGCGGCGGATCGGGCAGGCGCTGGATCGCTTTCTGGACCCGGGTACGGGCTGTTTTGGCGGCACGGGCTGGCGTATGGGGGCGCTGCCAACACAGGCGCAGATCCGCGCCTGTTTACAGGCCGAGGTACCCGGTATCCGGCTGGTGGAACTGGTCGTCGCCGCAGCCGCGCCCCAGGGCCGGGAACAGGACCCCGCCGGGATCCGGGATCCCTTCGCCCTGCCTTTGGGCGGTGATTATACCGTATTTTCCGTAGAAAAGAGGGATGCGCCATGAATACAGCCGATCGGGACGCAGAACAACAAAGAAACTTGTATGAGTGGGCCTGCCGCCGTATGGCGGAACTGGTGCCGGGCTGGTCGGACGCGATCCCCAGCGATCCTTCGGTGGCGATCCTGGAACTGGCCGCCGGCCTGTCCGCACTGCAGCAACGTCGATGGGCGCAGACCGACCCGGCCCATTACCGGGCCTGCCGAAAACTGCTGGGCGGCAAGCGGCGCGCCCGCACCCCTGCTGCACTGATGGCCCGGCCGCTGAACGATACCGGGGTATACGGCGGGCAGCGGTTCTGGGTGGACGGCGTGCCCTACGAGGCGGAGGCGCGGCGGCCCGCGGCGGGCGAGGTGAGCGAGGTATGGATCGGTGCGGGCCCGCAGCGCCGCCGGTGGGAGCCCGGCCGGCCGCTGTGCGCGGAGGGGGAGACGCTCCGGCTGGAAATTGTCTTTACCCGGCGCCAGCCCGCCGGTGTGCCGGTCCGACTCTGGTGCGGCGTGGAAGCGGAACCTGGGCGGGTACCACCAAACGCCGACACCGAACCGCCCCTGACCTGGCAGGCGGAGGCCGGGGACGAAAACAGCTGGCGAAAGATCGTCTTGCGGGACGAGACCTGCGGGCTGCTGCAAAGCGGCTTTTGGAACCTGACAGCCGACCGGCCATTTTCCGCGCTGCGGGTCACGGCCCGGGGCAGCCCGGAAGGGCAGCCCCGGCTGCGGTGGTTCGTGCTGGAACCGGTGTGGCTGGAACAGTGCCTGACCCGCAGCGCTGCCGCCGACTTGCCCCCGCCCTACCAGATCCCGGAAGGCTGGATGGGAAGCCGGATCTTGCGGTATTTCCTTCCGGCCGGTGACGGCGGCTGGCGGGAGGCGGCTGGTCTGTTTGCCCGGGACGGGCAGGTAGCCGGTTGGACGGGTGATCCGCCGGCGGTCATCCGGGTCGTCAGCGCGCAACCGGATTTTTTGTTGGAGCGGCCGGTGCGGGCGATTGCCGATGAGGAGATTTCGCTGGAGGAGGAGGGCGTCCTGCCGGAACGGCTGCGCCTGATGGTGCGGGAGGGGGACAGGTGGTATGACTGTCCTCTCTGCGAGCCGGATCCGGCCCGGACCCTGCCGTGCGGCTGCCGCTGGGTGGAGGAACGGCGGGCGCTGTGCTTTGGCGACGGGCGGGATTATCGCGTGCCCGCCGACGGGGCCGTGCTGCTGGCGGCCTGCGCCGTGACCCGTGGCCGGGAAGGAAACGGCGCGGCGGGGCTGCTGCGGCAGGCGGATACCCGCTTGATGGCGCTGGCTCCCGCGGCAGGCGGGTGCGACCGGGAAACGGAGCAGGAAGCCTTTTTACGGACGGTACAGGAACAAGATGAGCCATTGCGGGCGGTCACCCTGCAGGATTACGAACAGCTGGCCCGGCAGACGCCGGGGCTGGCGCTGGGACAGGTCCACGCGCTGGCGCACCGGGCGCAAGCCGGCGTTACCGTACTGGCAAAACCGCTTTCGCCGCAGCCGCTGCCGACACTGACCCCCTGGCAGACCGGAAGGCTGCGCGCCTGGCTGGAGCGCTACCGGATGATTGGCGTGCCCGTGCGCGTGCAGAGCCCTCGTTATATGCCCCTGGCCGTGACCCTGCCGCTGCGGGTCAGCGAACCGGTGGAGGAATCTGTGATCCGGGCCGCGGTGCTGGAACAGACCGACGGGGTCCGGGGGCCGCGGGAGTTTGGCGCGGAGGTGTCCGGGGCGGCCCTGTTCGCGGCGCTGGGCAGACTGGAACATGTGATCGAGGTCACCTCGCTGGAACTGCGCCCGCTGGCCGGCGGCGCGCGCCGCGCCCCGGATGGCACGGTGCGGCTGAAACCGGATATGCTGCCCTGGCTCAAACAACTGGATGTGACGCAGACGTAGCGCCGGGCAGTGCCCAAACGACAGGCAGGAGGGAACTGGCATGGAACAAAGACTTCGTCGCTATCGCTCCGACCGGGAACTGGACCGGTGCGGCGTCTACGACGACGCCGGCGGATACCGCTCCCAATGGTATCAGGGCCTTGACAGCGGTATGGAATGGCTTCGCCTTTCACTGGAAGGACCCGTCCGCGCCAGGGTGCAGGTGTTTGCGGCCGACCGGCTGCCAGGAACCGGGGAGCAAGAAACACCGCCTGTACTTGTGCGGGACGCGGCGGATCTGTGCCTGTACGGGGTGCGGGGGCGGTGGCTGCGCTTTACCGTTACGCCGGCGGAAGGGCTGCGGGGATATTCGCTTGCCTTTCCCGGGCAATCCATCGACGCGGGCCTGCCCTTTGTTCTGCGGGACGACGCTACGCTCCGCCGGTTTTTGGCGGTCTATCAGTCCGCCTACATGGACGCCAACCGGGAGGCGCTGCGCTTTCCCGGTCGCCTGGACCCCCGGGCAGAGGACCCGCTGCCCGATCTGGCGCTCTGGTTGGGAGCGGCGCTCTGGATGCGGAACACGCCCTGTATGCCGGAACTGCTGGCCGCCGCGCCGCGCCTGAACCGGACGCGGGGCACCCGCCTGGGTCTGGAATGGCTTGTGCGGCTGGTCACCGGCGGCCGGGGCGAACTGGTGGAGGAATTTCAATGGCGGGAACAGCCGCTGAACCGGCAGGAACGGGAAGATTGCGCCCGGCTGTACGGGACCGGCCGGGCCGGGGTCACGCTGCTGCTGCCGGCCGATACCGGCCCGGCGCAGATGCGCTTTCTGGAGAGCGTGCTGGACGACTTTACACCGATCCGGTGCTGGCTGTGCCCTATCTGCGTTGGAAGGCCCGTCGGGAACTGGACGAGAGGGATCGCTGCCGCCTGCATGCGCTGAGTGCGGCCTGGTGCCAGGAACAGGGCAATTATCCGGCGGCTGCCCGGCACTATGCCGCCGCCGGGGACCGCCCGCGGATGCGGCAGGCGCTCATTGAGGCGGTGCGCGCGGACAGCCGGGCCTGGACGCTCTGTCAGTTGGTCGACTGCCTGGATCGGCTGTCGCAAACCGAGGCCCTCTCCTCGCCGGACTTGATCTATGCCAAAAGCCGCCTTGCCGGATTACGTCTGGAGCCGGAGCAAGCGGCCCTCTGGCGCCAGGCGCTGCGGGACCGGGCCGATGGCGAGGACCGGGCGTATACGCAGATCCTTTTGGCGCACTTGCAGCTTCTGCTGCCGGCGGAGGATGGCGGCGCGGCGCTTTCCGCCGATTCCCCGGATCTGTTCCGCGATGCGGAAAGCGGCTTGCCGCTCACCGCCGGATTCCCCAGCATCCTGCGGGGCGAGCGGGATCTGTCCGGGCGTGTTCTGCGTGCCGGCCGTGTCACCGCGCTGCCTTCCTAGCCGGCTTTGGCCCGGGCCGCGGGCGCCGGCGCGGAAAACCTGGCGGAATTGCTGGAACTTGAATATCGCCAGGAGAAGGGCGAACCGGTGCTGACGTCCCTGCTCCGGTGTGACCCGCTGCAGCTTCGTCTGCGGGAGCAAGGGGCGCTGGACCTGGAATTTGTCTGCGCCGCGATCACCGCCCGGTCCCTGTGCGCGGAAGGGCAGTTTCCTGAGGCGGCATCCTGCCTGCTGCGGTTCCGTCAGCGGGCCGAAAGGGCGGGCGCGGCGGAATTGCTGGCCAACATCGACGCGGCGCGGTGCCGCATCGCCCTGCTGGAGGACAGCCTTTATGCCGCCAATTGGATGGCCGCGCAGCCGCCCACCGGCGGCGTTTTTTCACTGCCGGACGGACACAGCCTTCTCACCCGGGTGCGCTGCCATATCAAGCGGGGCGAATACCAAACGGCGCTGCTGTTTTTGGGCCGCATTCTGGCTGGCTACAGGAGCGGCGGCCGGATATTGGGGCAGATAGAGGCGCGGGCCCTGGCAGCGATCTGCGGGTATCGCATGGGGGATATCGGCTGGCGCGAACAGCTGGGCCAGGCGCTCTGCCTGGGCGCTGAATATGATTATACGGCGGTGTTTTCACGGGAGGGGGCGGCGATCCTGCCCTTGCTGGAGCGCTATCGGCCGGGATCGGGCCTGGCGCCCCGATACTGGGGCAGAGTGCTGCACAAGACCATCGGCCAGGCAGCGCACAGCCCCGCGTATCTGCAACCTGTGGGGCGCTTGACCGAGCCGCTGACCCGCGCTGAACGCGCGGTCCTTTCCCTTCTGACCCGGCGGATGTCCAGCGACGAGATCGGTCAGGCGCTGGGGATCCAGGTGAGCACGGTGCGCACCCATCTGCGGCATATCTTTGCCAAACTGGGGGTGCACAGCCGGGAAGAAGCGCGCCGGGCCGCGATCCGGCTGAATCTGGTGTGATCCGGCCAGCCGGCCGGATGGCTCTCAAACAACGGAGGTGGACGGATTGGAAAAGAAAACCAAACACCAGCCGCAGCCGCGGTCTGCCAAGCTGGCAAATCTCACCGGTATCCCCGTGCAGTTGAAGCGGGAAATGGAGCGGCGCAGCGGCCTGTCTTTTGATGATGTGCGGGTACACTATAATTCAGATATGCCGGCCAGGATCGGGGCGCTGGCGTATACCCAGGGGAACCGGGTGCATATCAGCCCCGGCAAGGAACGCCATCTGCCCCACGAACTGGGCCATGTGGTACAGCAGAAGCTGGGGATCGTACAGGATGGGAAAACGATGGCCGCCGGCAGAAAGCTGAATACGGACCCCGTGCTGGAGCGGCAGGCGGACGACTTTGCGCGCGGCAATGTGCCGATCCGGCAGGCTTTGCTCGCGCGCGCTCGGCCAAATTCTCCTGCCGGCGCCTGGATCCAGCGCAAAGCCGCCGTGGGGGTGACCCTGTCCACCGTGAGCCAGGAACGCTTCTGGGCATCGGAATTGAAGGTGGACACCCTCACCTTCGGCGGCAGAGAAGATCCGCATCTCCCCATTCTTCGCACGGATACGAGAGGAGGGATGAAACTGGAGGAAAATTCTGACACGCAAGGCGCCCATACTTTTGCGGATGCGTTTGTGAAAAAGCATCAAAAAGATGTGGTGAAAGGGCTGCCTTTGAGCGAGGCTCTGGAGTTTTATGCTTTCCTGGTCGATCAGCTTGAAAAACGGGAAATCGGGCAAGAGGCGACCGATCTGTCAGGCTTTGATCCGGTTCTGGCGCTGCCGTTGGCGGCACGGGAGAATGAGAGCGCGGTAAAAAGGGCCGGCGAGTTCCGCGAAGCGTATGTTCAGGCGCTGTTGAAACGACGTGCGTTGTGCCTGCAAAAGATCGAACTGCTCAGGAGAAGCCTGGACGGGATGCAAAGCGGCCCGGCCCGCCCCATGACTGTTTGGAACGTTTTGTTCAAACATCTTGTATCGTCGTACAACCAGGCGTATGCTCTGGGTTCCCTGTCCACTGTAGGCGTTGGCACCTCCGGCAGGGGAGAGGCCAGCGGCCTGTACGCTCTGAAACAGGAAAAATTGCAGCAGCGGTTCCACGATTTGGGAACCAGTAAAAGCGGCGGCACAGAGAGCAAAAGTATAGAGAGCAAAATAATGGGTCATCTGCTGGACCTGGACTTCGCGGATAAATTTTTTGCACCTGCTTGTGCGCATATAGGCTCCGGGAGCCTGAAGGAAACCTTGCAACACGATTTTCAAACGATGATGGAGCAGATCAGGAAGAACCGAAGTCTCAATGCCTCAAACAGCCGGCATTCGTATGTGGATCTGCTGCGCTATTATACGCAGCTGCCTGTGGCAAGTCTGGACGCCAGGGCCCCAAAACTGTACTCTGTTCCTGAACAAGCAAAAGAGGATGGTCAGGCAAGAGGAACCGTCGATCCGAAGGGGAAAACGCAACTGGATTACAACGGCATTTTTGCTTTTTTGCGCAATGCTTTTACATTCTTTGCCAACTTGGAAAATTATGCGGCGCTCTTTGCTTTGGACGAGTTCACAATACGCATGTTACCACTGGAAAAATTGTGCGGCATCGAAACTCTGGATGCGGCGGCCCGCCAAGAGCAGGTGAATGAACTGGCGGAAACAGCGGAGCTGGCTGAGCCGCAAGAGATATTTGGCGACTATGAAGGCCAGGCTTTTGATGACTGGTCTTTCGACAGCAAAGCGGAAACGTTTTCGGCTTTGACCGCGCTGCTGCCGATCACTGTACCTTGGTGTCGCACCCTGAATATTTCCAACGGGATATATCTGATTACTCCGTTCCCGCAAGGCATGGAGGATGTGGATCAATGGATCTCGATCGTTCACAAGAATGCGCGGTCCCTTGCCGAAACGGTATATCCCGACGAGTTCCCGGATCAGCAAGAGAAGGATATGATCTCCCTGCGAAGGGAGCCGAAGGAACCGGAAAATGAAAGATATGAAGAGGATCTCTGAGCGGATACCTGGAAACACCCCTGTCGTGCCGCACTGTTCGCGGGCGGACCAAACGTTGCCGGCGCTGCGGCGGTAAAACAGCGATGCTTGCCGCAGCGAATGCGGGCTTTCTGGGCTTGTGATCGCGGACAAAGTGGACAAATCCGCCCCGAATGCGTATAATAGAGTTTGTTATACGAGATTCGCGGCCGTCCGGTTGGAACGGGGCCGTCCGTGCGGGGAAAAGCGAACAAAACGCCGCGCCCCCGCCGAAGTGAAAAAGTGGAGGAATCCTTGATGGAACAGAACGAAAATACGACCCCTGCCCGCCAGCCGGCCAACGGCGCGGCGGAATCTTCCTACAGCGAATTGGTGGCCATCCGCCGGGAGAAGCTGGCCGCGCTGCAGCAGGCCGGTCAGGACCCCTTTGAGCGCACCAGCTGGCCCCAGAGCGATTTTGCCCAGCCGGTGAAAGACGCGTTTGTGGACCCGGCCGAAGGGGAGGATGGTCCCGCCGTCTGCATGGCGGGCCGCATGATGAGCAAGCGGGTCATGGGCAAGGCCAGCTTTGCCGACCTGCGGGACTGTACCGGGCGCATCCAGCTGTATGTACGCCGGGAGGATGTGGGCGTGGAGGAATACCAGGCCTTCAAAAAGTTTGATATCGGCGATATCGTGGGGGTGCGGGGCTTTGTGTTCCGCACCAAGATGGGGGAGATCAGCGTCCACGTCACCGAGATCGTGCTGCTGAGCAAGAGCCTGCTTCCCCTGCCCGAGAAGTTCCATGGTTTGAAGGATCAGGAGACCCGCTACCGCCAGCGGTATGTAGACCTGATCATGAATCCGGAGGTGCGCCGAACCTTTGAAGTGCGCAGCGGATTTATCCGGTATATGCGCCGGTATCTGGACGAGCGGGGTTACATGGAGGTGGAGACCCCCGTGCTGAACACCATCGCCGGCGGCGCGGCGGCCCGGCCCTTCATCACCCACCACAACACCCTGGACATCGACATGTATATGCGCATCGCCACCGAACTGCCCCTCAAGCGGCTGATCATCGGCGGCATCGACCGGGTGTACGAGATCGGGCGGATCTTCCGCAACGAGGGTATGGACCCCAAGCACAATCCCGAGTTCACCACCGTGGAGTTGTATCAGGCCTATGCGGATTTCCACACCATGATGGACATTGCCGAGGGAATCCTGTCCGGCGCCGCCAAGGAGCTGCTGGGCAGCTACCAGGTGCAGTGGCAGGGCGAGACCATCGACCTGACCCCGGGCTGGCGCCGCCTGACCATGGTGGACGCCGTCAGGGAGTACGCGGGGGTGGACTTCGGGGCCATCACCGATGACGCTGAGGCCGTGGCCGCCGCCAGGGCCATCGGCGTGGAGTTGGCCGACGCGGCCGAAAAAACCTGGGGCAACGCCCTGTACGCCTGCTTTGACCAGAAGGTGGAGGAGCAGCTGGTGCAGCCCACCTTCATCACCATGTACCCGGTGGAGGTCTCTCCGCTCACCAAGCGCAGCCCCCAGGACAAGCGCTTGACCGAGCGGTTTGAACTGTTCATCTGCCACTGCGAACTGGCCAACGCCTACTCGGAACTGAACGACCCCATCGACCAGCGGGACCGCTTTGTCAAGCAGTTGGAACAGCGGGAGCGGGGCGACGATGAGACCGAGATGATGGATGAGGATTTCCTCACCGCCATGGAGTACGGTATGCCTCCCACGGGCGGCATGGGCATGGGCATCGACCGGTGCGTCATGATGCTCACCAACTCCAGCACGGTGCGCGAGGTCATTTTGTTCCCCACCATGAAGTCGCTGGGCGCCGGTGAGAGCGCTAAAAAGCCGCAGGCCGCTCCTGAGGCTTCCGAGACACCGGAGGCCCCCCAGACCGAGGCGGCTCCCGCGCCGGCTGCCGAGCCCATTGACTTCTCCCGCGTGCAGATCGAGCCGCTGTTCGCAGATACGGTGGACTTTGAGACCTTCAGCCGGTCGGATTTCCGGGCGGTAAAGGTACTCAAGTGCTGGGCCGTGCCCAAGAGCAAGAAACTGCTGGGCTTTGAGCTGGACGACGGCACCGATACCCCCAGGGTGATCCTGAGCGGTATCCACGCCTACTACGAGCCGGAACAGCTGGTGGGCAAGACCCTGATCGCCATCACCAACCTGCCCCCCCGCAAGATGATGGGGGTGGATTCCTGCGGGATGCTGCTCAGCGCCATTCACAGTGAGGACGGAGAGGAAAAGCTGCATCTTCTGATGGTGGATGACCACATTCCCGCCGGCGCAAAGCTGTATTAAGAGCCGGGATATATGGTGTACAATACCACTATACGCGGTGCGAGCCGCAATAACGCCCAGAGAGGATACAGAACAGAACAATGAAGATCATGGCAGTGGATTACGGCGACGCCCGCACCGGGCTGGCCGTTTGTGACCGCACCGAGTTTCTCTCCACCCCGGTGGGGCAGATCGAGGAGAAGAGCATGGCCAAGGTGGCGGAAAAGGTCATTTATGCCAGCCGGGAATACGACGTGGGGATGATCGTGATCGGCCTGCCCCGCAATATGGACGGCACCGAAGGCGCCCGGGCCGAGAAGGCCCGCAAGCTGGCGGCGCTGGTGGAGTTGGGCGCTCAGGTGCCGGTGCGGCTGTGGGACGAGCGGCGCACCACCGTTACCGCCGCGGCTCAGCTCACCGAGGCGGGCACTTTTGGAAAGAAGCGCAAGCAGAAGCTGGACGCGGTGAGCGCCGCGGTCATCCTGGACAGTTTTTTGGCCTGGCGCAAGAATCACCCGGACGAGGCCTGACCGGCCCCGGAAAGTGCAGGTGCTCCATGGAACAGACCTTTTCCCAAAGCCCTCTGGCCGAACAGCTGTTGGGCTTTCATTGCCCGCGCTGGGCGGAACTGCCCGGTATTCAGCTGTATATGGATCAGTTGACCGGCTACATCAACGAAGCGCTGGCGCCGCTGGAGGTGGGGGCTGATGGCAGCCTGACCAAGGCGATGGTGAACAACTACGTTAAGCAGCAGGTGATCGCCCGGCCGCAGAACAAAAAGTACGACCGCCAGCAACTGGCCAGTTTGCTGGTACTCTGCGTGATGAAGCAGGTTTTCAGTATCCCGGAGGTGGACGCTATCCTGCGGGTGGGTCTGGCGGAGTATCCGCCTCAGATCGCCTACGATTATTTCTGTGCCGAGTTGGAGAACGCGCTGCGCGCCGTATTGGAAGGCCCGGACATTACCCAGCCGCCGGACACTGCTTCCGTGCCCACAGAACTCAGTGCCATGGTGCGCCGCATTGTGCTGGCCTGTGCCGGCAAGATCTATGTGCAGAAACGGCTGCAGTTCGCCGCCAGGAACAACGAGGAAACGCAGACGGCGTAAAATCATGTAAAAGGCCCGTTCCGCTTCGGGGCCCCGAAGCGGAACGGGCCTTTTTGATGGATCAAACCAGCGCCAGAATGCGCTGTACCGCGTCGGCGATGTAGTCAGCCAGCGGTTTTTCCTCCACGCCGGCCACCGTTACGCCGCAGCGATTTACCGGCACCAGCACTTTGGGCGCCGGGCTGCGGGCCACCGCCGCCGCCATGGCGGCGGTACACTCACCCAGAAGGCTGTCGGCCAGTACGATACCTACCGGCCCGGCGATCACCGCTGCCCGGGGCGCGTTCACCAGCACGGCGTTTTCACCGGTGGCCCCGGCGTTGGCGCCGGCTTTGCGCATGGCGGCGGTGGCGGCCGCGTTGGCCCCCACTGCCAGGATCTCCCGGGTACAGCCCGCGGCCCGCAGCTGGGTGATCAGGGTGCGGCCCATGCCGCCGCCCTGTCCGTCAAGAATCAAGATCGGTTTTGCGTTTTCCATACTTCTCCTTGCCTTGTGCAATGGATTATAAAAGCGGCGCAAAAAGCCGCAGGAACAGCTGAAACAGCCGCTTGGGCCAGGGGGTGCGATCCACATCCTCCACCGTCACTTCCCGGCTTTGGGTCATGCAGCGCTCGATGTCCCGGCGCACATCCTGTACCATCTTACCGCCGTAGAAGGCGCAGCAGTTCTCAAAATGCAGATACAGGCTGCGGTAGTCCATGTTGGCGCTACCTACCACCGCCATCCGGTCGTCCGACACATACATCTTGGCGTGGATAAAGCCCGGGGTGTATTCATAGATGCGCACCCCCGCCTCCAGCAGAGTGCGGTAAAAGCTCTGGGTCACCCAATAGACATACCACTTGTCCGGGATGCCGGGGGTGATGATCCGCACATCCACGCCGCTCTTGGCGGCCAGCTTCAGGCTGGAGATCATCTCGCTGTCTATCACCAGATAGGGGGTCACGATGTAGGCGTAGTTCTGGCTTTGGTGCAGGATATTGAAGTAAGCGTTTTCCGAGATGTTCTCCTGATCCAGGGGATTGTCCGCGTAGGGCTGCACATACCCGTCGGCCGGGCAGCGCAGCTGCGGCGCGTAATCCTCATAGGGGCTGTTCGCGCCGGTACAGTAGTCCCAGTTGTTCAGAAAGGTGCAGGTCAGGGAATACACCCCGCTGCCCTGCAGCATCAGCCCGGTGTCCTTCCACACGCCGAACCGCTTTTTCCGGTTGATGTACTCGTCCGCGAAATTCAGCCCGCCGGTGAATCCCACATTTCCGTCGATCACCGCGATCTTGCGATGGTCCCGGTGGTTGAACATCCGGTAGTCCGAGATGCGGCGGCTCACCTCCAGCGGAGAAAAAACCACACACTTGATGCCGTAGCTGCGCAGCACCTGATCGTAATCCTCCGGCAGGGTGAACATGCAGCCCACCGCGTCGTACATCACCCGCACGTCCAGCCCCTGGGCGGCCTTTTCCTTCAGGATAGACAGGGTGGTGTCCCACATGTAGCCCGGGTGGATGATGAAATATTCCATAAATACGAACCGCTTGGCGGCCCGCAGCTGCTCCAGAAACACCGGAAAGAAGTCCTCGCCCCAGGCAAAGTACCGGCTGGCGGTGCCCCCGTATACCGGCGCGCCGGCGTAGTCCGCCAGATAGCGGGCACACCGGCCCATAGCGGGGGAGTATTCCCGAAGCCGACGCAGCGGCTCTTCGCCCACGGGACAGGCCTGCCGGCCCCGCGCCTCACATTGGGCATAGCGCAGCGCCTTGCGGCCCCGGTGACGCGGCTTGGCCCAGAACAGATAGAACAGGCTGCCGGTGGGCGGCAGGGATACAATGAGCAGGATCCACATGATCTTGTAGGCCGGATTCACGTTGTCCCGGTCCAGCAGGGCCAGGATGAACAGAATGCTCACCACGATCAGGATCAGGTAGACGTACGGGGCCAGGCTGCCCACCCAAAGAAACAGCCCGACGGTCAGCACGATCTGCAGCAGGACCAGAACCACCGCGAAGAAGGTGCGGGTCAGCACCCCGCGCAGCAAACGTTTCATGAACGCTCCTTCCTTTTTACCGTTCCCGGCATTCAGCCGGCGGTGTAGGTCACAATGGTCACCGAGTTCAATATTACATCCTCGACAGGGCGGCCGTTTTCGTCCACCTCCGTCTGCGCGATCCCGTCCACCACATCCATGCCCGCATACACCTGCCCGAACACGGTGTCGGTGTTGTCCAGATAGGGCAGACCGCCGGCGGCGGCGTAGGCGTCAATGACCTCCTGCCGATAGCCCGCGTTTGCCAGCTGTGACTTTTGTTCTTCGGTGAGGCCGGGCCGGGCTTCCACAAAATAGAACTGGCTCAGCCCGCTGACGCTGCTCTCCGGGCTGAAAGCGGCACACAGCGCCCCCGCGTAGTGGTGCAGGCTGTCGGTCCATTCCAGGGGATAGGGGTTGCCCTGCCAGATCGAGGTACCGCCGGAGCCGGAGCCGGTGCCGTCTCCGCCCTGCACCACAAATCCCTCCACGACCCGGTGGAACACCGTGCCGTTATAATAGCCCTGCTGAGCCAGCCCGATAAAATTTTCCACCGCCATGGGGGCCGCGTCCGGGTACAGCACCGCCCGGATCTCCCCCTGGGATGTGTCAAAGATGGCGATGGTGTCGCCCTCGGCGGGGCCGGCAAACTGGAGTTCGGCGCTCTCCACCGCCGGACGGTTCACGCCGCCGGACAGCACGCCGCCGTCACAGCCGGTCAGCAGCAGGGCCGCGGCCAGAGCAAAACCGGCCAGGCGCAGGATCGATTTGTGCATGGTGTACCTCCGCGCAAAATGGGTTTGCAGATATTATAGCATACTTGGCTGCAAAATAGAAAAAACAGGCAAAACTTTTTTGTTCCTGTCCGGGCGCTTGACGTGGCAGGGCAAACGGGGTAAACTATGTATAGACAATCACCCCCGAAATGGAGGATACGCCCATGGCAGAAACCAACAACCCCGCTCTGGAGCCGGAGGCCGAGGACTATGAGCCTGACCTGATCACCCTGGAAGACGAGGACGGCAAGGAACATACCTTTGAAGTGATCGACGCGCTGGACTATCAGAACGTGCGCTATATGGCCCTGGTGCCCTATGTGGCGGACGCGGCCTCGCTGCATGAAGATCTGCAGATGATCATCATGAAGGTGGGCGAGGACGAGGAAGGCGAGTTTATGGATATCGTGGAGGACGATGAGGAACTTCTGCAGGTGAGCAAGGAGTTTGAAAAACGTCTGGAGGATTTTTTTGACATCCAGTCCTGACCCCGTATCCGGGAAGACGCATCCTGCCCGGTTCGATTTGTTGCAGCCTGAAAAATCCTACTAATCAATTCAAGGGAGCACGGGTCCTCCGGCGGATCGCAGACCTCCCGCTCTCGGGCGGACGAAGGGAGCGTGATCCCGGGGGCAGGGCACCCACCTGCCATACCGGTAGGTTTGATTTGGCTGCAGACGGCCACGGCGGGATAGGAAAAAGCAGAACGGCCGCGAAGCGTATCGCTTCGCGGCCGTTTTTATTATGTACAAACCGGTCCGACCATGGGAACCATGCGGGCGGCCTGTTATTCCCCGAACACCTTGACGTAATCGGCCTTGAATTTCTCTATGCCGGCGTCGGTCAGGGGATGTTTGGTCATCTGCTCGATCACCTTGTAGGGCACGGTGGCGATGTCCGCCCCGGCCAGGGCGCAGTCGGTCACATGGATGGGATTGCGCACGCTGGCCGCGATGATCCGGGTCTCAATATCCGGATAGTTGGCAAAAATCGCGGCGATGCTCTCGATCAGGTCGATGCCCGGCTGGCTGATATCGTCCAGCCGCCCCAGGAACGGGGACACGTAGGCAGCGCCCGCCCGGGCCGCCAGCAGCGCCTGGTTGGCCGAGAAGATCAGGGTACAGTTGGTGGGGATGCCCTCCGCAGCGAGGGCCTTGATGGCCTTCAGGCCCTCCACCGTCATGGGGATCTTGACCACCATGTGCTCCGGGTCCAGGGCATAGATGGCCCGTCCCTCCTCGATCATGCCGGCCGCGTCGGTGGTGGTGGCTTTCACCTCGCCGGAGATGGGCCCGTCCACGATCGTGGCGATCTCCTTCAGCGTTTCCGCGTAGTCCCGCCCTTCCTTGGCGATCAGGCTGGGATTGGTGGTGACCCCGGCGATCACCCCCATATCGTTGGCGGCTCGGATCTCGTCCACATTGGCGGTATCAATAAAAAAGCGCATGGGAAACAACCTCTCTCTCTGCCCGGCCTCCGGGCATTTTTTCTTATTGTACCGCAACTCGTACACGCAAACAAGGACAAATGGCACAAAACATGGAGTTTTGTGCCAAAAAATTCCCCGCGGCGCGCAGCCGCGGGGAGGGGAAAAGTATGGTTCCTTACAGGGCGGCCAGGGCGGCGCGCAGACGGGAAAGAGTCTCTTCCCGGCCCATCATGGCGGCCAGATCGGTGCCGCCGCCGGGGGTGCGCTGTTTGCCGGACAACGCGATACCCAGCGGGTAGAGCAGCCAGCCATTCTTGACCTCCATCTCCTCCGCCTTGCCCTTGCAGGCCTCAAAGATGGCATCCTTGTTCCAGTCGGTCAACCCTTCCAGCACCGGCAGCAGGGCGGTCAGGGCCTCGCGGGCGGTGTCCGGGGTGGTCTTTTGTTTCTTGTTGGCATACAGTTCCGGGCCGAAGGGAAGCGGCGCGTCAAAAAAGTCCAGCTGTTCCGGGATCTCGCCCAGCACCTCGCAGCGGGGCTGCAGATTGGCGCAGAGCAGGTCCCGGTCGATCGGCAGATGCACCGCCTGGTCGATCCAGGGATCGGCCGCTTTGCGGAACTCCTCCGGGCTCATGCGGCGGATGTACACGGCGTTGATGGCCCGCAGTTTCAGCGGATCAAAGATGGCCGGACTCTTGCTGATGCCGCTCTCGTCAAAGATCTTCACCATCTCGTCCAGGGTGAAGATCTCCTCCTCGCCCTTGGGGCTCCAGCCCAGCAGCAGGATATAGTTCAGCACAGCGGCGCTCAGATAGCCCTTGGCCATCAGGTCCTGGTAGCTGGCATCCCCGTTGCGCTTGCTCAGCTTGTTCTGGGCATCCTTCATTACCGGCGGGCAATGGATGTAGACCGGTTTCTCCCAGCCGAAACTATCGTACAGCAGATTGTATTTGGGGGTGCTGGACAGATATTCGCTGCCCCGGATCACGTGGGTGATCCCCATCAGATGATCGTCCACCACGTTGGCAAAGTTATAGGTGGGCATGCCGTCGCTTTTGAGAAGGATCTGATCCTCCAGTTCGGCGTTGTTCACCTCGATGTGGCCGTACACCGCGTCGTCAAAGCTGGTCACACCCTCCCGGGGCATCTTCTGGCGGATGACGTAGGGGGTGCCGGCGTCCAGCAGGCGGCGCACCTCCTCCGGCGGCAGATCCCGGCAATGGCCATCGTAATGGCCCACTGCCTCGCCGGCGGCTTTCTGGTCGGCGTGCAGCTGCTCCAGCCGCTCAGCGGTGCAGAAGCAGTAGTAGGCCTTGCCCTGTTCCACCAGCTGCTCGGCGTACTGACGGAACATGCCCATCCGCTGGCTCTGGATATAGGGGCCTACCGGGCCGCCCACGTCGGGCCCCTCGTCCCACAAAAGACCGGTCTGGCGCAGGGTATCGTAGATCACATCCACAGCCCCCTCCACAAGGCGGCCCTGGTCGGTGTCCTCAATGCGCAGAATGAAGGTTCCCCCCTTGCTTTTGGCCTTCAGATAAGCATAGAGGGCGGTGCGTAGGTTGCCCACGTGCATGTAACCGGTAGGGCTGGGCGCAAAACGGGTGCGGACGGTATTGGATGCCATGATGATCCTTCTCCTTTTATGTGGTTTTCCAAGGCCGGCACGGCCCCGGAACAGGGTTCTTCTGTTTATTGTAAGGGCCGGGCAACCGCTTGTCAACCGGGCGCCGCGCGCTTTGCTTTGCAGATTTTCCGCGTTTCTTATATAATAAGGAAGTATTTGGGGGAATCCCGATGGAAACGGAGAGGTGTACCATGGATTTTTTGTCGTTTTCCTTTGCCGGATTCGGGGTGCTGGTATTTGCGGGCTGGTGGCTCCTTTCCGGCAAAATCCGTCCCTGGCTGCTGGCGGCGGCCAACCTGGTTTTTGCCCATTGGTTTGGTCCCCGCACCCTGATCTGCCTGGTTCTGATCTGCTTGGCAGGGTATGCGTGCGGCCGGCTGTTGGAGAGGCGGCAAAGCCCGGCGATCCTGTGGGCGGGCGTTCTGTGCTGCCTGGCGCCGCTGGCCGCTTACAAATATCTGCCGCTGGCTGCGCCCTCGGCGTTTGCTGAGCTGGCCGCGCCGGTGGGGCTGAGCTTTTATGGCTTCAAAACCATTGCCTGTTTGGCCGACGTATACCGCCGCCGGCGCCCGGCAGAGAAAAACCTGCTGCTTTACTTTGCCTGGCTGGGCTTTTTTGCCCAGCTGACCAGCGGCCCTATCCAGCGGGCGGAGGAGTTTCTGCCCCAGCTGAAGGCGCCTGGCCGTTTTGACCGGACGCTGGCCTATACCGGCTGTGTGCGGCTGTGCTGGGGGTTGTTTTTGAAACGCTGCCTGGCCGACCAGTTTGCCCTTTACCAGGGGGCCCTGGCCTATAAACCGGAACAGTACTACGGCTTGGCCATCGTCTGGTCGGTGCTGGGTTACGGGCTCTACCTGTATTTGGATTTCGCCAGCTATTCCCAGCTGTCCATCGGGGTGGCAAACCTGCTGGGGCTGCGTGTGGGGGAAAACTTCCTCAGCCCCTATTTCTCCCGCAGTATCGGAGAATTCTGGCGGCGCTGGCACATCAGCCTGTCCTCCTTTCTGCGGGATTACATCTACATCCCGCTGGGCGGCAGCCGCCGGGGTGTGCGGGTTTTGATCCTGGCCACGATGGTCACCTTCCTGGCTTCCGGCGTCTGGCACGGGGCAACCGGGGGCTTTGTGATCTGGGGCGCGCTGCACGGGGTCTGGCTGCTGATCGGCCGGTTCACCCGCCTGGTCCGCCAGCGGGTCTGGCAGCGGCTTGGGCAGGACGAGCACAGCCCGCTGCGCAGCGCCGTGAGTTGTGCGGTCACCTTTGTACTGGTACATACAGGCTGGTTTTTCTTTGCCGCCGGTACCCTCAAGCAAGCCTGGCTGCTGGCCGGATCGGTTTTTCAGCCGGTTTCGGTCAACCTGCAGTTCCTTAAGGAAAGCCTGACCCAGCTGGGATATACCCCGGCCATCCTGCTTCAGCTGGGGGCGTTCACCCTGCTGGCCGCGGTGGTGGACTGGCTGGCCCGCACCGAGGGCTTTGGCGCCTGGCAGGCCCGCCAGAAGCCGTGGCTTCGGGTGGCGCTGTGCTACCTGTGCGTCTTTGGAGCCCTTTTCTTCGGGGCGGCCCAGTCGCTGCCCAATGTGTATTTCGCATTTTAAGGAGGCATGCGCCATGCGACGATTTCTGGCTGTTGTGATCCTGTTTCTTCTCCCGGTGCTGGCAGTGTGCGGGCTGTTTGGCGCGGCGGTGTATGCCAGCGGCGAATGGTATACCGAAGAACAGATCGCCCAAAAGGTGATGGAGGGCGAACCCGCCTTTTTCGGCCTGGCCTACCGGGATAACACCCGCTACTACAAGCATCTGGTGGCCGGCGCCAAGGCCGCCGACCTGCTGGTGCTGGGCACCAGCCGTTCCATGCAGTTCCACAGTGAGTTTTTCACCACTGACAGCTTTTATAACGCGGGCGGTGGCGCGGGCTATATCAACGAGTTCCAGTTTTTTCTGGAGAATCTTCCGGAGGGATCGCTGCCCGATACCCTGATCATGGTCATGGACCAGTACCTGTTCAATCAGGCCTGGACCGGCACCGGCGGTATGCCCCAGGCCTTTGACTACGGGCACTATGAGTTTGATCCGCCCAAAGCGCTGTTCAGCGCTATGCGGGACTGGGCCCAGGGCAAGTATTCTCTGTGGGACGTGTTTGCCAGCCATCCGAACGTGTACGGGATGGCGGCGGTGGGCCGCGGAAGCGGTTACAACGCGGACGGCAGCTACGATTACGGCCGGCTCATGGACTATCCGGAGGAGGGGACCGACGTGGGATTTCACGACACCTTTGACCGGATCCTGCGGGGCATCAACCGGTTCGAGCCGGCCGAGTACGTGTATCCGGTCAGCACCGAAAAGGTGGAGCAGCTGCTGGCCTGGTGCAATGACCGGCAGATCCGGGTGGTGCTGATCGTGCCGCCTTACGCACCCAGCGTCTGGGAACGGATGGAACAGACCGGCAAATACGGCTATTTCGCCTGGATCATCAAGATCCTCAACGAACTCTGCGAACCCTACGGGTATGAGGTGTACGATTTCAGTTATATGCCGGAGACATCCGATGACGAGTACATCGACGGTTACCACGGCGGAGACCGGGTTTATGCTCGGCTTGCCCTGGAACTGGCGCAGCGCAGCGAGACGCTGGCCGGCCTGATCGACACCGATTATCTGACCGCTGCGCTCCAGCCGGGGTCCAACCCGCTGCATCTGGCGCCGGTCTCTTGACAGTGCCCGACGAGCGGCTATAATACAAAGTAAATATCTTCGGGCGCCTTTTGTGCGCCAGTAATAGAAATGAGGCGTAAACTATGAGCGAACAACTGCCGCGCAAAAAGCGCATTCTTTCGGGCATCCAGCCCACCGGTACCTTTACGCTGGGCAACTACGTGGGGGCGGTGCGAAACTGGGGCGCCCTGCAGACCGATGAACATGAATGCCTGTATATGATCGCCGATCTGCACGCCCTCACCGTGCGGCAGGAGCCAGCCAAACTCCGCCGCAATACCCGGGAAGCGGCCGCCATGCTGCTGGCGGCGGGGATCGATCCGTCCCGCAGTCTGCTGTTTGTACAGAGCCATGTGCCCGCTCACACCCAGTTGAGCTGGGCGTTGAGCTGCTGTACCCAGTTTGGCGAGTTGAGCCGCATGACCCAATACAAGGATAAGAGCGCCAAACACCCGGATAATGTGAACGCCGGCCTGTTCACCTATCCGGTACTCATGGCAGCGGATATCCTGATTTATAACGCCGATCTGGTACCGGTGGGCATCGATCAGAAACAGCATCTGGAGTTGTCCCGCAACATTGCCCAGCGGTTCAACGGGTTGTACAGCCCCACCTTTACCCTGCCTGAACCCTACATCCTCAAGGCGGGCGCTAAAATCATGAGCCTGCAGGAGCCGGACAAAAAGATGAGCAAGTCGGACACCAACGCCAACAGCTTTGTGCTCATGACCGACGACGCCGACACCATCCTGCGCAAGTTCAAGAGGGCGGTCACCGACAGCGACGGGGTGGTCCGCGCCGGGGAGGACAAGCCCGGCGTCACCAATCTGATGACCATTTACAGCGTCTTTGCTGGCAAGGATTTCGCCGCCATCGAGGCGGAGTTCGCCGGCCAGGGGTACGGCGCCTTCAAGGAGGCGGTGGCCCAGAGCGTTATTGACGGCCTGGCCCCCATTCAGGGCGAGTACCAGCGCATTCTGGCCGATAAAGAGTATGTGGACGGCGTGCTGAAACAGGGCGCGGAACAGGCGTCCCGCCTGGCGGATCGGATGGTCAGCAAAGTGTACAAAAAGATCGGCCTGCTGCAACTGTGAGGCAATTTTGATACAGCTGTAAAAATACAAGCTGTTGAAATTCATAAAATTGTTACAAGTCGTTTTCTGTCGAAACCCTGCCTTCCGTGACGGTTCCGGTCACAAAGGCAGGTTTTTTCGTCGAAAAGTTGTGCAATGAAAAAATTACCAAATGTTGACAGTTTCACCAGAAGAAGGTACAATTAAGTCGAAGCCGGAACGCTGGAGGCGCATTGGCGCGCAGCGTCAGTTATCCTGCCGAATAAAGGAGAACCGTGCTATGAAATCCACTGGTATTGTACGAAAGATCGACAGCCTGGGCCGTATCGTACTGCCCATTGAACTGCGCCGCAGCCTGGATGTAGGGGACGCCGATTCTCTGGAGATCTATGTGGACGGCGACACCATTGTGCTGAAAAAGTATCAGCCGGCCTGCATTTTCTGCGGGGAAGCACGGGACGTGGTCAGCTTCAAGGGACGCAACGTCTGCAAAGCCTGCCGCGCCGCGTTGGCTGGAATGGAGTGAGCGTGACGCTCCGCCGGCCAACAAAAAAACCAGGCGTTATGCCTGGTTTTTTGTTTTTGGGAACCGTTTATTTGACGAGATTTTCGATGTTGGTCTCGCTGGTCTTGATCAGATGCAGCAGGCTGGTGGAATACAGCGGGTATTCCCGGGCCAGACTTTCGCTGGTCATGGCAAAGCAGCTGGTATCCTTGAAAGGGGGCTCGTCGCCCACCTCTTCGCCATGGAGAATCGCGTTCACATCCGCCTCGGCCCGGGTCATGGCGGCGGAAGAGTATCCTTCCCACCGGCAGGCGCTGATCCGGAACAAGCTGGATGCGTTGCGGGGCGCGGAGGCGTATACCATACGGAACATTTTGTACACGGCCATCATCAGGTAGGCGCTTACCTCCGCCACCAGGCCCTTGTCATGGCTGGCGGCCAGTTTGTCGAACAGGATATTCAGGCTGTTGGAGATCAGTTTTTTGTTCATGGTGGGCAGTACGCTGCCCTTGTACACATTGTCCTTGGCGGCCTCCGGGTTGGGCAGTTCCTCGGCGGAAAGGATCAGCCCGCTGCGTTCAGCGCTGCGGCCCAGCAGATAGTCGCAGGACACATTGTAATAGTCGGCCACGCGGACCACGAAATCCAGACCGCACTCCCGGATACCCTTTTCATAATGAGACAGCAGGGCCTGGGAAACCCCCAGATCCTGGGCTGCCTGCTTCTGGGTAATGCCCCGTTCCTTGCGAAGCAGGGTGATGATGCGGTTGAATTCCATGTTCATAAGGGCACCTGTCCTTCTGAATTTTTGCGCACCTCCGCCAAGAGGGTATAACGCATCGTAAATTATATATCAGAGAAAACCCTTTGTAAATACAAAAAGCGCCAAGATTTGCTGTTCATTTTCGGCAATTCTGTCTATTGCTCTTTTAAGGCAACAATATGTATGATAACAAAAGGTCGGGCGCCCCAAATATTGTGGTGTTTCCGGGCGCTTTCTGACGTATTTGTAACCAATTTGTAATTTATTTTGCCCGTTTCGGGCGTGAAAGGACACATTGTATGAAAACTTTTCGGCTGCACCTGATCCGGCACGGGCTGACCCAGGCCAATCTGGACGGGATCTATGCGGGCAGCGGCAGCGACCCGGAACTGTGCGAAGAAGGCCGTATGGCTCTGGAAGAACTGCGTGCCCGGTTTGTCTATCCGGCGCCGGATACGGTGTTTTGTTCCCCGTTGGCCAGGGCGGTACAGACCGCGGATATCCTGTTTCCGGCGGCGCAAAAAAAACTGGTGGTGCCGGAACTGCGGGAGATGGGCTTTGGCTGCTGGGAGGGCCGTCCTGTGCGGGAACTGGTGCACGAGCCGGATTTTGCCCGCTGGATGGACCCCAGCCACCCCTTCACACCGGAAGGGGCCGAGCCGGCGGCCGATTTTCACGCCCGCTGTGCCCGCACCTTGATGGGGCTGTTCGAATATCTGATCAAGGCTGGGATCAGTGAGGCCGCCTGTGTGACCCATGGGGGAGTCATCATGAGCATGCTGGCCCAAAAGGCTCTGCCCCGCCACAAGCCGGAGGATTGGATGGCGGATCCCGGCTGCGGTTACACGGTGCGCTGTGACGCCGCCATGTGGATGCGGGACGGCCTGGTGGAGGCGGTGGAGGTATTGCCGCGCGGCTATCTGGATGATTCAGAAGAGGAATAAAAGGCTGAATGGGGGGCGCGAAATTTTCCGCGCCCCCCATTCAGCCTTTGTGAGGGTGAAAAAGAGAAAATAGAAAGGAGCTGCAAACGATCATACCACCCGGCGGGAGACCGACCGGCGGCGTGGGAGCGGGTCCGTGCGAGGAGAGCTCAGGCTCAGCACCAGCCGTTCGGCAAGAGCGCAGTCGGTGCGCATGGGCAGTTTATCCAGCGCGTCCAGCGCCAGCTGGCGCTGCCGGTCCAGCAGGGCACGGCAGTTGGCCTCAAAATCGGGCGAACCCGCCAGGTGCGCCAGCGGGTTGTATACGCCGTCCCGGGTATCCCGGGGCAGATCTTCCCAAGCGTCCAACAGATAGAACAGGCGGCCCATCGCATCGCCCAGGGCCCGCAGCTGCTCACCGTGGGGCCCGCGGCAAAAATCAAAGATCTCCGCCATCACCTGCCCCCAGTAACTGCTCATCTGTTCGATATCGGCACAGTTTTGCTGTTCGCCCCTGTGCAGCCGGCTCAGGCAGCTGTGCGCGGCCGCGCACTGACGCGGGTATCGCTGCAGCACATTCAACCGGGCCGGCTCCAGAAGTTTGGCAAAAAAAAGATCCCGATAGCTGTGATCGTCCTGCCAGTTGTCCAGATAATCCTGGTATCGCAGCGCGATCGCCATATCCGCCACGTAATCGGTATACGGGTTGTCCGGCCCGAGGCCGGCCCCTTCGCCGCCACCTTCCCGCAGGCTGGTCAGGAGGAGGGCGAGAAACGCCAGATCCGGCGTGCGGGCCAGCCGGCCCAGCGGCCCGTGCCGGCGCACCAGCGTGCGGCCCATCTGGGTACAGAAAGACCGGTATCGCTGCAGCTGCGCGGCAGAAAGCCCGATCCGCTCGACCTGGATCCGTTGCAGCATACCTGTCACCGCCCTCTCGATACAGTTTGTTTACAAGGCTATTATCCAATAAAAATATGGCGAATTCATGAAGAAACAGAAAACTTTGCTTTTGACAGGACCTGAGTACCCGGAAAATTCCGGACATGCAGGAAATCCCCGGAAAAAACTCGCCGAGCTTTTGCAAAATGTTGCCGGGACAACGGATTTTCCGTGGATTCTCCCATACAATACAACTATAGCCCCTATATGGACGGGGCGACATTTTTCTGAACAGTATGTTGATACAAGATAGGAGCGATGAACCATGCGTTATGTGTGCACCGTTTGCGGGTATATCTACGATGAAGCGGCGGGCGATCCGGATCACGGCGTAGCCCCCGGCACTGCCTGGGCCGATGTGCCTGAGGACTATGTCTGCCCGCTGTGCGGCGTAGGCAAGGACCTGTTCGAGCAGGAATAAAGCCGGAATCGGCAAAAACGCGCACCGCCTTTTGGCGGTGCGCGTTTTGTCTTGTCGGGGTGAACGCCGGGGCCGGCCTGCTCATGCCTTCCGGGCCAGGGAGAGAGGGCGTTCGGCCCAAAGATTACCCAGCAGCATCGCGATCCAAACCATGTCAAACACTCGTTGGGTCACCGTGTACAATGCCATGACGATGAGCATAAAGGCGAGCGGCCAGTCGGCAAAGCCGCTGCGGAAAAATCTTCGGATCAGCAGACCGTATCCGATGCAGAGGGCAGCCAGAAAAATCGGGCCGGCCATATAGAGGCAGAACGCGTAGCCGTTGTCCAAAAAATTGTAGTTGTACAGCCCGGCCAGGCGATCCGCCGTCCAGCATTCCGGAGACCAGACCATATCCCAGCTCATGGTGCCGTTGCTCACGGCGCCAAACAAACGCACGGCTGGGCCCAGCATCTGCTGGTGCATCAAAAACAGCCGCCCGCTGAGCAGGGCGTTGAGCTTGTCCAGAAAAGGCACCGAACCGTAAAACCAGCCGGCGAGGAGGCTGAAGGCCGCTGACAATGCCCAGCTTGAAGCCAGAAAGCATTGTATCCCGCTGCTGCGGAAGATGCCGGGGAGATACCGGGCCGCCAGGACAAGGGCCAGAAGCACCAGCACAAGCAAAAATGAGGTGCGGCTGACAGGAACCAGCAGGATAAAGACGGCCGCGGCCACAAGCAACAGGGAATCCCACCAGCGCCAAGCGGTAAAACGGAGACACACATACAGCAGCAAAAATTCAACCACAGCGATGCCCAGCACGTTGAAATGGCCAAACCCAAGAGCATACCGCCCCACATCATCCAGCCAGTTCCAGTGGTCGGGGATCCGGCCCGCCAGGCAAAGCGTGATGGTGAGAACCATATAGGCCGCTTTTATCCCAAGCCCGGTTTTTATGACCGAACGAAGCGGCGCGTGCATGAAGAAAAGCAGCAGGCAGACGGGCTGTGTGATCCCATAGGCAAAGGGGTTGCCGGGGGTGGAAAGCAGGATCACCCAGGCCAAAATAAAGAGGGGGGCCAGAAGCGCCAGCTGCCGCAGCGAGAAAGACATACAGCTCAGCCGTGCGACAAACAGTAAACAAATCGCGGCGGAAACAAAGATGGAAACATGTTCCGGCAAAAGAAACGGTACAAATTGCTGCACCAGCAGAGTGAGCAGGTCTTCGGCAAACAACAGGATCATACCGAGCCAAAGAAACACGGTGCTCAAGCGTGCCCGCAGGTCAGGCAAAACGGGCGCTAAAAAGAGGCGGGGGTCATTCCAGCAGGAAGCAAAAGCGGCTCTCCGGTCGGACCGGAGAAGGACAGCGATCGCTTGCCGGAGGGTCTCCAAAAGCAGCACACAGGTCATAAAAAAGAATGTGATCAACATGCGGTCTCCTTACAGGGGAGCATAAACAAAAACGGATCCCCTTGGCGTATTACGAGGGTGGATAAAACATACAGACAGAAAAGCAATCGGGCGGCTGTGCGCACGGCGTTATTTTTTATTATAACATATCTGGCGGCAAAATGGATTCGTTGCCTGCAAATTTGTCCATTATCCAGAGAAAGGACCGGCGCCGCATCGCTTATTGAGCCGGCAGCCTAAAGACGAGGAAAGCGCGAATGCCGGGAAAACCGTCGGGGTCCGGTCCGCGCGTTTTGATGGGCTTTCTCCCAAAAGAAGGTTTTTTTATGATACGGCAGATGAATTTGGCGCACAGCCCATAAAAACGTAAAATGTGGAGGAAAGGCTGTGCTTTTTGGCAAATCACGGGAGAAAAGGTAGAACTTTTTCTGAATTATGTTATAATAAACTGTGTGTGTCAAACTCGCTGAAGCGGGCGGCGGATCCTTTTGCCGCTCCCAAAAGCCTGCCGGCACGCGAGCCTTTATAAAAGGAAACCAGTACAGTTGGGTTATGCACAAGCGAGAGGAAAAGCGACATGATACGGAAAAACCAGCGCCTTATCAATTTCTTTAATATCGCGACCGACGCGGTGCTGATTTTTATTGCGTATTTTGCGGCGTTGATCGTTCGCTTTGAATGGATGGGCGGCGTGTACAGTTCCGTCCCCTTGTACAGTGCGCGCTATGCGGCGATCGCGGCGGTTTACAGCCTTTTGCTGGTGCTGGCCTATCGGCTCTGCCGCATGTATGGCTCCTACCGTTTCAAGCAGCAGACGGGTGAAGTGTTCATGATCCTTCTGATCCATGGGGTCGGGGTTTTGGCACTGACCTCTCTGCTGTATCTGACCCGGCTGGTGGATGTGTCCCGGCTGGCGATCTTCTTTTTCTGGGCGTTTTCAAGCCTGTTTGTGATTGCCAAACGGGTATGCGTGCGGGCGATCCTCCGCCATTACCGGAAGTTGGGCTACAACCAGAAGCATGTGGTGGTGGCGGGCAGCGGCCATTTTGCCAAACAGTATATGGAGGATGTGAAGGCACATTCCTATATGGGCTTTACGGTGGATGGCTATGTGGGCACAGGCCCCAAAGAAACCATGGGCTGCTATCTGGGAGACTATGAACAGCTGGAAGATTTTTTACAGGAACACGAGATCGATGAATTGGTCGTGGCGCTGGAGCCGGATGAGATCCGCTATATGAGCCAGGTCCTGGCGGCGGCGGACAAATCCGGGATCCGACTGAGCATTATCCCGTTTTACAACGATTTTATCCCCTCGCATCCCACGATCGATGTGGTAGGGCGGACCAAGCTGATCAATATGCGTGCCACGCCGCTGGATGACCTTGGGTGGTCGATGATCAAACGCGGGATGGATATTGCCGGAAGCCTGGTGCTTATCCTGCTTACCAGCCCCTTGATGCTGCTGATCGCGCTGGGGGTCCGGTTGAGCAGTCCCGGCCCGGTGCTGTTTAAGCAGGAGCGGGTGGGCCGCAATAAAAAGATCTTCCGGATGTGGAAGTTTCGCAGCATGCGGATCACGGGAAGCGAGGACACGGGCTGGAGCCGGGAACATGATCCGCGCAAGACCAGGTTCGGCAGCTTTATCCGGAAATTCAGCCTGGATGAATTGCCCCAGTTCTTTAACGTGCTGGCAGGCCAAATGAGCCTGATCGGGCCCCGCCCGGAGCTGCCCTATCATGTGAATCATTTCAAAGAGGAGATCCCGTTGTATCTGGTGCGCCAGCAGGTACGCCCCGGTATTACCGGCTGGGCCCAGGTCAATGGCCTGCGCGGCGATACGGATATCGAAGCGAGGGTGCGTTACGATATCTGGTACATCGAAAACTGGAGCCTGGGGCTGGATATGAAGATCCTTTTGAAAACGATTTTTGGCGGAATGGTCAACGCCGAGGAATGGAACTGAGCGGGAGGCGTGTATGGAGGAGATCAAGATGCTGGTGGCGGCGCATAAGCGTTGCCGCCTGCCCCATGACGACGTCTATCTGCCGGTCCAGGCCGGCGCCGCGCTGCATGCTCCGATCGAGGGGCTCATCGGGGACGATACCGGCGTGAACATCTCCCGCAAAAATCCAAACTACTGTGAACTCACGGTGCTGTACTGGGCCTGGAAAAATCTGAAGGCGGACAGCGTGGGCCTGAGCCATTACCGCCGGTACTTCGCTGTGGGGCGCCTGCCGTTGGGCAAGTGGCGGCGCGTGGCGCCGAAAAGCGCGCTGCAGGCGGCCGTGCGGGAGACGGGCCTTGTGCTTCCGGTGAAACGGCATTACTGGATCGAAAGCACCTACAGCCAGTACGCTCACGCGCATCATGCCCGCGACCTGGACAGGACAAGGGAGATCCTGGCTGAGGACTGGCCGGAGTTTTTGCCGGCTTTTGACAGGGTGATGAAGCGGAGCAGCGGGCATCGCTTCAATATGTTTCTTATGAAGCGCCCGCTGTTTGACGAGTATTGCGAATGGCTGTTTGCGGTTCTGGCCCGGCTGGAGGCCGGGCTGGATCTGAGCGGATACAGCGTGAATGACGCCAGAGTCTTTGGGTTCGTCGGCGAACGGCTGATGGATGTTTGGGTGGAGACAAGGAAGCTGGCGTATGTTGAATTGCCAGTGGTCTTTACCGAACGGCAGAATTGGCCCCGCAAGGTGAGCGCTTTTTTGTGGCGAAAACTGCGGGGTACCTTGCGCCAAGGGGAAAAAAGCGCGGGCACTATCGCGCAAATGGGGGAAAACGAAGGCAAATGAATGGACTGGGTACAGTAAAAAATCTGAAAACGTATATGCCGCTGCTGCGCGAGTTGATCGTGCGCGATTTGAAGGTGAAGTATCGGCGCAGCGTGCTGGGGTATCTTTGGAGCCTGCTGAATCCGCTGTTGATGATGGCCATTCTTACGATGGTGTTTTCGCAGGTGTTTCGGTTTGACATCCCCAACTATCCGCTTTATCTGATCTGCGGCCAGACGCTGTGGAGCTTTTTCAATGAGAGCACCAACCAGGCCATGTACTCGGTACTGTACAACGGTTCGCTGCTGAAAAAGGTATATATACCCAAGTATATTTTCCCGGTCTCCCGCGTGCTGTCCAGCTTCGTCACCATGAGCTTCAGCCTGCTGGCGATCGTGATCGTGCTGATCCTGACGCGCACGCCGGTGTATTGGACGGCGATCCTGTTCCCCATACCGCTGGTGTTTCTGCTGCTGTTCAGCATTGGGGTGGGAATGGTGCTCTCGGCACTGTCGGTGTATTTTCGGGATGTGGTGCACCTGTACAGCGTGATCACCCTGGCTTGGATGTATTTGACGCCGATCTTTTACTCGCTGGAGATCGTGCCGGCCAATGTGCGCGTGCTGATCCAGTGCAACCCCATTTACCACTATATCACCTTCTTCCGGCAATTGATCCTGTATGGGCAGCTGCCGGCGGCGGGGACCTGGCTGTTTTGCCTGCTCAGCAGCATGGTGATGCTGGCGGCGGGCATAGCGGTGTTCCGCAAACTGCAGCGAAACTTCATCCTCTATCTGTGAAAAGGACTTGGTATATGATGCAGCATACAATCGAGGTCAACCATGCGGATATGCGGTTCAACCTGGCGGAGGAGAAAACCGATACGATCAAAGAGTATTTTGTGAAGCTTCTCAAGGGAAAACTGCATTTTTCGGAGTTTTACGCTGTGCGGGATGTGTCGTTTACCGTGCAGCGCGGCGAGTCGGTGGCGCTGATCGGCCGGAACGGAAGCGGAAAAAGCACGCTGCTGAAGATGATCGCCGGGGTGCTGTATCCCTCCCGGGGCACGGTCACGGTGCGGGGCAGCATCGCACCGCTGATCGAGCTGGGGGCCGGCTTTGACATGGAGCTCACCGCGCGGGAAAACATTTACCTGAATGGCGCCGTGCTGGGACACGACCGGGATTTTATGAATGCGCATTTTCAGGAGGTCGTGGAATTCGCGGAATTGCAGGAGTTTCTGGATGTGCCCATGAAAAACTACTCTTCGGGCATGGTCGCCCGGCTGGGATTCGCAATAGCGACCATCGTGCGGGCGGACATCCTGCTGGTGGATGAGATCCTGGCAGTGGGGGACTATAAATTCCAGCAAAAGTGCCATGAGCGGATGAGCCGCCTGCTGGCGGACGGGACCACACTGCTGTTTGTCAGCCACAACGAAGATCAGGTGAAGGAGCTGTGCGGCAAAGCGGTGTGGCTGGATCATGGCAGGATGATGGCAACAGGAGACGTCAATGAAGTATACGAGGCCTACCATCGGGCAGTCGACTGACCGCCCTCTGATAACGGTGATCACTCCGTATTACAATAACCCTGAGATCGAGGAGACGATCCACAGCGTACAGCGGCAGACCTATCCCCGCATCCAGTATATCGTGGTGGATGACGGCTCGCCTTCCGTGCCGCCGGAAACGGTGGAGAGATGTCTGCGGCAGTCGGAACTGGAGCAGACCTTGTTTCTTCGCCAGCCCGCCAATTTGGGAACGGTCAAAGCGTTGAATCTCGGGTACCGGCATGCGGAGGGTCGATATATTTTTAACCTGGCTGCCGACGATCTGTTCGCGGATGAACGGGTGCTGGAAGACTGGGTGGATAGGTTTGAGCGCACCGGTGCTCAGGTGATCACCGGTTATCGCGTCCTGTACGATCATGCGATGCGCAAGCGGCTTCGCAAGCGGCCCAAAGCCGGCGATGTGGCGATCATCGAAAGCGGCGACAATGACCGCTTGTTCCGCCGGCTGTGCCGCAAGAACATGATTTTGGGATGCTGCACCGCGTATTCGGCCCAATGCCTGCAGCAATATGGTTTTTTTGACGAGACCTACCGGCTCATCGAGGACTATCCCCGGGTGCTTTCTTTGAGCCGCCAGGGTGCACGCTTTGCGTTTTTGCCCAGAGAGGTGGTCCATTGCCGCACAGGCGGCACAAGCAGTGGCGCCGGGTATTCCGCCGTATATCAAAAAGACGCGGATCTCATTTTTGAAAAGGAGGTTTTTCCTTACGCACGACACCGCCGGCTGGCCCGATTCCAGTACTGGTACTGGAAAAACAGGCAGGCTTTGCTGAAAAAGCTGGCCGGCAGAACCCAGAAAAGAAAGGAAACAGGACGTGATTAACACCAGGATGATAGAATTCCGGGACATTCGTGATCCACGGCAGCAGGAATTTTACGGGCATTTGACGCCGATCGAATGCGGGCAGGAGATCCCGTTTGATGTAAAGCGCATCTATTACATTTACGGGGTGGACCATGCGGCGCGGCGCGGCTATCACTCTCACCGCGACCTGGAACAGGTGCTGATTTGCCTTGGCGGAAGCGTGAAGATCCAGGTCAAGACGCCTTATGAAGAGGAGATCGTGACGCTGGACAGCCCGACAAAAGGGCTGTATATCGGCCCCATGATCTGGCGGGAGATGTTTGCGTTCAGTGAGCACGCGGCTTTGTTGGTCCTGGCCTCCCGCCATTATGACGAGAGCGATTATCTGCGGGACTATTCGGCATACGAGGCCGAGGCCCGCCGCTATTTCCGCGAGGCAGGGGAGCATCCTGCCGTTCCTCATATATAAGGAGACAGGCATGGAACAGCCTCTTTTTTCCGTAGCGGTCACAACGTACCGGCAGGCTCATCTTTTGCGGCGGTGCCTGAAAAGTGTTTTTGCGCAGGATTGCGGGCCTGTTGAACTGCTGGTTTGCGACGACCACAGCTGTGATTTTTTCGCCGGTGAGACCGAGGCGTGGATTCGACAGAATGCGCCGGACTGGGTCAGCCGTATCTGGGTGAGGCAGAATGAACGGTATTCGGGCCCGGCGGCAACCGCGCAGGCCGCTCTGGAGCAGGCGCACGGCCGCTATTTTATACGCCTGTGCGGCGATGAGGTGCTGTGCCGGCCTGATTCGCTGGCGGGCGCGGCGCGGCAGATCGGTGAGACGAGTGCGGCGCTTTGCCTGCTCTTGCCGCAATGGCAGCAGATCGGGCAGCAAGCGATCGCCGCGCATGTGTTGACCTACGGGCCTGACCGGATCGTTTCCGTGCGCGGCGTTGTATGGAACACAGCGGCGCTTCGAAATGCGGGCGGCTTTGACGTTTCCTATCTGTACCTGGCTGAGGAGCCCGCTCTGCTTCGCGCCGCGGCGCAGGGATTTGTGCTTCAGGGGATCCGCACCCCCTTGACTGCGCAGCCGGATCGCGCGGCGCCCAGTTCGCAGCCGGAACAGGTGCGGTTAGACGAGGCGGCCGGCCAGCAAGAGCAGATCCGCGCGATGGAAACGATCGGGATGCCCTTTTGGAAAACGTCAGGCTCGTTTCGGGAACGGATAACGGCGCGGCTGGCTTTGCAGGCCAAGGAGGCGGGTGTGGATCTGATCCTGGGCTGGCGGGCCTGGTCGCTGAGCCAGAAACTGGCCTGGCGGCTGCGGCACGGGCCGGTGCTTTGGGCCTGGGCGGCCGCCCATGGCCGTTACCGGCGGAGCTGGATACTATGGCTGGCGGCAACAGCCGCCAGCGGTTTGGGGATGCGGGCGCAGCTGCCGATCTGCCCGGGCTGGCCCGATAACAAGATCTGGGCGTCAGTTTTTCTGTTGTCGCTGCTTGGCACCGTGGTGTCGGGCGTGAGTTGCGGAGCGGCATCGCTGCTGAGAAAGATCGTAAAGGGGTGAAAACGTGGATATCTTTTCGGTCATCATCTTATGCTACCGCAACTTTGAATATCTTCATGAGGCGATCGACTCGGTGCTGAGCCAAACATATCCGGCCGTTGAACTGATCGTCAGCGACGATTGCTCGCCGGACTTTCCCCGCCAGGAACTGGAAGACTATATCGCGGCCCATCGAAAAGCCGGTCTGTGCCGGTTTATGGTGCGCCGGGAAGAACAGAACTGCGGAACGGTAAAGCATGTCAACCATGCGATACGGGCCTCCTCCGGCCGATACGTCATTCTCATGGCGGCGGACGATGCTTTCTACTCGCCGCGGGCGATCGAACAGTATGCGCAGGGATTCCGGAAAGCCCCGCCCGATTGCTGCTTGCTGGTCGCGCAGACTGCGATGTGCGATCAGTCGCTGCAGGGATTTGAAGAATACTACTTAAATCCTACCGTCCAAAAGATCCTGGAAGAGCAGGACCATGCGGCGTTGTTCGACAGGCTGAGTTATTCCGCCTGCCTGCCCACCACAAGCACCTGCTATGCGCGCCGGATGTTTGACGAGTACGGCTTTTTTGATGAGGATTGCAAGCTGATCGAAGACTATCCCATGCATCTGAAGATCGCGCGGGAAGGGCTGCCTTTCTTTTACGAAAACTTTATTGCCAACCGGCACAGAAGCGGCGGCATCAGCCATGGCGCCCAGAAAGCGCTGTCCAGTTCCAAACGGCAGTATTTCCGGGATATCCTGTATTGCCACAATATGGTCCTGAAGATGCGCAAGGGGGACTCCACCCGGTTTGGCAAGCTGCTGCGGGATGAGTATCGCCACCAGAAAATCTGGCTGGATTACCAGATCCTGTGGCGCGCGCCGGGATTGGCGGGCAAGCTGCGTCTGGGTCTGACGCATCCGGTGTACAGCCTGCAGACCTGTTTGAAAAAAGCCGGGGCGATACCGCTGCGGAGTACCGCCCTGCTGCTGGCCGCTTGTTTCTTCGCAATGGTGGGGCTGCCTTTTGTGGAACAGGTGTTCGAGATCCTATGGGACATTTCCCTGCAGCCGATCCTGTCGGTAATGCGGGTCCTTTTGCAGGTGGCGGGTGCGGCGCTGATCGTTTTGACCGCGCTGTCCCTGGTGGGAACGGCGATCCGGCGGATCGAATGGCAGCCTGATTTGAATTGAGAGGAGAAGAAGTATGAAGGTTCCTTTTGCTACGTTTGATCGGATGCACGCGGAAGTTCGCCAGGAAATGGCGGATGCCTTCGCGCGCGTGTACGATACAGGCTGGTTCATCCAGGGGCGGGAATGCGAAGCGTTTGAGCAGGAGTTTGCGGCGTACAACGGGGCAAAACACGCGATCGGCGTGGCCACCGGCCTGGACGCCATACGCCTTGCCCTTGAGGCGCTGGGGATAGGCCCGGGGGATGAGGTGATCATTCCCAGCAACACCTTTATTGCCACGGCTTTGGCCGTATCGGCCGTAGGGGCGTCTGTGATACTGGTGGATCCGGACCCCGTTACCTGCAATATGTGCGGAACAGGTCTGGAAGAGGCGGTCACGCCGCGCACCAGGGCGGTGATCCCGGTGCATCTGTATGGGCAGTCCGCGCAGATGGACGAGATCATGGCATTTGCCAATCGGCATAAGCTGTTTGTGGTGGAAGACTGTGCCCAGGCGCATGGCGCGACCTTTCAGGGCCAAAAGGTCGGGACGTTCGGCGATGCGGGATGCTTCTCGTTTTATCCCGGAAAAAATCTCGGCGCGCTGGGCGACGGGGGCGCGGTGATCACCAACCGGGATGATATAGCGCAAAAGGTGCGCAGCCTGGGAAACTATGGAAGCGGGGAAAAATATCACCACCTGTACAAGGGCCTGAACAGCCGGCTGGACGAGATGCAGGCCGCCTTTCTGCGAATCAAGCTCCGCCATCTGGATGCGTACAACCGGGAACGGGACGCGGCCGCGCAAAAGTATCTGGCCGGGATACACAATCCGCTGATCCGGATGCCGCAGGTGGGGCCGGACCGCACCCACATCTGGCATATTTTCTCGATCCGCTGCCGTACGCGGGATGATCTGCACGAGTATCTTGCGGCCAAGGGGATCGGTACGGTAAGCCACTATCCCGTTGCCATCGCGGACCAGCCTGCTTATGCCAGGGAAAATCTGCTCCGCCTGCCGCTGGCGGAGGAGATCGCGGCTACAGAACTGGGCCTGCCTATGTATGTAGGCATCACCGAACAAGAGCTGCAGTATGTCATAGATGCGGTCAACGCATACAAGAAGGAATAATACCATGCCAGTGAAAGGAACGATTCATCCCACCGCGCTGATCGCGGATACGGCCGTGATCGGCAGCAATGTCACGATCGGCCCGGGCGTAGTGCTGCAAGATGATGTGGTGGTGGAGGACGGATGCTACATTGATTGCGGCGCGATCCTCCGCGCCCATGTGCATCTGGGGGCGGACAGCTATATAGGCGCGCAGTGTATCCTGGGAGAATTGCTGTACGATTTTTTTGAGGATCGGTGCCCCAAGGCGCATCCGCTGTATATTGGCGCTCATGCGCTGATCCGAAGCGGCAGTATCCTGTACGGCGGTTCGCAAATCGGCGCACATTTTCAGACCGGCCACCGTGTCGTGATCCGGGAAAACAATGCGATCGGCGATCACGTGTCTCTGGGCACCCAGTCCGAGATACAGGATCAGTGCCTGATTGGTGATTATGTGCGCATTCACAGCAAAGTGTTTATGGGAGAAAAGACCACCATCGGCGATTTTGTGTGGATCTTTCCAAACGTCACCTTTACCAATGATCCCACGCCCCCCAGCCCCGTACTGAAGGGCGTGACGGTGGATACCTTCGCGGTCGTATGCGCCAAATCGGTGCTGCTTCCCGGCGTGCATGTGGGTAAGGACGCTCTTGTTGCGGCCGGAACGGTCGTAACAAAAGATGTTCCTGAAAAGATGGTGATAAAAGGAAATCCGGGCCGTGTATCCGGCCCGGTAACCGATATTCGAAACGATCAGGGCGAACAGGTCTATCCGTGGCGGTATACCTTCGGCCGCGGGATGCCCTGGCAGGAAAACGGTTATGAGCAGTACAGAAAGGAAAACTCCTGTACCGCGGACGATAAAATGTAAACGAGGAAATACATGGTGTTGGGTTTCAAAAAAGCGATTTGTATTCTGTTAGTGTTTTGCCTTCTCAGCGCGGGCCTGACGCCTGCGCTGGCAGAGGAACTGCCTGAACTCTCCCGTGCGGCGGAACAGGGAGCGGAGGACTTGCCGGCGGCAGACGATGCGCAGACGGAAGAAGCGGGCACCGCGTTTGTGCCGGCGGAGGCGTCTGACGTGTCGGTGGTTTCTGAACAGGCGGCCCAATCGCAGCTGGCGATGGAAACACAGGTCGAGGGTTCCACAGTTACCATCAAGGTCACCGGAACGGGCGCCGGATTGGCGGACAAACCGTATAGCTTTGATGGGGGATGTACCTGGCAGGAGTCCACGCAGTGCGTCCGGCCGCAAGGGTATACATGGGTCCCGGGCACGATCATGGTCAAAGACCAGGCCGGCACGGTGATCTATAACCATGCGTCGGTGACGGTCAGCAAAGATGCGGCGCCGCCCGTGCTGCAGATCGCGACCAGCGGCCTGACCGTAACGGTGACCGCCTCGGACACCGGGAGCGGCCTGGCTGCCCAGGCATACAGCTTCAACGGGGGCGCCAGCTGGCAGGCATCCAATACATTTACGGCCTCCGGCTCTCAAAGCTGGGTGGCAGGCACCATCATGGTGCGGGATGCGGTTGGAAATATCGCCTATAACCAGACGACCGTCTCGGTGATCACGCAAGCCGATACCACGCCGCCCTCGATACAGATCGCGACCAGCGGCCTGACCGTTACGGTAACGGCCTCGGATGCGGGCGGCCTGGCTGCCCAGGCCTACAGCTTCAACGGGGGTGCCAGCTGGCAGACCTCGAACAAGTTTACGGCGACCGGCTCCCGCAGTTGGGTGGCGGGCACCATCATGGTGCGGGATAAAGCCGGCAACATCAACTACAACCGCACAACGGTGTCGGTGCCTGCGCAGACGGATACCACGCCGCCCTCGATACAGATCGCGACCAGCGGACTGACCGTTACAGTGACAGCCTCGGATGCGGGTGGCCTGGCTGCCCAGGCCTACAGCTTCAACGGGGGCGCCAGCTGGCAGACCTCGAACAAGTTTACGGCGACCGGCTCCCGCAGCTGGGTGGCGGGCACCATCATGGTGCGGGACAAGGCCGGCAACATCAACTACAACCGCTCAACGGTGTCGGTGCCCGCGCAGACGGATACCACGCCACCCTCGATGAAGATCGTGACCAGCGGCCTGACCGTTACGGTGACGGCTTCGGATACAGGCAGCGGCCTGGCTGCCCAGGCATACAGCTTCAACGGGGGCGCCAGCTGGCAGACCTCGAACAAGTTCACAGCGACCGGCACCCGCAGCTGGGTGGCGGGCACCATCATGGTGCGGGATAAAGCCGGCAATATTGCTTACAATAAGACCACGGTAACGGTAGAGATCGATACTACCATCCCCACATTTTCCTGCACGGTTTCCGGGGGAGAGCAATATGTGACATCCCGGACGGTCACCATTACCGCAACGGATAAGGGCGGCCTGGCGGATGCGGCCTATAGCTTTAACGGAGGGGTGACCTGGCAAAAAGAGAACTTTATCAAGGTGGAGACGCTCAAGACCTGGGCGCCCGGCACCATTATGGTTCGCGATAAGGCGGGCAATGTAAACTATAACCGTACCAGTGTTCGGGTGGGCAGGATCATCCAGGTAGAAAATAAAGGGGATATGGCCATCATTCGCGTCCTGGAAGATGTGGACGGCGGCGCGGGATATCCCCCAGTACAGTTCAGCTTTGACGGCGGCGCCAGCTGGCAGAGTTCCAACAGCCTGACTGTGGAGCGGGATAAAAGCTGGCTTCCGGGAACCATCCAGGCCAAAGACAGCCAGGGAAAGGTCAACTACAATGGAGAGCGAATCGACGTATCACTGAACGACCCGCTGATGGTGGACGTATCTGCCTGGCAGGGCGCGATCGACTGGAAAGCGGTCCGGAATGATAATGTGCGGTATGCGATCATCCGGGCGGTCACCTGGAACAACGACAATCCGATTCCGGATACTCGTTTCCTCAGCAATGTAAAGGCGGCAAAGGATGCGGGCCTGAAAGTGGGAGCGTATATTTATACATACGCGCTGAATGAGGAACAGGTGCGGGCCGAAGTTGAGGTGTTCAAAGGCCTCATGCAGACCTTGGAGAGTGAGGGATATACGTTGGACCTGCCGGTGTTTGTGGATCATGAGGACCCCTCGCTGTTGACCGGCATCCCCAGCGTGGAACGGCGTACAGAACTTTTGCGGCTGGAAATGGTCTTGCTGGACCATGCGGGCTATCAGGCGGGTTTTTATGCCTCTACGTCCTGGGCCAGGAACCAGATCTACGGCGCAGCCCTGCAGCAGGAGGGCTATGTTTTGTGGATCGCGGACTGGCGCGGCTATAACGGATGGGGCGATTGTGATTTCTGGCAGTTTACCAATAAAGGGCAGGTAAGCGGCATTAGCGGGAATGTGGATCTGGATTATCTGCTCAACGATCAGTTCCGCTGAACCAGCAACAAAAAAGCGGAAGGATCGCCGGCGCGGATCGAGACAAAACGAAAGGCTAGCGTATGGGAAAAAAGCTGCAAAACAACACAAAAGGATACAGGAGCGCAGCGATCGCGTTTGTTGTCTTTGTGATTGCGGCGGTGATTTTTCGCATTGGCAGAACGACCAGCCGTTACGATGAAACATTTAATCTGTGGGTAAGCGCGTGCACACTGCTTGGGCAGCGGCATCTGGTAGACAATCCCTATATCTTTCAGACCGGCGATCTGTGGAATCTGCCGTTTTTGGCGATTTTTTACAACCTGACCGGGGGCTTTTCCGGTGTTGTGCTGTTTGTCCGATACTGCTATCTGGGCATAAACCTGCTGCTTGCTTTTTTGACAGGGAGACTGTTCCGCAGATGCGGCAAGAGCGTACCGGTGCCTTTTTTGGCTATGCTGATCCCCTCTTTTGCGTTTGCTTCGATCTACTCCATGTCCTATGATACCGCCTATCTGTACTTTTCTTTGCTGGCCAGCGTGCTGTTATCCGCAGCAGTGTGGGGGAGTTTTGCCAGAAAGCGAAATCGGGCTACTCTTGCTTTTTTCGCAGGTGTGAGTTATGCTATAACTGCGTATGCATATCCTACCATGCTTCTCTTGGTCTTGGCGGTTTTTCTTGCCGGCGGAATTTGGCTGCTGCATGCCCGGGGACGGGCGTACACGCTTCGGATCCTGGCGTGGGTCACGGCCGGCGGAGCCGTTGTTTTTGCAGTGTTCCTGGCCTATATTGCGTGTGTCGGGGTAGAGAATACGATCCTGTCAAAAGGGCTTGGCGCGACCCTGGCGGCAGAAGGGCGTCCTATGGCAGGGGCGCTGGGTGAGTCTGGCGCGGGCCTCTTGGGCATGCTGGCGGCGGTCATTGAGGCAGCTGCCAAAAATACAGGAAATGCAATAGCCTTCCTGCTGGAATGGAACAAGAGCCTGTATGTCATAACCCTGCTTTTGCTGCTTCAGTGGATTGTTGGTCTGCGGTCAAAAAAGCGGTGGATACGAGTATGCCTTTTGGCGGAGATCGTTCTTCTGGGCTTTTTTGCCCAATGGGGTGCAAGCTATCTGGACTATTTTGACAGCATCTATGCCTACGCATACTATTTTTTCTGGGCCCCGTTGATCTTCTTTTATATAAACGAAAGAAAGATGCGGGAGATTGCAATGTGGCTGCTGTGCATCGGCTGGTTTCCGGCGCTGTTTGGATTTGCCGCAGTAGCCAACACCGCGGTGTACGCGGTAAAGGCGCCGTTGGGGCTGTATCTTGGGGCGTTGTCGGCCATCCTGGTGTTTTGCCTGGCCCTGCGAGACAGCCTGCAAAACCCGAATACGGCGTGGCGGGCCATGCTTTTGCTGGCAGGGGGGCTGGTCGTATTCAATCTTGCGGCGTTTTATCACAGCGCCTACGAAGGGGCTCCTTGGTGGCAGTGCACCTATACGGTCAAAAGTGGGCTGCTCAAAGGGATAGGCGTAGGTAAGGAGGATGCTTTTTATGAAACTCTGGAAAAGACGGCCGCTGAACTGATTCAGCCGGAAGACAAAACAGTATATTGTTCGCCGGCGTATATAGGCGGCTATTTTTGGGTCGAGAGGGCTACGGGGAGTTTTCCGGATGCGGATATTCCCCGGGAAGAATGGGCGGACTTTCTGATACTGGATCCGGATGATTACCAAAAAATGATCGATGAAAATGAGCGCTTTTATGAAGTGGTATATCAAGACGAAACATCTTGTTTGTTGAGACAAATTCACTCAAAATCCTGATGCGCTGTTCGCAAAAGATGCCAACAACAAATAATACAGCGAAGCGATTTTAACTTTATGTAACTGGCGAATAAAGACAGGGAGAGCGAGCCGTGAAAAAGCGAGTTTCAATATGCATTCCGTGTTATAATGAGGAAAGCAATGTAGTCCCGATTGCGGAAAGCATAATAAAAATTATGGAAAAGTATGAACAAACATACGAATATAATATTCAGTTTATTGATAATTGCTCTACGGACAGAACGCGCGAACTGTTGCGGCAGCTTTGCAATAAATATCCGCAGGTCAGAGCTATTTTTAATGCAAAGAACTATCCAATGACTTCAGGGTACCATGGCTTGCTATCTGCCGATGGCGATGCGGTCATTATGCTGCCGGCGGATTTTCAAGTGCCGCTTAGCAAAATACCGGAAATGATTCGTGCTTGGGAAGAAGGAAGCCGTGTGATATGCCTACAAAAACGCAGCAGCCAAGAAGGGCTGTTTTGGACAGTTCGGCAGATGTATTACACCTTGCTCAGCACATTTACGGAAGGAACAGTTCTGCGGAATTTCACAGGCAGCGGAATGTATGATAAAAAGTTTTTGGATTTTTGCAGGGCGACTAATCCTGCAACATCTAACTTTTTACAGATGGTTCAGATATATGGTTTTGCCTTAACCGTTATTCAGTATGATGAACAAAAGAGAAAAAGCGGGCATAGCAAGAATAATTTCTTTTCCTTACTTTTAATAGGTCTCAATCGTTTTATAAATATATCGACAATGGCTCCTAAAATTGCAGTTGGCATTGGGGTCGTTTTATCTGCAGTAAGCTTAGTTTTAGGCGTGGTCACAGGTGTGCTCGATGCATTGCTTTGGCACAGCTTTTCACCAAATACACTGTTGCTTTTATCGGGGATGTATTTTATAGGCGGAATTATATTGTTCTTTATCGGCTTGATGGGAATGTATATCATCAAAATTGATCAGCGGACGCTTCATGCGCCCTTGGTCGCAGAAGCGGAACGTTTGAATTTTCCTGAAGAAAGAACGATTTAATATTATAGAGAAATTGCCTTGCGGCAGAGACTTCAAGTACGTCAAAAGCGTTGTCTGGTTGGCGCAGTCGGAAAATAGATGCCTTCAAAAGTCCATAAAGCTTACCCGCGGAACAGCCTTATTGAAATATGGTAATATTTTTGATTTGAGGATTCAGAAATGAATAAACGTTCAAAACGCAATAAATGGCATTTCCTTGCTGTAATAGCGGTTATATGTGCTGTATATGCGATTGCGGTCGTGAATACGGTCTCGATTGATCAGGTGGAAATTACCATTGATTCGATGGGAAACAAAACCGTCTTTTTAGGAAATTTGGCGGCTAAACCAATCACTGTGTCGAATGGAAGATGGATTCAAACCAAGACATGGGTAGAGAAAGACGGGGCCGAGACCGAATATTATGCGTTGCTTTATGATCTTCAGGGGAACATTGTTTCTGACCAGACCCAGGAAATAACAATTCAGATTCCTTATGACAAAAAAATTGATCTATATTTTAAGACAGGGCCTGAATTTGGATCCGTTAAAGTGAGTTGCGGCGGTGAACTGCAAATAGTCGACTGTTATCAGGAGGAAAGCGGAGAGCTGCATTGTTTAACGATAAACCCTGAAATGGTGAGTGGGCCGGTACATTTTTGGGGCAAGGCTGTTCTGGCAATCGCAAGTTTTGTGTTCGCGCTTTTATGCTGTGGCATTGTTACAGCTTTACTGCTGACCAGAAAGTTTCAGGCCTTTTTTCGTTCACCTCAATTTCCCAGTTTTGCAGTAGCGGTTGTAATGTTTATTTTTATGGCCATGCATGCCGGACAACAGGAACTGCGGGTCAATGAGATGTATCAAATTGGATATCTTGTGGATGCCAGTTCATTTTCAGAAGCAATTGGACTTTTGGCCGATCTTTCTGTTGAGATGTCGCCGCCTTTTTTTCTGGCCCTCACATATTTTACCTACCCCCTTCTTCCATTCGGCGAATTTTGGGTGTTGCTTTTGCCCGAAGTATTGACGGCGTTTGCGGTAGCGGTAATTGGAGATGCGGCTTGCCAGGCGGCTGGAAAAAAGGTTGGCTTTTTGGCGTCGCTCATTGCCGCGACATCTACTGTAATCATTGCAGAATGTGGACTGGAGTACAGAACGTACGCATTATATCTTTTGACATCTTCCTTGGTGTTTGATTTTTATATTAGGAGACTTAAGGTTAGCGGACAAGAAACGCGGGCGTCGCTGATCAAGTTGGGAATTGCTTTTTGTCTAATGGCATATTCTCACTACTATGGGGTGGTTATTTGCCTGGCGCTATTTTGTGTTGATGTTATTTTCTTCGCAACGAAAAAGATCAGTTGGAAATGCATCTTCTCTTATGTGGGGGCAGGGCTGACCTTTTTAGTATGGTTTTGCGTGATTATAAACCAGTTTGCCTATCGCATGGGCGGTGATAGTGGTTGGTGGATGGATGCTCCGGATAGTGTTTCGCTTACAAGATTGTTATACTTTTTCGCAGGCACATCCGAGTCAGGAAAAATAGATGTTACCTATATTCCTGTAATGATTTTGCTGCTTGGGATTATGGAAGGCTTATATGTTTTTTTCGGCTTAGCGAACGAAAAAGACCAAGTTCGTATTCCGCTGGCAAAACAAGTGCTGGGAATCAGTTCTGTTGTAATTGTTTTGGTAGTGGTCGCTATGTATACGTTTGCCAATGTAGCGCCGCTCACCATTTTTATAAACCGTTATTTTATCGGGTTAATGCCCTTTGTGTGCTTTGCCTTTTCCTTAACCCTGTACAACGTAATTAATGTCGCGACTCAGAGAAGATTTGCCAGAAGTGGGGTTCTGTATGCTACATGTGCGGTGATCCTATTCGTAAATACCAACTATTATGTCTCAACCAAAATGGACGGAGTGCATGATAATACAAGCCCTTACAAAGCAGCGGCTCAAACTTTGCGCGGGAAAAATAATCCATGGGAAGAGTTGTTTTACAGGGAAACGACCTGCATTGTATCGAACAATCCAAATCACCCGACTTTAGGGTGGAAAGAGTTTTATCTGACCGAACGTGGCACATTAGATATTCCAGATATTACAACCATCTACTATACACAAGAGTATGAAGAAATTTTGCAATATTCAGACCTCTTTGTTTTAATTGATGAGTATACGTTATCGGATGATTTTAAGCAGTTTTTGAGTGAAAACTACAATCAAACCAAAGTGTCCACGGAAATCACATATTGTTCTCGTAAACAATAAGATGTATAAAATATCAAAATAAATAGGATGGATTTGTCAACCATGAAGAATAAAGCACTCCTTACAAACAGTATATATTATATCTTTGGCACATTTATATACTTTTTTTTTCAATGGCTGACAACCATATTGGTCGTACGCCTTGCCGGATATGAGCAGGCGGGGATTTTTTCGTTGGCAACATCCTTTTCCAATATTTTCTTTTTCATTGCAAAATTTGGTATTCGAAATTTTCAAATCAGCGACACCACTGGAAATTACTCCAGCGGGCAGTATCTTGGAGCTCGGCTGATTGCTGCAGGGATAGCCATGGTGGCTTTTGGGTTAGCGCTTTTTGAGGCGGATTTTTCCGCTGAGATGTCTGTGGCATGCGCGGCATATATGCTTTTCAAACTGGCAGAAGCTGTAACGGACCATCAATTTTCGGTGTTCCAACATTATGAGGAGTATGGTGCAATCCTCTTTTCCTATTCGATCAAAGGCGCTTTATCTTTGGGAGGTTTTGTAGCAGGACTGCTTTTCTTTCATAACTTGCTCGTGGCTATCGCGCTGATGACAGTCATGTATGCGATCGTTATGATAAGCTATGATATTCGTCTCCAACAGCGCAAAGAACCATTTAGCATTTCATTCGATCGGGCGGGTACTATTCTAAAGCGCTGCATTCCCTTAATGATTGGAACCCTGATCGTTCCATATATGAATTTTATTGTTCGGTATGAGGTGCAGAATATATGCGGTGATGAATTGTTGGGATATTATTCGAGTTTTGCAGCCATCACGGTAATTATGACTACTTTGTCCAGCGCGGTCTGGACGGTTCTCATTCCCAAAATCAGCACAGATTTTCAGCAAGGAAGATATAAACAACTGGGGAAGTTTATCCTCCAGGTAAGTGGTGCCACGCTTGTTGCGGGAATAATCATAGGAATAGCAGGAGCATTGTTGGGGCCTTGGGCGTTTGTTTTGCTGTATGGGAAAGAGATTCTGCTTTATCAGGAATTGATCCTGCCCATTTTGTTTACATCCATTCTGCTCACATTCTCAGCGTTCCTCAGTGCCACACTGGTCCCGTTGCATCGCCATACAGAAATGCTTCTCTGCAATGTTGCTGGTTCCTTATTGTGTACAATCACTGCAGGACCTCTGATCCGCAGTTTGGGGCTGCAGGGAGCTAATTTAAGTTATGCGGTGGGACTGATTTTGCAAATTGTTATGCAGGCAGGAACAGTGGCTGTTGTTCTTTTACAGAATGCGCGCCGTGAGGGCCGTATTTAAGTCGTTATTAAAAAGGCACTTGCACTATTTGATTGGGAGAGGATGCGTCATGAAATACGCAAATTATCATTATCACGGAAAAAATATAAACAATTTAGGCGATCATGTGCAAATTTTGGCTATGGATTACCTGTATCAGCAAATGGGGATTTCCAAAGAACAAATTGTTTACATTGACAAGGACGAATTGGCTAGTTACGATGGTGAAGATGTAATTTTACCGGTGTCCATGCCGCTGATCGACTACAAAGAACATGGCATAGCGGGAATGTTTTCTGAAAAGATTCATCCTGTATTTTTGGGCCTGACAATGGCAAAGGATACGCTTTTGCCGGAAGAGGTGGACTATTACAAGAAACACGAACCCGTCGGTTGCAGGGATGAAAGAACGTATGATACGCTTTGCCGTTACGGTATCCATGCATACTTGGGGGGGTGTATTACTGTTACGCTCCGGGAAAGAAAACCTTGCCCGGATAAGCAAACTAAAATTTTTGCAATTGATGTGCCAGATGAAGTGGAGCCGTATATTCCCAAGGAATTCTCGGAGCGGATTGTAAGGGGGACCCATTTGTTCTATGGTCCCATGGAAAACCCTCAGCAAAAAGCTATAGAGCGATATGAACAGTATCGCGACGAAGCTGCTCTTGTTGTCACATCGCTGTTGCACGGTGCGGTACCTTGTATGGCTATGGGAATTCCGGTGGTTTTGACACGAACCGTGGTTTCTTATCGCTTTGCCTGGCTTGAAGCGCTTTTGCCTATTTACACGCCAGAGCAGTTTTCTCAAATTGACTGGCATCCCTTGCCGGTTCAGTATGATGCGCACAAAAAGTTGGTTACCCAATTGATTCAAAGAAGATTACAAGGTGAAAACGCACAAGAGTTAATCCAAAAGGTGCATGATTTTTACATGAACCGTAACCGCAAAGAATATACTGTGGACGCGTTTTTGCCGATCCAGGATTTTATCGAGAGGAATTGGCCTGATAAGCAAAAAAAATACAATTATTCGGTATGGGGGCTGACCCAGATGGCGGATATGACGGTCAGCTATATAACGCGCCATTATCCCAATGCAAAACTTTGCCATGTGTATGACGCAAAATACACCTGGAAACTGGGAGGGATAAATGCGATTCATCCGGATAATATTGCCCATTATCCAACCGAAACAGTGTTTGTTACGACCGTTTCGGCGCAGGAAACAGCACGTAATTTTTTACAGTCTTTGGGACGTGAAGAAAGCAGCTATTGCCTGCTGAAAGTGATTCGGTAAACGTGGCGTCACAGCTGGAAGGATGAGTAGTATGGCACAAATAAAAGTATCGGATTATGTTGCGCAATTTTTGGTGGAGAATGGGATCCGGGATCTGTTCCTTCTCTCCGGCGGCGGTATGATGCACCTGCTGGACAGCGCTTCCCGCTGCGAAGGCCTGAATCTGGTCTTTAACCTGAACGAGCAGGCGACCGGCATCTGCGCTGAAAGCTATGCACAGTTTACCGGCCACCTGGGGGCGTGTATGGTCACTACCGGCCCGGGCGCGACCAATGCCGTTACAGGCTGTGCCGGCGCCTGGGTGGACTCTACACCCGCTGTGTTTATCAGCGGCCAGTGCCGGATCCCGCAGATGGGGCAGCTGCAGGGGCTGCGCATCTACGGCGCGCAGGAAATTGCCATTGTGCCGATGGTCACACCGATCACAAAGTACGCGGTGACGGTTTTGAAAAAAGAAGAGATCCGCTATCATTTGGAGAAAGCGGTCTATCTGGCTACACATGGCCGTAAAGGGCCGGTCTGGATCGACATTCCCCTGGACATTCAGGGGGCGCAGGTAGAGGAAACTGATCTGATCCCGTTTGATCCGCAAAAGGAGTGCCTGGAACCCTCCAACAGCGTTCGCGATACGGACATCCGGGAATTGTATCAAATGCTCAATCAGGCGAAACGCCCGGCGATCCTGATCGGCCATGGCATCGTGGCGGCACACCGGCAGCAGCAGATTCGGGAACTTGTGGAATCGTTCCACATACCGGTTCTGGCCACATGGCGGGCAAAAGGGGTATTCGGAGATGAGGAAGAGCTGTTTATGGGCAGCCCCGGTATCCCTACCACACGGTTTTCCAACTACGTCCTTCAGAATACGGATTTTCTGCTGATCATCGGCACCCGCCTGAATCCTGCCATTACCGCCTACGATGAGCCGCATTTCGCTCCCGGTGCCAAAAAAGTAATGGTGGACATTGAGGCAAAGGAAATGGATAAACTCAATATGCCTTTTGCCATGAAGATAGAAGCGGATGCGGCGGACTTTGTGGATGCCATGCTGGCACATCGGGAGCAATACCAGCCCCGTGATCGGGAGCGCTGGCTGTCCTATTGCCGTAGAATGAAGGAGAAATATCCGCTCAGGAAGGAAAAACAGCCGGTGGACAACGAGGGCAAGGTGGATGGTTTCCTTTTCGCGGATAAGCTGTCCGACTATTCCACCGCAAACGATGTGTTTGTCGGATCTTCTTCGGGGCGCACCTGCGGCATCTCGCACATGGCGTATCGGCTGAAGAAAGGCCAGCCGTTTGTCACTTCCATGGGGATCGGCTCCATGGGCTGGTGTCTGCCCAGCTCCATCGCCTGCTGTGTGGCGTCGGGCAAAAAGCGCACATTGCTGCTGGAGGGAGACGGCAGCCTGCAGCACAACATTCAGGAACTGGCGCTGGTGCGTACCTATGGCCTGCCCTTAAAGCTGTTTATTTTCTCCAATAACGGCTATGCGTCCATTTACACCATGCAGCGAAATAATTTCCACTCGGAGTTTGCCGGCTGCAACGCGGAAAGCGGGACCCGCATCCCTCCGATGGATCGCATTGCCGCGTTGTATGACCTTCCGTACTACCGGATCGAAACGGATGATCAGATCGATCCGGTGCTGCAGCGGATCATGGCAGACGATGAGCCCTGCCTGTGTGAGGTGTGCGGCTCCATCAACTTTGATGAGATCCCCAAATCCATGACCGTCGCCAACCCGGATGGGACCTTTACATCTTCTCGGCTGGAAAACCTGTATCCGTTCCCCAGCGAAGAAGAGCAGAAGGAAAATATGCCCTGCTGGGAGGAAGAAGAATGAAACGTATCCTGATCACGGGAGGCCGCGGTTTTGTGGGGCGCAATCTGCAGGAAGCGCTGTCCGGTCAATATCAGGTCTTTGCTCCGTCCCATAAGGAACTGGAACTGCTGGACTATGATGCGCTGGCTCGGTATGTGGACCGCAATCGGATCGAGGCGGTGGTACATGCGGCCATACATGTGCCGATGTTCAACGGCGCGGAAAAAGAGTTTTTCCATGATATGCAGATGTTCATGAATCTGGAAAAACTCAGCGCGGGATTGGACAAACTTCTCTACTTTGGCTCTGGCGCCGAGTTTGACAAGCGCGCGGATATAACCCTTGTCAAAGAGGAAGACTGGGGAAAGAGTATCCCGGTCACCGAATACGGGTTGGCCAAATATACCATGAATCGAATCGCGAGGGATTCCCGCAATATCTACAATTTGCGCCTGTTTGGTATCTTTGGGAAATATGAACTTTGGCAGATCAAGTTTTTGTCGAATCTGTGCTGCAAGGCGGTCTTTGACTTTCCGCTGACGGTTCGCAAGGAATGCAGTTTTGATTTTCTGTATATTGACGATCTGGCTCCCGTTGTGGCGTGGTTTCTGGAAAACAAGCCCGCCTGGCATGATTATAATGTGTGCATGGGAGTGCCCTATAAACTGACGGAACTGGCCGCTCTGGTAAAAGCAACCGCGCAGAAGGATTTGCCGATCCAGGTGCTGTCAGAAGGCCGAAATCCGGACTATACAGCTTGCGGTGACCGGCTCTGGCAGGAGACCGGATTGCAGCCCACTTCCATGAAAGAGGCGATTGATTCTTTGTATGCCTGGTATCGGGATCATCAAAAGGAGATCGACCTGGAAATTTTGCGTACCTCTCGATGAAAGCATAAGCAAGGAAACCGGTTGGCGATTCAGTGCCGCTGAACTTTTTGGCGTATAGATCAGGGGGCTCGAAAGCAGGCGTTCCGGCTGGGGCATAAAAAGTGTGTTGGTGTGATTCTGGTGTGCTACTGTTGCAAATAAAAGGGCGAATCGGACAAGGACAGTCTAAAGGAGAAGAGACATGAAAAGAGCGGTATTTATTACGGGGATTGCCGGCCTCCTGGGATCAAATATAGCCTACATCTTGCGGGACCGATACAGAATCAGCGGAATAGACAGAAACCCTATTCGGATCAAAGACGTTAACAACAGGGTCGGATCGGTCCTGGATTATGACGCATTGCGCAGTATGATCCTGCAGGATAGGCCGGATTATCTGATCCATTGTGCGGCGCTGGTGAACTTGGATCGGTGCGAAGAGGTACCAGATGAAGCGTGGGAACTAAATTACCAACTCACAAAATTTTTGGCGGATCTTTGTGGCGAGATACACTGCAAGATGATCTTTATCTCCAGCGATGCTGTTTTTGCGGGCAACGTGGCTGGATTAAATTCGGAGACAACGGCAGTGGCGCCTATCAGTGTTTATGGAAAGACTAAGGCAGCGGCAGAGCAGGAAGTGCTGAAGGACCCGCGGGGATTGGTGGTCCGTACCAATATTTACGGCTATAATTTCCGCGATAAAAGCAGCTTTGGCGAGTGGATCAAAAACACTCTTGAGTCTCAGCTGGAACTCAATATGTTTACGGATCTGTGGTTTTCCCCCATTTTGGTAAATGAATTGACCGAGATCCTGGCAATGTGCATGGAGCAAGACGTGAGCGGTTTGTATCATATATGCAGTACAGGTTCCATTAGCAAATATGATATGGCCGTTGAGATCCAAAAGGTGTTTGGCTTGCTGGGAACAATCAATAAGGCCAGCATGAAACATTTTGCGTTCAAGGCGCCGCGTACCCAGAATATGGGCATGGATAATACGGCGATTCGGGAACGGCTCGGGATTTCAATCGATACGCCCGAGGAAGGCGTAGTACGCTTCAAAAAACTGTGGGATGAAGGCTATCCCAAACAGCTTAAAAAAGGAGGATATGACGAATGAGGATCCGGCTGGGGAATACATGGGTAGGGCAAGACTGCCGCCCATATTTTATCGCGGACATTGCGGCCAATCACGATGGAGATATCAATCGGGCGTTTCGGCTGATTGAGTTGGCCAAGGAAAGCGGAGCCGATGCGGCAAAATTTCAGAATTTCAAAGCAGAAAAAATTGTAAGCGATATTGGGTTCAAGAGTTTGAACGGGCAGCTCTCTCACCAGAAATCCTGGAGCAAGTCAGTATTTGAAGTGTATCAGGACGCCTCTTTGCCGGATGATTGGACTCCGCGCTTAAAGGAAAAGTGTGATGAAGTAGGGATCGAATACATGACCAGCCCATACGACTTTGCATCGGTTGATTGGGCGGATCGGTATGTGTCCTGCTTTAAGATCGGGTCGGGCGATATCACATGGCCGCAGATGCTGAAGCACATTGCAAGCAAGAAAAAGCCTGTTTTGTTGGCAACCGGCGCGGCAACAATGGATGAAGTAGAACATGCGGTAACGGTGATCACCCGAGAGACGCAGGATCTGGTACTGATGCAATGCAATACCAATTACACCGCCGAGCGGGAAAATTTCCGTTATATCAACTTGAATGTACTGCGCACCTATGCGGAAAGATTCCCCAATGCGGTGTTGGGATTGTCCGATCATACTTTGGGATATACCACTGTGCTGGGCGCTATTGCGTTGGGGGCACGGGTCATCGAGAAACACTTTACGGACGATAACGATCGAATTGGGCCGGACCATAAATTCTCCACAACGCCGGCGGTGTGGCGTCAGATGGTCGATGCGTCCAATGACCTTTTCCTCGCACTGGGGGACGGCGTTAAGCGCATTGAAGCAAATGAGGAGCAAACGGCTATCGTTCAGAAACGAGGACTTTACCTTACCTGCGATATTCGCCAGGGTGCACCCATCACACAAGAAATGCTGGAGCCGCTGCGCCCTCGCAGCGACGCAGGCTTTGAACCCTATCAGGCGGACTTGGTGGTGGGGCGCTGCGCAGTGCGCGATCTTCACGCCGGTCAAATGCTGAAAAAGGAGGATGTGCAATGATTTCGGGAAAGAAAGTAGCGCTGCGGGCGGTTCAGAAAGAGGACCTTCCGTTTCTGATGGAATGGCGCAACCGACCGGAATATCGGCAGTATTTTCGCGAATACCGTGAATTGAACCTGCAAAATCAGGAACAGTGGTTTGACCGCACTGTGGTGAACGATCGAAACACGATTATGTTTATCATCGTGAAAAGCGATCGTCCTGAAGAAAGACTGGGCTGCTGCGGGCTTTGCTATATCAACTGGGTACAGAGATTTGCGGACCTTTCTTTGTACATTGGATGGAACAACGCCTATATTGACAAAGAGGGCTATGCGCAGGAAGCCTGTGAACTTCTGTTCGACTATGGCTTCGGTGAATTGGGCCTGCATAAGATTTGGACGGAAATCTATGAATTTGACGCGCCCAAGTATGAGCTTTATACCAACATGGGGTTTGAGCAAGACGGGTTGCTGAGAGAGAACTACTATCATGAGGGAAAATGGTGGAACTCTCGCATCATGTCCCTGCTGGAAGGGGACTATCAGCGGTATAAGCGCGGATAAGAAGAGGAAGATAAAGATGAAAGCAGTAATTCTTGCGGGCGGTTTTGGGACCCGTATCTCGGAGGAAAGCCAGTTCAAGCCCAAGCCGATGGTGGAGATCGGAGACAAGCCGATCCTGTGGCATATCATGAAACTGTATGAAAAATACGGGATCAACGATTTCATTATCTGCGCCGGCTATAAGCAGCATGTGATCAAAGAATTTTTTGCGGACTATTTTCTGCACATGTCCGATATCACCTTCGACCTGGCAAGCAACAGCATCGAGGTGCACGACAACCATGCCGAACACTGGAAGGTCACGGTGGTGGATACCGGCCTGAACACCATGACGGGTGGGCGCATCAAACGGATCGGGCAGTACGTGCAGAACGAGACGTTTATGCTCACCTACGGCGACGCGGTGTCCGATGTGGATCTGGACAAGTTGCTGACTTGTCATCGGGAGCATGGCCGCCTTTTGACAATGACGACCGTGCAGCCCGGAGGCCGGTTCGGCGTTTTGGATGTGGGGCCTGACGGTGCGATCCGCCGCTTCATGGAAAAACGCAAGGAGGACGGCGGCTGGGTGAATGCGGGCTTTATGGTGGTGGAGCCTCAAGTGCTGAACTATATCGAGGGCGATTCCACCGTGTTTGAGCAGGCCCCGCTTGAAACGCTGGCTTCCGAGGGTCAGATGCAGGCGTATCAGCATACAGGGTTCTGGCAGTGCATGGACACGCAGCGGGAAAAGCAGAACCTGGAAAAGATGTGGGCCTGTGGTGCGGCACCCTGGAAGGTTTGGGAGGATTGAGCATGCTTTTACAAGACTTTTATCGGGGCAAACGGGTCTTTGTTACAGGGCATACGGGTTTTAAGGGCAGCTGGATGTGCCGCATGCTTCTGAACGCGGGGGCACAGGTCACCGGATATAGCCTTCCGGCGCCCACACAGCCCAATTTGTTCTCGTTGGCCGGCCTGGACGGGCGTATCACCAGCGTGATCGGCGACGTGCGGGATCTGGATGCCTTGGAAAAGGCGTTTGAGCAGGCTTCGCCCGAGATCGTCTTTCACCTGGCGGCGCAGCCGCTTGTCCGGGAAAGCTATCGCCAGCCTCGCGAAACCTACGAGACGAATGTCATGGGCACGGTCAATATTCTGGAGTGCGTGCGCAAGAGCGGTACGGTACGCAGCGTGCTGAATGTAACGACCGATAAAGTCTATCACAATCGGGAGTGGGAATGGGGCTATCGCGAGACGGATCCGCTGGATGGCTATGATCCCTATTCAAACTCTAAAAGCTGTTCGGAACTGGTCACACACAGCTACTGCAGCAGTTTCTTCCAAAAACCGGGTTCTCCCGCCGTTTCCACCGCGCGGGCGGGGAATGTGATCGGCGGCGGGGACTTTGCCGCGGATCGGATCATTCCCGATTGCGTCCGTGCCGCCGTTGCGGGGCAGACGATCGTTGTGCGCAACCCGCATTCCACGCGGCCGTATCAGCACGTGCTGGAACCCTTGACCGCCTATCTGCTGATCGCGGCGCGGCAATGGGAGGATCCCAAAGCCGCTGGCTGGTACAACGTGGGGCCGGATGACTGCGACTGCATGACGACCGGCGCATTGGTAGACCTGTTCTGCCGCAGCTGGGGCGAGGATGTTTCCTGGCAGGACCGCAGCGACGGCGGCCCGCATGAAGCAAATTTTTTGAAGCTGGATTGCAGCCGCATCAAGAGTGCGTTGGGGTGGAAGCCCCGCTGGCATATCGACCAGGCGGTACGGGCTACTGTAGAATGGACAAAGGTGTGGACGGCAGGAAAGGATGTCGCCCCGGTCATGGATGCACAGATCTGTGAATTTTGGGAGGAAAACTACAATGTTTGAAGGGAAAAACGAACAGCAGGCACGTCAGGAGATCCGCCAAGCGGTGGCGGAGTACTACCAGCGATACCTGGAGAACACAAAACCTTTTGAACCGGGCGACCGAATCACCTATGCCGCCCGCGTGTTTGATGAGAAGGAAGTATGCGCGCTGACCGACGCGGCGCTCGATTTCTGGCTGACCACCGGGCGTTTTGCCGATCAGTTTGAAAAAGAGTTTGCCCAGTGGCTGGGTGTCAAGTATGCCAACCTGGTCAACAGCGGATCTTCGGCAAACCTGATCGCTTTTATGGCTTTGACTGCGCAGGAACTTGGTGAGCGCCGGATCAAAAAAGGCGATGAAGTCATTACGGTGGCATGCGGCTTTCCCACTACAGTGGCGCCCGTCATCCAATATGGCGCGGTCCCTGTTTTTGTGGACGTGACCGTTCCGCAGTACAACATTGATGTTGCCATGCTGGAACAGGCCCGTTCGGAAAAGACCAAGGCGGTAATGGTTGCCCACACCCTGGGCAACCCGTTCGATCTGTCTCAGGTCAAGGCTTTCTGTGACCGGTACGGTCTGTGGCTGATCGAAGATAACTGCGATGCGCTGGGCAGCGAATATCAACTGGAGGGCCAGTGGCGCCTGACCGGCACGATCGGCGATATCGGTACATCGAGTTTCTATCCCCCGCACCACATGACCATGGGTGAGGGCGGATGCGTCTATACCAGCGACCCGCTGCTGAACCGCCTGATCAAGAGTTTCCGGGACTGGGGCCGGGACTGTGTGTGTCCTTCCGGGCGGGATAACTTCTGCGGCCATCGCTTTGATGGTCAGTATGGCGAACTGCCTAAAGGGTATGATCATAAATATGTATACAGCCACTTTGGGTACAATCTGAAGGTCACCGATATGCAGGCGGCCATTGGATGTGAACAGCTGAAAAAGCTTCCTGGCTTTGTGGAGCGCCGCCGTCATAACTGGGAGCGGCTGTACAACGGCCTGGCCCCGTATCAGGATAAACTGATCCTGCCGCAGGCCTGCCCCAACAGCCGGCCCAGCTGGTTTGGCTTCCTGATCTCTCTGCGCCCGGAGAGCGGCCTGGAACGTGAAGCGGTCGTGCGCAGCATTGAAGCGGCCAATGTGCAGACCCGCTTGCTGTTCTCGGGCAATCTGATAAAGCATCCTTGCTTTGACGAGATGCGCCGTACAGGAGAGGGCTATCGGGTCGTTGGCGAGCTGACGAATACGGATTTTATCATGAACAATACCTTCTGGGTAGGGGTATATCCCAATATGAGCGATGCCATGGTGGATTACATGGTGGACGTGATCGCCAAGGCGATCCGGTAAGAAGGGCATAAGCGGCGGGGCAATATCGTTTTTTGAAGCGGTGGTCGGCAATTGGACGTTCCGCTCAGGATCGGCCTCAAGTTGTATTAACGATACAAAATGCTCATTAGGGAATCTTAAAATTTAGACGGAGAGGCTAAGCACCAGCAGCCTCTCCGTCTCTTTATTTCCAATCTTTTGTTTGAATAAAACAAAAGATTTCGAAAATTGGGTAGTGTCAAAAGTTTTGCGCAAATTGGACTTGGTTTGCGGCCCCTTTCATGAATAAAGTGCGCCAGTAATGAGAACGTTCTCAAGAACATTATTGGGACGTGTTGGCGCCGGGAGATCGCGACCATATTTTGTCGGGAGTATTTAGCCAGTTTTTGTCGGAAAAGTCGGAGCCAGCAGAATAAATAAAAAGGGGGCCAACAACCCAGTACTCATAGATTAGTTATTCTTTCGTTACTGCCGGCTCAACTGTAGGTACCCTGCCAGTTTGCAGTGAGACGGTTTCCAGCTTCTTTCCCCGAAAACTTTCACCACGCAGCTTAAATACAGTGGCATCGTCAAAGATGCGGTCCAGCGTACACAGCAAGGTAGCGTCTTCCTCGAAATCCTCACGCCAGAGAGCCGGATTCTTGTTGCTGGTGAAGATCATATTGAAACTGCCTTCCTTGTTGTAGCGCCGGTCAATCAGGTCAAAGAACAGCCTGGTATTCTCCTTGTCAAAGGCACAGTGGCCAATCTCGTCAATAATCAGGCAAGAGGGGCGCACAAGGCCATTGAGACAGGAATCAGTCTTTCCGGAACGTCGGGCTGCTGTGAATCTGTCACGGAGTTCAGATGCCTTAATGAAATAGGTTTTCAACCCGTGCTGGCAGCAGGCGTATCCGAAAGCCTGAGCCAAATGCGTTTTGCCTGTGCCTGCCGGGCCAATAAAGGCCAGGTTGCGGTGAGAGTAGATGGCGTTCAAGGAGGACAAAACCTTCAGGCGTTCCACATCTTTCCCCTTGAGCAGAGAGAAGTCAAAATTCTCAAAGGTCTTGGGTGCTTTTGTAGGAAGACGACTCATCTTCAATAAGGTCTGAATGGTGGTCTGCTGTTTCTTTTCGCTGAGATAGCCGAGCAGCATCTGTACAGCCTCCATTCCAGCTTCCGCGAACAGCGCGAATTCCTCAGCGGAAAGATCCATCTTCAAAACAGAAGCAGCGGACGCCACCTGCTCAAAGATTGTTTCCTTCATACCTGGTCCTCCTTGTCAAAATCGAATTTGGCAAAGGAGAGATCCTGAGAGGGTTTTGGCAACTGAAAGATCTGCGTTTGTACAGGCGCTGTGGGAAATTCTTCTGGCTGTGCCAAGGATTCGTACTGTCCCTCACAGAAACTGTCGGTTCGGCTCCAGGTAACGGTATGTGTAACCAGCAGTACCTTCAGATCGGCAGAATAGATACGCAATAAATCACCGCTGCGCTCTACTCTCGCTGTTGCGCCAGGATAGCTGTAGGGTACACCGAAACGCCTGCCTTCGTAATTTACAAAGCC
>CASFJO010000050.1 GCA_949295035.1 uncultured Gemmiger sp.
CCGCTATATCCATTTCTACAACCATGAGCGCATCCAGTTAAAGACTGGAGAGGCGCCGCTGGCGCGACGCCTCTCCACATAAATCTCAATATTTCCTACCAGGGCTCTTTTTTGTGCTGTCCGCACAATCTGGGGCAGTTCGCGACGTCCGGGGGTTCCTTTTTTATACATCTTCGGCCAGCGCCCGCTCCAGGGCGGCGAACTGCTCCAGCGTGAGTTGTTCCGGCCGGACGGCGGCAGGCAGACCGGCCCGCTCCAGGGCGGCGGCTACCCGGGCTTTGGGCAAGCCCAGCCCGGCGCTGATCGAGTTGGCCGCCGTTTTGCGACGCTGGCTGAAGGCTGCCCGCACCAGCCGGAAATAGCCGGCCTCGTGCGCCACCGGCACCGGCGGAGTGGGATATACCTCCAACCGGATCACCGCGCTGGTGACCTTGGGCGGCGGGTAAAAACTGCCCGGCTGCACCGAAAACAACACCTGCGGCCGGGCGTAGTAGGCCACCGCGTAGCTGATCGCCCCCGCCTGCCGGGTACCCGGCGCGGCGCAGATCCGCTCGGCGGCCTCCTTCTGCACCATCACGGTGATCTGCCGGATGGGCAGCTTTTCTTCCAGCAGCCGCATCAAAATAGGGCTGGTGATGTAATAGGGCAGATTGGCGCAGACCGCCACCGGCATCCCCGCAAATCTTTCCCGGATCAGGGCGGCAATATCAACTTTTAGTATATCCTGCATGACAATTTCCACATTGTCATATCCCGCCAGTGTTTCCGCCAGCAGCGGCGGCAGGCGGTTGTCCACCTCCACCGCCACCACCCGGGCGGCCCGGCGGGCCAGTTCCCGGGTGAGCACCCCGATGCCGGGGCCGATCTCCAGCACGCCCCAGTCGGGGCCGATGCCGGCGGCCTCCACGATCTTGGGGCATACGCCGGGATTCACGATAAAATTCTGCCCGAACCCTTTGGACAGGGTAAACCCGTGCCGGGCGCACAACTCCCGCACATAGGCAATGTCGGTCAGGGCCCGCTCACCGGTCATTCGGCTTCCTCGCTGGAGGAGGCGTCCTCTCCGGCGGCGCTGTCCGCGCTGCTGTCCTCTCCATTGCCGGCGCTATCGGCGTCGCCGGATGCGCCCGCGTCACCGGCGCTCTCGCTGCCCGGCGCGCTGGTATCGCCGCCCGCCGCGCTGCTGTCGCCTCCGGTCTGGGTGCCGGTGCTGGTATTGCCCTCCATGGTGGTAACACCGGTCAGGGTATCGGCCACGCTCACGGCCCGCAGCACCTGGGCGTCCTCCGACAGCGCGTAATCGTACAGTACGGTATTTTCCGCCAGCTGGACCTCCTGGTCCACCGTCAGGCCGGTGCCGTCAAAGCACTCCTCCTTGCCGGTGAGCAGCCGTGCCACCGTGACCGAGACGGCGCTGCCGTCGCTGAGCCGCTGGGGCGCGGCCTGGATGGTGCCTTTGCCGTAGGTCTTGGTGCCCACCAGCCGGGCGCCTGCCATATCCCGCAGGCTGGCCGCGAACAGTTCGGCGCTGCTGGCTGTGTTGCCGTTGACCAGGCAGACCATGGGCAGATCCACCCTGGTGGCATCGGATTCGGCCAGTACCTCCCGGGTACCATCGCTGTACTCGGCGTAGGCGATGATCCCTTCGCCCACCAGCAGGTCGATACATTCGGTGGCGCTGTCCAGCAGGCCGCCCTCATTGTCCCGCAGATCAAAGAGCAGGGCGGTCACACCGGAACTGGTCAACTGGTTCACCGCGTAGTCCAGCTCACTGGCGGTGGTGGAGCCGAACTGGGTGATGCGGATATAGCCGTAGGTGTCGTTCAGGGTCTGGTATTCCACCGTGGGGATGGTGTACCCCACATGGGTCACCTCCAGGGTCTTTTCCTCGCTGGTGCCCCGGGTCAGATAGGTGATGGAGACGGTGGTGCCGTCCTCGCCCCGCAGCCGGGTAAGCATGCCGTCACGGGTCAGGTTTTTGGTGTCGGTATCCCCGATGCGGGTGATATAGCTGCCCGCCTCGATCCCCAGTTCCGCCGCCGGCGACCCGCTGTATACCCGGATCACCCGGCCGTAGCCGGTGGTGGCGTCCTTGATCAGATCCACCCCGATGCCCAGCAGTTTGCCGTTCTGCACGGCCAGCAGGTCGGAGTATTCCTTTTCCGTATAGTACTTGGCATTTTTGTCGTTGATGCCCAGCACATAACCGTAGGCGATGTAGTCGTTCAAGGTGACGTCGTCGATGGCGTTGTAGGCGTTGGCGCGCACATACTTGTCGATCTCAGCCAGCTTGTTGTACATGCTCTGCTTCTCGTTCACCGAAGTGACGGTATTGTCAAAGATCTGCATAGCCACGATCATGGTGATCGAAAAGGTCACCGTCATGGCGATCAGCGCCACCGTGATGGCCACGCTCACAGAGATTTTTTTGTTCATGCGTGGGGGTCCTCCCTTCGGGCGTTAATCAGATAAGGTAGAGCAGCTGCATTCCGATGCCGCCCACCAGGGTGGCCAGCATCAGGCCCGCCAGCACCAGGCAGGTGATGCGTACCCAACGTTTGCTGTTCATGCGTGTCCTCCCGTCAGCTGTAACTTACATAGTTCAGCGGATTCTGTTTTACGTTGTTGATCCGCACCTCAAAGTGCAGATGGTTGCCGCTGGAGCGGCCGGTGTTGCCCACATAGCCGATGGTCTGGCCCTGCACCACCGCCTGGCCGTTGCTCACCGCGTGGGAGTCCATGTGGGCGTAGATGGTCACCACCCCGTCGCCGCTGTCGATCAGCACCATATTGCCGTAGGTCCAGTGCATGCTCTGGGTAGAGGCCACGCCGGAGAGGGCGGCCACGATGGGCGTGCCCTTGGGGGCGGCCACGTCGATCCCGCCGTGCCCGGACTGGAACCCGTTGTTGCCGCCGTAATAGGTGGTGATGCGGCTCTGGCCGGGCAGGGGCCACATCCAGCCGGAATCGGAGATGTGTCCGCTGCCGGAGGAGGAGTTCTGCCGGATCCATTCCTCATACTCGGCCTCGGCCTGTTCGTAGGCGGCCTGGGTGGCGTCCACCACATTCTGCTGGGCCTGCTTGTCGGCCTCCGCTTTGCTGATGGTGGAGTCCAGCTGCTGGATGTTGCCGGACAGCTGATCCTGTTTGGCCTGCAGCTCCGCCTGGGCGGCCTCCAGATTGCTTCTCTGTTCTTCCAGTTCGGCCTTGCGGCTCTCCAGTTCGGCCTTGGCGGCCTGCATATCCTCCAGCACCTGGTTCTGCTTTTCGCTGACCTGCTGCAACGTGTCGGAGAAGGTCAGCAGTTCGTACAGGCTCTGGGCGCTGGACAGCATGGCCACCGCGCCCCCGTCGTGCATGACCTGCATGGCCTGCATCTGCATCTGGAACTCGTCCCATCGCTCGTCGATCTGCGCCTGCTGCTGGTCCACCTCGGCCTGTTTTTCCTGGATGGCCAGGTTGGCCTCGTTGATGGCGGCCACCAGGGTATTGATCTGTTCCTTCAGGATATTCTGCTGCTGCCGCAAAGCGCTGCGGGTGTTTTTGGCGTTTTTGAGGTCCTTTTCAATGGAGGCCAGCTGCTGGTTCTGGGCCTCCAGTTCCTCGCGCAGCCGCTCATACTTTTCGGCGGCGGTCTCCGCGCGCACAGGCGCCGCCACGCAAACCAGCAGCGAAGCCAGCGCCAGCAGCGCCGCCAGCGCCTGCAGCAGGCGGCGGGCAACGGGATGCTCATACATCGTCATGACAGGGCCCCTCCCCCGGGCCGGTGATCCACGGCATGATCGTTCTCGTTATACCTTCAGGTGTTTGCGCACCGAGACGGCGGTACCCAAACTGCCGATCAGCACCCCGAACAGCAGAAAACCGCCCAGCACCCAGTACCACACCTGTTCCATGGGCAGCAGGCTCGCGCCCACCACCGTGGCCCACAGACCGTTCAGCTTTTGGGCCGAGAAGTACAGCACCAGCGCGTACCCCCCCAGCACCGCCGCCGAGGCGATGCAGCCGGAGATGAAGCCGCTGGTCATGCCCTCCACAAAGAAGGGCATCCGGATAAAGCCGTTGGTGGCGCCCACGTACTTCATGATGTTGATCTCCTTGCGGCGGCTGAAAACGGTCAGCCGTATGGTGTTGCTGATCACCACCACGCTCACCACCACCAGCACCCCCACCAGGCTCCAGGCGGCGATGTTCACCGCTTTCTGAATTCCCAGAAAGACGCCGGCCAGTTCGGTGGGCGGGTTGACCTGGGCCACGCCCGGGATGGCCTCCAGCTGGGCCACCTTTTCGTCCAGGTCGGACAGGTCCTCCAGCACCACCCGGTAGTTGGCCATAAAGGGATTCTCGCTGCCTTCAAATCCGTCCCACAGATCGGCGCTGTCCCCCATATAGCCCTTGTAGGTCTCCAGTACCGCGTCCTTGCTCATGTAGGTCACCGAAGCGATGCCCTGCATGCTGCGGATGGCGGTGTCCACCGCAGCGATCTCCTCCTCGGTCAGGTCGGTCTCCAGATAGACCACCGTCTCGTTCTGGTCGCCCAGATAGGCCACGAGGCTGTTGATGTTGGCGCCGAACAGCCCGGCGATCCCGGTCAGGATCAGGCAGGCGGTAAGCACACCGATGCTGGCCACCGTCATCAGGCGGTTCGCCCGCAGGCTGTGCAGGCCCTGATGGGCCAGATACTTAAAACTAGACCAGTTCACAGGCGCACCTCCCCCAGAGGCGCATCGGCCTCGCCGCCAGCCTCATCGTTATGTAAGTCCCAGCCGGCCGGGCCGGGCTCGCTGTCCCGCACCAGATGGCCGTGGTCGATGGTGATGACCCGCTTGTGGAACCGGCGGGCCAGATCGTGTTCGTGGGTTACCACCACCACCGTGATGCCCACGCTGTTGATGGCGCTGAGCAGTTCCATCATCTCCAGGCTCAGTTCCGGATCGATGTTGCCGGTGGGCTCGTCCGCAATGATCAGCTGCGGGCTGTGCACCAGCGCCCGGGCCAGGGCCACCCGCTGCTGTTCGCCGCCGCTCATGTGTTCGGGCAGACAGTCCATCTTTTCCCCCAGGCCCACCAGCTTGAGCACATAGGGCACCCGGGTGCGGATCTTGCGTTCGGGGATATTGGTCACCCGCATGGCGAAGGCCACGTTCTCGTAGGCGGTCATGGTGGGGATCAGCCGGAAATCCTGAAACACCACCCCCATGTTGCGGCGCAGGTAGGGCACCTCCCGCTCCTTGAGGCGGGTCAGGTCCTTGCCGGCCACCAGTACCCGGCCGCTGGTGGCTTTTTCCTCCCGCAGGATCAGCTTGAGAAAGGTGGATTTGCCCGCGCCGGAATGGCCCAGTACAAACACAAACTCTCCCTTGTGGATGTGCAGGCTCAGGTCCTGCAGGGCGGTGTTTCCTCCCGGATAGACCTTGGTCACATTTTCAAATACGATCATCGCAGGCTCCTTATTGCACAGGGATTTTTCGCCGCGGACGACGGTTTGCGGGCGCAAGCGGCAGATTTCGCGCACAGCGCTCTAAAAAAGCCGGCCGTGGCGCGGCCGGCCGTGGCCCGTCAATATTTGGCGGGATTGGCGCTGAGATACTTCTTGACCATCAGGGCCACCTTGAATACGATGGCGTCATCAAATTCCCTCAGATCCAAACCGGTGAGTTTTTTGATCTTCTCCAGCCGGTAGACCAGGGTGTTGCGGTGCACAAACAGCCCGCGGCTGGTCTCGGACACGTTCAGGTTGTTCTCAAAGAACCGCTGAATGGTGAACAGGGTCTCCTGATCCAAGCTCTCGATGCTGCCCTGCTTGAACACCTCTTTGAGGAACATCTCGCACAGGGTGGTGGGCAGCTGGTAGATCAGCCGGGCGATGCCCAGATTGTCGTAGCTGATGATGGACTGTTCGGTGTCGAACACCTTGCCCACCTCCATGGCGATCTGGGCCTCCTTGAAGCTGGTGGCCAGATCCTTCACGTTGGAGATGGGGGTGCCGATGCCCACCACCGCTTTAATGTAATGCTCGCCGGACAAGGTGTCCACGATGCTGGCGGCCAGCTTTTCGATGTCCCGCTGGTCGATGCCGCGGCGGATCTCCTTGACCAGCACGGTGTCGTTCTCGCTGATGTTGAAAACGAAATCCTTCTGCTTGTCCGGGAACAGCCCGCTGACCACGTCGTAGGCCGATATGTCGTTGCCGCTGGTCACCCGGATCAGCAGCACCACCCGGGACACGTCGGCCACAAAATGCAGCTCCCGGGCTTTGGCGTAGATGTCGCCGGGCAGGATGTTGTCCAGCACCACGTTCTTGATGAAGTTGGCCTTGTCGAACTTTTCATCGTGGTACTGTTTGATGCTCTGCAGGCTGATGGCCAGCAGGCTGGCGAACTGGCCCGCCGCCTCGTCGGTGCCCTCCACGCAGACGGCGTAATCGTTGTGTTTGGAGGAACTGAACTGATGGTAGGTGTATCCGTCCTTGACGAAACTCTCACCGGCGCTCAGGTGTTCGGCCACATAGCCCTCGCGCACCTCGCCGATCATGCTGAGTTCCGAGCAGGAGATGACCGTGCCCGTCTCGTCCACCACGGCCACGATCCGGTCGATGGCGTCCTTCATCTGGTACACGACGCTCTGAAATACCCGGTTTGCCATAATCCTGTATCTCCTTTTTCTTATCGCATTGGTTTTCCACAGTGCGCCTTGTGATTTTAGACAATTTATCACGGCTTCACTGTATATCTTACACAACGGAATCTACTTTTGCAACAACTTTCGGTAAAAAAAAACGCTTTTGTCTGTATAAGTTGAAGAATTTGGCAAAATCCCGGACATTTCCGCCTCTACCGTATCAAAAAAATGTGTTCATTTTTTGAAAACGGCAAGATTTTTCCACAATTTACCGCGCGGGCCCGAACAGCGCCTCTTTTTCCTTTCCGGTCAGCGGCCGCCACTGTCCCGGCGCCAGGGCCGGGTCCAGTTCCACCCCGCCGATGGCGGTGCGGTGCAGGCTGTCCACCCCCAGCCCGTAGACCCCGAACATCCGCTTGATCTGGTGGTACACCCCCTGGGTCAGCACCACGGTGGCGGCGCGGGGGTCGGCCGGATCGGGCAGAAGGCGGGCGGGGTGCAGGGTCTGGCCGTCCGCCAGGGTCACCCCCGCGGCAAACCCCTCCACCATCGCGCCGGTCACCGGCCCGTCCAGCCCCACCCGGTAGGTCTTGGGCACATGGCGGCGCGGGGCCAGCAGCTTATGGGCGAACGGCCCGTCGTCGGTGAGCAGCACAAAGCCGGTGCTGGTCTTGTCCAGCCGCCCGGCCGGAAACAGTTCCCGCCGGGGATACTCCCCGCGCACCAGGTCCACCACGGTGGTGTCGCGGCCGTCCTCGCTGGCGCTCACCACCCCGGCGGGCTTGTTGAGCATCAGGTACACATGCTCTTCCCGGGTCAGCGGCGCCCCGTCCAGCGCCACCGCGGCGCCTTCCGGCACGGACGCGTCCGCCTTGCGGCACACCTGCCCTTCCACCGTTATCCGCCCGCTGCCGGCCAGAGCGCGGGCGGCGCTGCGGGAGATCTGCAGCGCGCCGCTCAAGAATTTATCCAAACGCACGGCGGTCCCTCCTTTTTCCGGGTATCGCCTGTACAGTATACCACATTCTCCCGCGCGGGAAAAGCCGAGACCGGGCAGCGGCCCTTGCGTGCCTTTTCTTCCTTTAGTATAATAGAGGCACACGGGCCGGCAGCCGGCCATTTTTTGCGTGAAAGGCGGTGACCGCCATGCTGATCAGCCTGGTCGTTCCCTGTTACAACGAGGAAGAATCCCTGCCTCTTTTTTATGAGGAGGCCGCCCGGGTGGCCGGGGAGATGAAGGCCAGCCACGGGGCGGACTTTGAGTTTATTTTTGTGGACGACGGTTCACAAGACGGCACCCTGGCCGCCGCCCGCCGCCTGCATGAAGCGGACGATCGGGTGCGGTATGTAAGTTTCAGCCGGAATTTCGGCAAGGAAGCGGGCATCTACGCCGGGCTCAAAGCCGCCCGGGGCGACTATGTGGCCATGCTGGACGCCGACCTGCAGGACCCGCCCGCCCTGCTGCCCGCCATGCTGGACTCGCTGCTCACCGGCGAGTACGATTGCGCCGCCACCCGCCGCACCACCCGCAAGGGGGAACCGCCCGTCCGCAGCTTTTTTGCCCGGCTGTTTTACCGGCTCATCAACCGAATGAGCAAGACCGAGATCATGGACGGGGCGCGGGATTTCCGGCTCATGACCCGCCCGATGGTGGACGCGGTGCTGCAGGTGACCGAATACAACCGCTTTTCAAAAGGCATTTTTGGCTGGGTGGGATTCCGCACCCGATGGTTCGAATACCAAAACGTGGAGCGGGTGGCCGGCCAGACCAAGTGGAGTTTCTGGAAACTGTTCCTCTACTCCATCGAGGGGATCGTGGGCTTTTCCACCGCGCCGCTGGCCGTGGCGGCGCTGGTGGGGGTCGTGTTCTGTCTGGCGGCTTTCGTGGGGATCCTGTTCATCCTGATCCGCTTCGCCTTGGGCTGGCAGGACCCGGTGGCCGGCTGGCAGAGCCTGGCCTGCATCATCCTGCTGTGCAGCGGGGTGCAGCTGTTCTGTACCGGCATCCTGGGCGAGTACCTGGCCAAGACCTATCTGGAGGTCAAGCGCCGCCCGCTGTATATCGTCAAGGAGACCGAGGCCGGCCCCGGCCCCGGCCGCCCG
>CASFJO010000051.1 GCA_949295035.1 uncultured Gemmiger sp.
CGCCACCCCCGCGGCCACCCCGGAACCGGATCAGCCCGCCATGCGCGAGACGGTCAGCGCCGGGGACATGAGCTGGAACACCCAGACCCGGGTGACCGCCCCCACCCTGAACATGACCGTGACATCCCCCTACGGGCCGATGGTGGCTCTGCCCGCCCAGCCGATGATCGACATCAGCTATTTTGACACCGTGACCTTTATCGGCGACAGCCTCACCGAGGGGATGCAGAGCTATGAGACCTCGGTGTACGGGCGCTCCACCATCCTGGGCATCCGCAGCATGGGGCCGGACGCGGTGGTGAACGGTTCCACCGTGAAAAATAAAGTCAGCGGCGAGGAGCTGGTGGTGCTGGACGCGGTGCAGGCCAGCGCCCCCGACGCGGTATATATCCTGCTGGGGACCAACTCGCTGGTGAATGCCGGCGAACAGAAGGAACGGTCTTTCCTGGCGTATTATGACCGGATGATCGACATGCTGCGGGAGCGGCTGCTGCCCGGCGTCAGGATCTATATCCAGTCCATCCCGCCGGTGGACCCCTCCAAGACCACCAAGCTGAACAACGCCCAGATCGAACGGGTGAACAACGAGCTGGCCCGTATCGCGGTGGAGAAGGAGTGCTACTTCCTGGACCTGGATGAGGTCTTTGCCGATGAGAACGGCAATATGCGGGCGGATTTCGTGCAGGCGGACGGTATCCATATCAAAAAGCCCGCCTATGAGGTCTGGATCGACTACCTGGCCCGCCATGTGGCCTACCAGCGGCGCTATGTGTACAAGGAGGCCAATCCCTTGTATATCGCATGAAAAATCCCGGCCGGGTGTGAGGCGTCTGCCGCGCACCCGGCCGGGATTTCAGATTTTGTCCAGGCGGAACTCCTGCTCGTACAAGCCGCCGCCGTGCTGTACCAGCTGCCCGGTGGGGCGAAAGCCCCGGCGCTCGTACAGACGCCGCGCCCCCGGATTGGTGTTCAGCACCCACAGGGTGGGCGCACCGGCGCACTGCCCGATGGCAAATTCCAGCAGCCGGCTGCCGTAGCCCTTGTTCTGCTCGGCGGGCAGAATATACAGGTTCTCGATGCAGCTGCCGCGCACCGACACGATGCCCACCGGTCTGCCGTCGGTGAGCATGTACAGCCGCGCCCCGGCCGCTATGGCCGCCTCCAGGCAGGCTTTCTGTCTTTGGGGCGTGTGCAGGGCCAGAAATTCCGGGGAGCAGACCGCCCGGTGGGAATCCTGCCAGCTTTCCGCGTGGATGGCCGCCGCGGCCATCATCTGTTCCGGCGTGACCGGGCCGATCACAGGCGCCGCCTCCTCTCTGTTCAGGCTGTTGTCCATGATACCACAAACCGGCGCAAAACGCCACCCGGGCGCAAATGTCCGCCCGGGTGGCGCTTTTGTCATACCATGACCATCTCGTCCTCGTGCACCATGTAGTAGGCCAGCACATACAGCGCCGCCCAGAAGGCCACCGAGAACTTGTCCGAACAGGCGAAAAGCTGGGGCCGCACCGTGAAGAAGGGGCTCAGCTTGCCCTGCACCGTGCCGTCGTGGACGAACAGCACGCTGTGGTCCCGCTGGTGCACCACCTGCCATTCGCCAAAGTGGGCGGTGTGCAGCACCATCCGGTCGGCCCGGGGCGGCCGTGTCAGGGAGCCGCCCGCCGGTTCCGGGTCAAACACTAGGTCGCTGCTCACCACCACATGGTCGCTTTCGTCCACCACCTCGTACCGGCCCTCGTCGGTGGCCTCGTGTACGTCGGTGTGATAGACCGGGCCCGCCTGGTCCAGCACCAGTTTGGCCGGCCCCAGCAGCTTCTGCTGCCGGATGGAGGCCAGGGCGGTGCCCGCCTCGTCCTTGATCTTATACCCGCCCAGCGCGGGCCGGATCCGCAAAATCATACCACGCCTCCTTGAAGCATATACAGCGCGCCGCCCAGAACCCCACAGCCGGCCATCACCAGGATGGGATCGGGCTTGTACCGGCACAGCACCACCAGCGCCGCCGCGAACAGCCCCGCGCCCAGCCAGTTGAAGGCCGCCGCGCTGGCCACCCCGTCTCCGAATACGGCCAGCGTCAGGATGCTCACCCCGGCGGAGGCGATCAGCGCCACCACCGCGGGCCGCAGCCCCGCCAGCGCGCCCTGAATGTAGGCCAGATTCTGGTACTTGAAGTAGAGCCAGGCCAGCAGCGCCACGATCACGCAGGACGGAAGGATGCAGCCCAGCGTGGCCACCAGCGCCCCGGGCACCCCGGCGATCCGCATCCCCACAAAGGTGGAGGAGTTCACCGCGATAGGGCCGGGGGTCATCTCCGCGATGGTGATCAGGTCGGTGAACTCGCTCATGGTCAGCCAGTCATGGCCGTTGACCACCTGCTGCTGGATCAGCGGCACCGCCGCCATCCCGCCGCCGAAGCTGAACATCCCGATCTGGAAAAAGCTGAAAAACAACTGCATGTACAGCATCACAGCATCCGCTCCCTTCTGCGGTGCAGCCGCAGCCAGGTGGAGCCCAGCCCGTACGCCGCGCAGATAAAGATGATCCACAACACGTTCACGCTGAACAGCCAGGACGCCAGGAACGCCCCGATCAGGATCAGCACCCCCACCGTGCCGCTCTCCTTGCGCACGCTGCGGGTCAGGTTCACGGTCACGTCGGCGATCACCGCCGCCACGCCCGACTGCATCCCCTTCAGCACCGCGGCCACGATCGGATTGGTGCGGAAGGCGGTGTAGCACAGCGAGACCAGCGAGATGATCACGAAGGGCGGGATGATGGTGCCCAGAATGGCCACCCCCATGCCCGGCAGGCCCAGCGTGCGGTATGCCACCAGGATGGCCGCGTTCACCGCCACCGCCCCCGGCGAGGACTGGGCGATCGCCGCCAGGTCCAGCATCTCCTCCGGTTCCAGCCAGTGCAGCTCGTCCGCGAATTTTTTCTTCAGCAGCGAGACGATCACGTACCCGCCGCCAAAGGTGAACGCGCTGATGGTCAGGGTGGAAAGGAACAGGGTCCAGTATCTGTTTTTCGGGGTCTTTGTCGTTTCGGTCTGCATCGTTATCTCCTCCCGGAAAATAGAATACGACTTTGTTCGCTATTTGTAAAATACTATGATATAATAAAATGGATAGATAAATAGCTATGATAAAAGCGCGGCGGCCCGCCGCGCCCGGAAAGGAGAGCCGGCCATGACGTTGCGGCATCTGAAGATCTTTCTGAGCATCTACGAGACCGGCAGCACCACCGCCGCCGCCGAACAGCTGTTCATCTCCCAGCCCACCGTGAGCGTGGCGCTGCGGGAACTGGAGGAGCACTACGGCGTGCGGATGTTTGAGCGGTATGCCAAACATCTGTATGTGACCCCGGCGGGCCAGCAGATGTACCAGTACGCCCGGCATCTGGTGAGCCTGATGGAGGAGGCGGAGGACGCCATCCGCAGCCTGGGGGAGGCGGGGACCCTGCGGGTGGGGTCCAGCATCACCATCGCCACCCGGTTTCTGCCGGAGTATGTGCGCCGGTTCAAGGAGCTGTATCCCCAGATGCAGGTGCGGGTAAAGGTGGACAACACCGACACCATCGCCCGGATGGTACTGGACAACCAGATCGACCTGGGCCTGGTGGAGGGCAAGGTACACAGCCCTTACATCCTGGCCAAACCCTACAGCGGGGACCGGCTGGTGATGGTATGCAGCCCGCAGCATCCCTACGCCGCCTACAAGAGCGTGGCGCCGGAGGTGCTGATGGTGGAGGAGGTGCTGCTGCGGGAGAAGGGCAGCGCCGGCCGGGACCTGTTTGACCGGCTGATGGAGCATCGGGGCACCCACATCGAGCCCGCCTGGGAGAGCGTGAGCACCCAGGCGCTGGTGCGGGCGGTGCAGGCCGATCTGGGGGTGGCGGTGCTGCCTTACTACCTGGTGCAGGAGGCCATCCGCCAGGGCGCGGTGGTGGCGGTGCCGCTGGAGGGGGTGGACTTCTGCCGCCCCTACAGCGTGATCGTGCACAAGAGCAAGTTCCACTCCGCCGCGCTGGACGCCTTTCTGGACCTGTGCCAGGCCCATCAGGAAACCGATGCGGAAGCGCCCTGCCTTCCTCCGCCGGTATAAGCGCAAAAAGGCCCCGCCCGCCGCGAATATCGCGGCGGGCGGGGCCTCAGCTTTCGGAAACGATGCCCTCTTTCCTTGCCGGAAGGGAAGAGGACCATCAGAGCCCTCTCCCGCTTGCAATATCTCGGTTTTTCTGCGCGCAGAGCCGTGCGATCCCGTGCCGGAGATACGGCGTTCAATCCCAGCCGCAGCCCTCCTGCCGAAGTTGTTCGGCCACACCGGGGATGTACCGGGCCAGCGCCAGGGCCACCCCGTCCTCCTGGTTGGTGGCGGTCACCGCGTCGGCGGCTGCCCGGGCCGCCGGTTCGGCGTTGCCCATGGCCACCCCCAGGCCGGCGGCCCGCAGCATGGCCGCGTCGTTGTCCGAGTCGCCGCAGGCCATCACCTGGTCCCGCCGGATACCCAGCTGTTCCGCCAGGGTCAGCAGGGCCGCCCCCTTGGTCACGCCGGGGGCGTTGATCTCCAGGTTGGTGCCCAGGCTGCAGGTCACCTCATAGCCCAGGGCGGTGAGCCGGTCCCGGGCGGCCTGCCGGTGGCCGGCGGCGCCAAACTGGCAGCTGAACTTTTCGATGCCCGGCTCCGCCGCCGCGAAGGCTGCCAGGTCCGGCACCGTGCGGCGGCTGGCCCGGATGTAGGGCAGCAGTTCCGGCTCGACCAGCGTTTCCAGCCGGGCCAGATGGGCGGCGGTGGTGTAGGCCCAGCCGTCCGCGTACAGGTCGATGGTGCAATCCAGGCCGGTCAGCACCTCCAGTACCTGCCGGGCCTGGGCCGGGGAGAGCAGCAGCCGTACCGCCGGCTGCCGCCCGGCCAGCCGCCACACGCAGCCCCCATTGCTGGTGAGGGCCCAGTCCACCCCGGGGATGGCCAGAAATTCCCGGGGCGCGCCGGCCAGCGGCCGGCCGGTGGCCGGCAGCACCGTCACCCCCCGGGCCAGCGCCGCCCGCAGCGCCGCCAGGGTGCGGGGGGTGATCTGTTTTTGGTCGTTGAACACGGTGCCGTCCAGGTCCAGCGCCACCATGCGTATGTCGTACTCTGCCACGGATGGGCCCTCCTTTGCGGGGAAAACTGTTTCGATCCCATCCTACCATATCCGGGCCGGGAAGGGAAGGAAAAACAACAAAACGGAAAATCGGAATAAAAAATACGCGGAGGATATCCTCCGCGTATCCTTGCGAAAAAACGCTCAGCGGGCCACGCTGCTGCGCACCAGCGCCCGGCGCAGCCGGGCCTGGGCCAGTTCCATATCCCGGGCGTCCGCGTCTTTCTGGGCCAGAACGGCCTCGGCGCGCTGGCGGCTGGCCTCGGCGCGGGCCTTGTCGATCTCCTCGGCCCACTCCCAGGTGGTGGCCACCAGCCGGGCCTTGCCGCCGGTCACGGCCAGCATGCCGCCGATGCAGGCGGCGCGGCGCACCGTGCCGTCCGCCAGGGTCACACGGGCCTCGCCCATGCCCAGGGCGGTCATGTAGTCGCAATGGCGGGCCAGGATGCACACGTCCCCGGCGATGGTGCGGCAGAACAGCTTTTCGGCCTCGCCTTCAAAGATCAGGCCGTCCGGCGTCACGATCTGAAGTTGAAAGGTCATCGTCACTCACCCTTTTTGGCCCGGGCCACCACGTCGTCGATGGTGCCGGCGAACAGGAAGGCGCTCTCGGGCAGATCGTCGTGCTTGCCCTCCAGGATCTCCTTGAAGCCCCGGATGGTCTCTTTCAGCGGCACGTACTGGCCGGGCATGCCGGTGAACTGCTCGGCCACCGTGAAGCTCTGGCTCAGGAAACGCTGCACCTTGCGGGCCCGGTTGACGGTGAGCTTGTCTTCCTCGCTCAACTCGTCCATACCCATGATGGCGATGATATCCTGCAGCTCCTTGTACCGCTGCAGCACCTTCTGCACGCTGCGGGCCACCTCATAGTGCTCGGTGCCCACCACGTCCGGCGACAGGATGCGGCTGGAGGATTCCAGCGGGTCCACAGCCGGGTAGATGCCCTGGGACGAGATCGCGCGGCTCAGCACCGTGGTGGCGTCCAGATGGGCGAAGGTGGTGGCGGGGGCCGGGTCGGTCAAATCGTCCGCCGGCACGTATACCGCCTGCACACTGGTGATGGAGCCCTTCTTGGTGGAGGTGATGCGCTCCTGCAGCGCGCCCATTTCGGTGGCCAGGGTGGGCTGGTAGCCCACGGCGCTGGGCATACGGCCCAGCAGCGCGCTCACCTCGCTGCCCGCCTGGGTGAAACGGAAGATGTTGTCGATGAACAGCAGCACGTCCTGGCTCTGCACATCACGGAAATATTCCGCCATGGTCAGGCCGCTCAGAGCCACCCGCATACGGGCTCCCGGCGGCTCGTTCATCTGGCCGTAGACCAGCGCGGTCTTGTTGATAACGCCGCTCTCGCTCATCTCGCCGTACAGGTCGTTGCCCTCGCGGGTACGCTCGCCCACGCCGGTGAACACCGAGTAGCCGCCGTGCTGGGTGGCCACGTTGTTGATGAGCTCCTGGATCAGCACGGTCTTGCCCACGCCGGCGCCGCCGAACAGGCCGATCTTGCCGCCCTTGGCGTAGGGGCAGATCAGGTCTACCACCTTGATGCCGGTCTCCAGGATCTCGGTGGTGGTCTCCTGCTCCTCATAGCTGGGGGGGTCCCGGTGGATGGGCCAGCGCTCCACCTTTTCGGGGGCGGGCTTGTTGTCGATGGGTTCGCCCAGCAGGTTGAACACCCGGCCAAGGCAGGCGTCGCCCACCGGCACGGTGATGGCGCTGCCGGTGTCCACGGCCCGGGCGCCCCGCACCAGGCCGTCGGTGCTGCTCATGGCGATGCAGCGGGCCACATTGTCGCCAATGTGCTGGGCTACCTCCACCACCAGCCTTTTGCCGCCGTTGTCCAGCTCGATGGCGTTGCGCAGCGCCGGCAGCTGTCCGTTCGCGAAGCGGATGTCCAGTACCGGGCCGATGACCTGGACCACGGTGCCAATATTCTTTTCGGACATGGTTTCCTCTCCTTCGTTTAGAATCCGGCTTGCCTCGTCACGCCTCGCCGCCCGCTACGATCTCGGTGATCTCCTGCGTTATGGCGGCCTGACGGGCCCGGTTGTAGTGCAGGCTCAAGGTGTCGATCATCTCGCCCGCGTTCTTGCTGGCCGCGTCCATGGCGGTGCGGCGCGCGCCCATCTCGCTGGCCACGCTCTCGCACAGCGCCCCGTAGATCAGCCCGGCCACATACTCCGGCACGATGGCGTCGTACACGGACTGGCTGTTCGGCTCATAGAGGATCAGAGGCTGGGGGCCTTCCGCCTTTTCCTTCGGCGGGTTCAGCGGCAGCAGCCGCAGCACCGCCGGGGTCTGGGTCAGCATGGAAACAAAATTGGTGTATCCCACATAGATCTCGTCGAACTCGCCGGCCAGAAATCCCTTGGCCAGCGTGCGCGCCATGGAGAAACACTGCCCTACCGATACGTCCTCCGCCTCGGCAAACTCCCGGCTCAGCACGTCGGCGCCCTGGTGCAGGTAGTGCTCCAGCGCCTTTTTGCCCACCGGCAGATAGCAGCAGTCCTTGCTTTGGGCATGGGCCGCCACCGCCTTGAACACGTTGGCGTTGTAGCCGCCGGCCAGGCCCCGGTCGCCGGCGATCACCACATAGCAGGTGCGCTTGATCGGGCGGGCGGTGGTGTAGGGGGAGGAGAAATCGGTGTTGGCGGCGGCGATGTCCGCCAGCGTGGCGTGCAGCACCTCAAAGTAAGGGCGGCTCTTTTCCACCCGCAGCTTGGCATGCCGCAGCTTGGAGGAGGCCACCAGTTCCATGGCCTTGGTGATCTGCATGGTGCTCTCCACGCTCTTGATGCGCAGCTTGATGTCTTTCATGGAACCAGCCATGCGTCCGATCCCTCCTTAATGCGCCCGTACAAAGCCGTCGGTGTAGGCGGTGAGGGCCTCGTTCAGGGCGTCCTCGTCGGCCTGCTCCAGCTTGCCGGTCTCGCGGATGCTGCGCAGCAGCGGGTCGGCGTTGGCGTCCAGGTATTCGTACAGCCCCTTCTCATACTCCTTGACCAGTTCCACGGCCACGTTTTGGAGGTACTTGTGGGTCACCGCGTAGATGATGCAGACCTGCTTTTCCACCGGTACGGGGGCGTTGCGGTCCTGCTTGAGGATCTCCACGATGCGCTGGCCCTGGGCCAGACGGAACTTGGTGTCGTCGTCCAGGTCGCTGCCGAACTGGGCGAAACTCTGCAGTTCCAGATACTGGCTGTAGATCAGTTTCAAGGTGCCCGAGACCTTCTTCATCGCCTTGATCTGGGCGTTGCCGCCCACGCGGGACACCGAGATGCCCGGGTTCACCGCCGGCATGACGCCGGAGTGGAACAATTCGCTCTCCAAAAAGATCTGGCCGTCGGTGATGGAGATCACGTTGGTGGGGATGTAGGCGGACACGTCGCCCGCCTGGGTCTCGATGATGGGCAGGGCGGTCAGGCTGCCGCCGCCCTTGGCGTCGCTCATGCGGGCGGCCCGCTCCAGCAGCCGGCTGTGCAGGTAGAACACGTCGCCGGGGTAGGCCTCGCGTCCCGGCGGACGGCGGATCAGCAGGCTCAGCGCACGGTAGGCCACCGCGTGCTTGGACAGATCGTCGTAGATCACCAGCACGTCCTTGCCCTGCTGCATGAAGTATTCGCCCATGGCGCAGCCGGCGTAGGGGGCGATGTACTGCACGGGGGACAGCTCGCTGGCGATGGCGCTGACCACGATGGTGTAGGCCATGGCGCCGCCCCGCTCCAAAGTGTCCACCAGCTGGGCCACGGTGCTCTGCTTCTGGCCGATGGCCACGTAGATGCAGATCACGCCGGTGCCCTTCTGGTTCAGGATGGTGTCGGTGGCGATGACCGTTTTACCGGTCTGCCGGTCGCCGATGATCAATTCGCGCTGGCCCCGGCCGATGGGGATCATGCTGTCGATGGCCTTGATGCCGGTCTGCAGCGGCACGTTGACCGGCTGGCGGTCGATGATGCCGGGGGCCGGGCTCTCGATGGGGCGGTAGCCGGCCGCCTCGATGGGGCCCTTGCCGTCGATGGGCTGGCCCAGGGCGTTGACCACGCGGCCGATCAGGCCCTCGCCCACCGGCACGCTCACCACCTTGCCGGTGCGCTTGACCACGCTGCCCTCTTTCACGCCGTCGTCGCTGCCCAGCATAACGATGGACACGGAGTTCTCCTCCAGGTTCTGCGCCATGCCGTACTCGCCGTTGGCAAACTCCACCAACTCGCCGCTCATGCACTTTTCCAGGCCGCTGGCCCGGGCAATGCCGTCGCCCACCAGGATGACGGTGCCGGTCTCGCTCTGCTCGATCTGGGCCTCGTAGTGCTTGATCTGCGATTTGATGATCTTGGAAATCTCTTCCGGTTTCAGTTGCATGCTCTCACTTCCTTACAATACGATATTCTCCAGATCGCGCCGCAGCCGGGCCAGCCGGCCCTCCACCGTGCCGTCAAAGCGCACCCCGTCCATCTCCAGGCGGATGCCGCCCAGGCAGGCCGGGTCCACCGCGCAGGTGAGTTCCACCGTCTTGCCGGTCAGGCTCTCCAGGCGGGCTTTCAGGCGGGCGGCGGCGTCCTCGCTGAGGGGCACCGCGCTCACGGCCTTGGCGGGCAGGATGCCCCGCGCTGCGTTGTACCGGGCGCTGAACTCCTTTTCGCAGGCGCTCAGCTGCCGCAATGTGCCGTTTTCGCACAGAATCTTGAGGAAATTGAGCAGGTAGGGGTCCACCTGCCCGCGCAGCGCCTGGTCCAGCAGGGCGCAGCGCTCTTTTTTGGGGATGTTCGGGGTGCACAGCAGCTTTTCGTAGTCGGGATTGGCCCGCATCAGGCCGGTCACTTCCCGCAGCTGGCCGCGCACAGCCTCGTCGCGGCTTTCCTCGGCGCACAGTTCAAACAGCGCGCCGCCGTACGTTTTGCCCACATCGTTCATGATGCGTCACCCACATTCCGGATAAACTCGTCGATCAGGTCCTGATGGGCCTTTTGGTCAATCTCCCGCTCCACCACCTTGGACGCGATGTCCATGGCGATGCCGCCGATCTCGTCCTTGACCTCGTTGATGGCCTTTTTGCGCTGCTGGGCGATGTCCGCGTCGGCTTTGTTCTTGATCTCCACCGCGTCCGCCTGGGCCTGGCGCAGGATCTCCTCGCTGCGCAGCTGGGCGGTGCGGGTGGCGCTCTGCACCAGGGCGGCCGCCTCTTCCTTGGCGGCGGCCAGGCGCTGCTCGTAGTCGGTGCGCATGGCCTCGGCGTCGGAACGGGCCGCCTCAGCGTCCGCGATCTGGGCGTCGGCAAGCTGCTGGCGCTGGGCCAGCACCTTCTGCACCGGCTTGAACAAGAACTTCTTGATCAGCCACATCTGGATCAGCAGGTTACAGATGGCCGCGACAAAGTTCCAGGGTACGATGGTCACCAGTTGCTGAAACATCTGATTGTCACGCCTCCTTGTTCAGAATGGAATGGGGCGCTCAGCCCAGCATGCCCATGAACATACCGGGGGCCACGAAGATCAGCAGCAGGCCGGTAACGAAACCGTAGATACCGGTGGTCTCGGCGATGGCGCAGCCCAGCAGCATGGTGCTGGTCACGTCGCCCTTGCACTCGGGCTGGCGGCCGATGGCCTCACAGGCGGCGGCCACCGCGTTGCCTTCGCCGATACCAGGGCCGATGCCCGCGATCAGGGCGCAGCCGGCGCCGATGGCGCAGCCAGCCAGAGCGATGCCTTTAGCCAACAGTTGGAAATCCATGAGAATGTCCTCCTAAACATGTAGTTTGTTGTTTTGTGTGGTTTTGCGTCACAGCCGGGCGGGAAGGCTCAGTCCTCCCCGGCGGCATTGGCGATATACAGGGTGGTCAGCATGCAGAAGATGAACGCCTGCATGAAACCGGAGAACCAGTCGAAGTACAGCCCGGCGATGGCCGGGATGCCCACCGACAGGATGGGGATGGCCCCCAGTACCTCGCCCAGCGCGCCGGGCAGCCAGCCCAGAAGCGCGTGGCTGGCCAGGGCCAGCGCCGCGTAGAGCAGCGCGCTGATGACCGTGCCGGAGAGGATGTTGCCGAAGTGACGGCAGGCCATGCTGATGGGGGTGGCGATCTCGGAGAGGATGTTGAAGGGGGTGAGCACGAAGATCGGCTCGGTAAAGCCCTTCAGGTATCCGCCCAGACCGCCGGAACGGATCTTGGCGCGGGTGATCAGAAAGAACACCATCACCGCCCAGGCCGCCTCGGTGGACAGGTCCGCCGTGGGGCTCCAGATGCCCACCAGGCTGATCAGGTTGCTCACCAGGCTGGTGGTGAACAGGGCCGCCACAAAGGGGATAAAGGCGTCAAATTTGACCCCCATATTGCCCCGCACGAAGTTGGTGGCGGTGTTTACCAGAAATTCCGCCGCCGCCTGCCGCTTGGAGATGCCGGTGACCTTCAGGTCCCGGGTGAGCCAGATGCACACGCCGGTGATCAGGATCATCACGATCCAGCTGCTGACGATGGTGGCCGAGATCTGGATACCGCCGCCGATGGGGATGGTATAGATCGGTGCGCCGTTGATGCTTACATCCATAGCTGTTGTTATTCACCTCCCTTGCTGCTTGGGGTTTTGCGCCCGAAGGCGTACATGGCAAAGATGGTCAGCTGCGGGAACAGCAGCGGGATCGCCGCCGCCACCCAGTTAAAGACCGGGATCAGGACCATGGCTGCCACAAACACGCCCAACCCCAGTTTGCGGTAGATGTCGGACGCGCGCAGCAGATTGCGCCGGCCGGTCTCACTGTCGCAGTGCACGGCCTTTTGCAGGGTCACCGCCAGGCCGAAAAAGTTCAGCCAGGCGACCCCCGCGCCCAGCGCCGCGCTCAGGGGCACCGACCAGCCGAAGGACAGCCCGGCGCCCGCGGCGGCCAGCACGCCCCATCCGGCGCTCAGCAGTACGGCGCCCGCGGCACATCCGATGCCGATATGGCGCAGTTCCCGCTTTACGTCCGGCTGCAGATTCATAGAACACACTCCTTTCCTTGCGGATCAAAGATGCCGGTTGAAACTCCTGGGGGCTTTGCTTGCGGATCGGCTTGCTTTGCGGCAGGCGTCCCGGTAGAACTTGCGGGCGGTGGCCCCGGCGGTGCCAAGGCCCAGCACGAAGGCGGGCAGCATGATCCAGCCGGGCGCGCCCAGCCGCTGCTGCATCCAGGCCGCGCCGCCCACAAAAAGCAGAACCGGCACGACCAGCGAGATCCCCAGCTGGGTGAACCAGGTCAGGCCTCGTACCAGCTCCATCATGGGTTTCAAAACAGGTCTGCCTCCTTTCCGCGGCACACCGGCGCGCCGCAAAAAGCATTGCCCATAGTATAGCAAATTTCCGGAAAGAGAACAATAAAAAATCTCGCAAAACTCAAGAAAACAGGGCGCGGCCCGCCGTTTTTTCTGTCAAAAAAATAACGTGTTCGCGCGGGGCGCACAAGCGGCCCGCCCCGCTTTACTTTTTTGGCAAAATCCGCTACAATGGATTCTAACCGCCCCGGCCCGGCCCAGGCGGCGGAAAGGAGAGAGTGGCCTGCTATGACCGATAAGTACCAGGCGCGGCGCGCCGCGCTGCTGGAGGAGATCTACGAGCTGATCGACAAAGAGGGCTACGAGGCGCTGCGGGTGCGATATCTGTGCGGCCGGCTGGGGATCTCCACCGGCACGTTTTATCATTATTTCCCGGAAAAGTACGAGCTGCATCAGCTGCTGTACCGGCGGATCGACGAGTATTTTCAGCAGCGGGTGCAGCCCCGCTTTACCGACGACGAGGCCGCCAACCTGATGCTTTTTGCCGAGTGTTACGGCGAATACTGCATGCAGACCGGCGTGGCCGCCACCCGCTGTTTTATGGCGCTGCCCCTGCAGCCGCAGGGCGACGAACTGATCAGCGACCGGCGCCCCATCAGCCGGCTGCTGGAGGGCATCCTGGAACGGGGCAAGAGCAAGGGCCAGTTCCGGTGTTCCTACTCCACCCGGGACTGCGCCCGTTATACCATGGTGGTGCTGCGGGGCTTTTGCAGCGACTGGGCCAAGCGGGACGGCGGCTACGATCTGGTGGAGGTGATCCGCCGGTTTTTCCCCATCAGCCTGACCGGGCTGCAGGGCTGATCCGGCGCGTTTCGGCTTTCTCATGCCCGGCGGCGTGGGAAGGCCTTTTGTTTTGGGCGGCGCGCGGGGTTGCGTGTTGAAGTTTACGGCCTTTTACGGTATACTATACAAAGAAAATTGCGCCCCGCGGCAGATGGCGGGGCCCGCCCGCGCCCGGCGCGGGCAGAAAGGATGGACAGTATGGCGCACACCGTCATGGTCACCGGCGCGGACGGCTTTATCGGCAGCCACCTCACCGAGGAACTGGTCAAAAAGGGCGAGCGTGTCAAGGCGTTCTGCTATTACAATTCGTTCGGGAGCTGGGGCTGGCTGGACAGCCTGGAGCCGGCTGTGAAAAATGAGATCGAGGTCTTTATGGGGGACATCCGGGACCCCAACGGGGTGCGCACCGCCATGGAGGGCCAGGAGATCGTCTACCATCTGGCGGCCCTGATCGCCATCCCCTTCAGCTACCACAGCCCCGACAGCTATGTGGACACCAACATCAAGGGCACCCTGAACGTGCTCAACGCCGCCCGGCAGGTGGGCACATCCCGGCTGCTGGTGACCAGCACCAGCGAGGTGTACGGCACCGCGCAGTATGTGCCCATCGACGAAAAACATCCCTTCCAGGGCCAGAGCCCCTATTCCGCCACCAAGATCGGCGCCGACCGCCTGGCCGAGAGTTTTTACCGCAGTTTTGACCTGCCGATCACCATCGTGCGGCCTTTCAACACCTATGGCCCCCGCCAGAGCGGCCGGGCGGTCATCCCCACCATCATCACCCAGCTGCTCAGCGGGCAGACCGAGATCAAGCTGGGCAGCCTGACCCCCACCCGGGACTTCAACTACGTCAAGGACACCGCCGCCGGCTTCATGGCCCTGGCGGGGTGCCCCGCCGCGGTGGGTCAGGAGGTCAACATCGCCACCGGGCAGGAGCACTCCATCGGGGATCTGGCCGACGAGCTGATCCGCCAGATCAACCCCGCGGCCCGGATCGTCTGCGACGAGCAGCGCCTGCGCCCGGAAAAGAGCGAGGTCAACCGTCTGCTGGGCTGCGCCGACAAGCTGCGCGCCATGACCGGCTGGGCCCCCCGGTATACCTTTGAGCAGGGCCTGGCGGAGACCATCGCGTTTTTGCGCACCCACATGGACAGCTACAAACCCGGGGTGTACAGCCTGTAAATCTTCCGGCGGGGCCCGGGCTTTTTGCAAAGCGCCGGGCCCGCGCCCGTTTTGCGAGGTTTTCATGAACGAACGGACTTTTGCCCGCCGGCTGCCCCGGCCGCCGGCCTGGGCCGGCTGGCTGCTGGGCCTTGCGCCGGTCACGGCGCTGGCGGTGGGGCTGGTGTACTACTGGCGGGTGTTCTATGCCTTTGACCGGATGGCCGCGGGCCTGTTCACCCTGCTGGCCTGCGCGGCGGCCTGGGCGCTCTATCTGGCGGTGTTCCTGACGGTGCGGCTGGGCCGCAGTTTTGCCGGGCGGGCCGCCGTGTGCATCTTTGTGTGCGGGGCGCTGTTCTGCTTTGCCAACCCGCCGCTCCAGGCCCCCGACGAGACCGACCACTACCTGCGCAGCTACGCCATCAGCCTGGGCCGACTGGACTTTGACGCCGACCGGGGCTACCCCGAGGATGTGGACCGGCTGCTGGCGGCTTTTCCGGGGGCGTGGGTCAACGCCCACACCAGCGTGGGCTGGGGCAAGAACTCCCAGGGGGCCGAGGCCCCCTATGACTCCTCCGGCTACGCGCTCAAACAGTGGGGGGAGGACGGGGAGGTGCTGTCCATCGCGGACAGCTGTGCCCAATACCTGAGCGGCGCGCCGGCAAAACAGCCGGTCACCGAGCCGATCAGCCTGATGATCCTGCCCTTTGTGCCCCAGGCGCTGGGGATGGTGCTGGCCCGGCTGTTCGGGCTGGGGGCGCTGGGCTGCCTGTACGCCGGGCGGCTGGCCAACCTGGCCTGCTACACCCTGTTGTGCTGGCTGGCGCTGCGGGGCTGCCGGCGGTACCAGCCGGTGTTCCTGGGCGTGATGCTGCTGCCGCTGAGCTTGTATATGGCGGCTTCCCTGAGCTACGACGCCACCCTGCTGGGCTTTTACTATCTTGTGGCCAGCTACTACTGCCGGGACGAGATCCGGGATAAGGATGTGTACGCCTTCTTCGCGGCGTTTGTGCTGATGAACGTGGCCAAGCCCTATCTGAACCTGCTGTGGGTGGCGCTGCCGCTGATCTTGCCCCGCCGGGCCTGGAAGACCCGCTGGAAAAAATGGCAGGTGGCGCTGGCGGCGCTGGCCGCCGCGCTGCTGGTCACCCGGTTCATCGAGTGGTACGGGGTGGCGTTCCGGTCAAACTACGGGGAGATCGAGCGGATGATCGAAGGGGTGGACCAGCTGCCCCAGCTGGCCTTCCTGCTCTCCAATCCGCTGCGGTATATCGCGGTGCTGGCCGGCACCCTCTACGAAAATCAGTTCTTCATCGGGCAGCTGGGAGTGTTCGGGTCGCTGGACCTGCCCATCCCTGCCCTGAACATCCTCTGCCCGGCGGTGCTGCTGTTCTGCGCGGCGCTGTCGGTGCATGAAAAAAGCAGCCTGCGCCCGCTGCCCGCCGCCGGGCTGGGGGCGCTGGGGGTGGTGTACATCGCCGGCGCCATGACCGCCATGTACATCACCTACACCCCCGTGGGGATGGTGCGGGTGATCGGGCTGCAGGCCCGGTACTTTTTGCCGGTGTTCCTGATGCTGTTGGTGCTGGTGGCGGCGCTGCTGAGCCATGTGCTGGAGCCCAGGCTGGCCGGCGCCGGCAAGGCGCTGAACGTGGCCCTGGCCACCGCCGGCGGCACGGCGCTGCTGGGGGCGGTGCTGCTGTTCCAGCACTGGTTCATCGGGCCGGTGTACACCATATATCTGTGACTTTTGCCCGGGCGGCAGCGCCCGGGCCTTCCGGAAAGGAGGCGGCGCTCCATGACCCTGTTCTGGGGCCTTGTGGTACTGGCGGCCCTTGCGTGCGGCAGCCTGGCCCTGGCCGAACTGCTGGACCGGGACCCGGCCCTGCTGGCGCTGCCGGTGCTGGCCGGGGCGGTGCTCTGGCTGTGGCTGGGCGGTGTGGCGGGCCTGCTGCTGCCCGCGGCCTGGCTGTGGCTGGCGGCCATGGCCGGGCTGACGGTGTTTGCGGCGCTGGGCGCCGGGCCGGCCGCTTTGCTGCGCCGGGCCATGAGCCCGGCCTTTGGGCTGTTCGCGGCGGCCTCGCTGGCGTTTTGGCTGGTGTTCGCGGTGCGCCAGCCGCTGTTCACCCAGTGGGACGAGTTCACCCTCTGGGGCAGCGCCTGCAAGATGACCTGCGAGCAGGACCTGCTCTTCCCGGCCGCCCGGGGCTATCTGGCGGGGCGGGGCAGCCTGCCCGGCATGATGCTGGTGGGCTACCTGTTCCAGTTTGCCGCGCCGGGCTTTGCCGAATGGGCGGTCTTTGCGGCCTACGATACCGTATATATGGCGGTGGCGGCCCTGGCGGCCTCGCTGGCCGGCCGCGGCTGGCGGGGCGCGGTGCTGACCTTTACCGCCGTGGTGAGCCTGCCCTTTTTCTTGGCGGCGTATCAGCCGGGTGCGGTGAGCCAGGTGTATCAGTCCGCCATGGGGGACCTGGCGCTGGCGTTTGTTTTTGGCGGGGCGGTCTGCCTGTATCTGGCTGTGGGCGATTCGCCTGCCGGCCTGGCCGGGTGCGCTCTCACGCTGATGTTCCTGACCCTGATCAAGGATATCGGCCTGGCCTACGCGCTGGTGGCGGTGCTGGTGATGGCGCTGGCCCGTGCCTTCGGCCAAAAGCCGGTGCGGCCGCGCCGTGTGCTGGCGGCCGTGGGCCTGGCGCTGGCGGCGGCGGTGCTGATCGCCGGGGCGTTCGTTCTCTGGAGCGTCTATGTGATGAACGCCAGCGGCGTGGACAAGAACGCCGTGGGCGGCGAGGGGGAGAGCGTGGGCTATGCCACCGTGCTGCTGGGCGGTCTGGCCCAGCTGGCGGGGATCGGCCGCACCGAAAAGTTCTCCGCCGTTCTGGCCCTGATGCTCAAGGCCCCTTTGACAACTCCGGTCTGCCTGCTGGGGCCGGGGGCCGTGGCCGCGGCGATCGCCCTGCTGCTGCAGGGGGCGGCGGCTTTCTGCGCCGCGCCGGGCGCCGCCCGCCGCCGGGTGCTCTGGGCGAGCGCCGGGCTGTGGGTAGGGCTGGCGGCCTTTTGGGTGTTCCACCTGTTTTTGTACGTGTATAACTTTGCCGATATCGAGGCGTACCAGCTCAAGGACTACGCGCGCTACCTGGGGGCCGTTCACACCGGCATGACCCTGGCCAGCCTGGGGATGCTGGCCGGCGCCTGCGCGGGCAAAAAGGGCCGGGCCGCCCTGGCCCGGCTGGGGGTCTGCGGCGCGGCGGCGCTGGCGGCGGTCTGCCTGTGGCGGGGGCCGCGCACCGGATTCTGGAACTACCCCACCAGCCTGTACACCGCCCGGCAGGAGATCAAGGCCCGGGCAGCCTCTGTCAACGGCTATCTGGACTGGGACGATCAGGTGCTGCTGATCTGCCAGGGAGACGATGTCTCCCGCTGGTACTACTACGGCTATGAACTGCACGCCACCATCGCCAACGGATTCGGCGGCAGCAGCTACGGGGATGAGCGGCTGGACAACCGCTGGCCCACCACCGGCATGACCCTGCTCCCCCATTTTACCGACGCCAACGAGTTTGAAACGGTCTGCAACCGGAACGGCCTGGTGGCCTTTTTGCAGGAGGCGCAGTACGACTACATCCTGGTGGACTGGACCGACGAGTATTTCTGCGAGGAGTTCGCCCCGCTGTTCGACGCGCCCATCCCGCTGGGCACCACCCACGAGCCGCTGCTGTTCAAAATTGAGGACGGCGGCGCGCGCATGACCCTGGTGGCGGGAGGTGAGGGCGCATGAGCGGCAAACGCTGGCTGATCTTTTTCTACGCGGCGGGGCTGGTTCTCTGGCTGGCCGCGGCCGTGCTGGGCTTTGTGCGGGCGGGGCAGCCCGCCGCCATTGCCCCCGGCGAGTTCACCCTGGTGAGCGCGGTGGAGGCTGAGCCCGCCGCCGGCGCCCCCGCCGGATCGGTGACCTTCACCTCCACCGACGCGGACCCGAAACTTTTTTGGGAAGGCGCGGCCCGGGTGGACACCGTAACGGTGTATATGAGCCAGGACCGGCCCTCCGGCGGGGTGACCCTGTATTACCGCGTTGCCGGCCAGACCGACTATTCCGAGCGGCAAAAGGCCTGGGCCGACCAGACCGCCCCCGGGGTATGGCGGTTTGAATTGGGCGGTGTGGAGGTGACCGGCCTGCGGCTGGACCCGGACAGCGAGGGCGGCGTGACCGGCTGCCTGAGTGCCGTGGCCCTCAACGAGCCGCGGCCCTTGTGGCGGCGGCTGATCCCGGACGCCGGCGCGCTGCTGGCGCTGGCGGCGGCTCCGTTGGTGCTGGCCGCTTTGGCCGGGGAGCTGACCGCCCTGGCCGCCCCGCTGGACAAAAAACGATGGTAAGGAGACACACCGAATGTGGGATGTATTGCTGGCCTTGCTGGCCCTGCTGGGCCTGACGGCCTTTCTCACCCTGTACGGGCGGTTGCCCGCCGCGCTGGGCCCGCTCACCGCGCTGAGCCTGGCGGGCCTTTGGCTGACCGTCTGGGGCATGGCCGGGGCGCTGACCGCGGGCGGCTGGACCCTGTATCTGGCTTCCTGGGGGCTGGGCGGCTGGGCGCTGGTGCGCCGCCGCGAGCGCTGGCGCCAGCTGCTGACCCCGGGCCTTGTGCTGTTCGCGGTGATGGCGCTGGGGGTTACGGTGTACTTCGCGGTGCGCCAGCCCATCCCCACCGATTTTGACGAGTATTCCCTCTGGGCTACCGCGGCCAAGCTGACCAAGGCGAACGACGCCCTCTATACCGTGGGCGAGACCGGCACCCCCTGGCAGGCCACCCAGACCCCCAGCCTGATCCTGATGGGATACTTTGCCCAGTTTCTGGGCAAATTTGCCTACTGGAAGGTGTACGTGGGGTACGACTGGCTGCTGTTTGCCTGCTTCGCGGCGGTGCTGGGGCGGCTGGGCTGGAAACAGTATGCCCTGGCGGTGCCGGCGGCGGTGGCCTGCTGGTGCGCCCCCTGGTTCTTCACCACCTACAACCGCACCATCTTTTTGAGCAAGGTGTATATGAACAGCTACGGCGATATCCCCGCCGGGGTGCTGTTCGGCGGGGCGGTGGCTCTGTGGCTGGCCCTGCGCGCCGGCGCCGGCCCCCGCTGGCCGGTGCCGGTGGTGCTGGCTTTCGCCGCCCTGGCCAAGGACAATCTGTTCCCGGTGATGCTGGTGGCCGCCGGTATGGCCGCGGCGGACTGGTTCTTTTTCCCGGACGCCGGGCCCTTCCGCGAGGGCTGGCCCCGGCGGCTGGGATTCTCGGCCCTGGCCGGCGCGGTCTCACTGGCGGCCTATCTGGTCTGGAGCCGCTATATCGGCGCCCTGGCCGCCCTCAACGCCGCTGAAGGTGGCATGGGGGTCACCAGCCAGAGTCTGCCCTCGGTGGTGCTGAACGGCGTGAAGATGCTGCTGGGCCTGCCGGTAGAAAGCTACTATGAGGAGCGCCGCTGGCGCTTTGTGCAGGCCGGGCAGGACATGGCGCGCGCCTTTTTGCGGGACGAACTGTCCATGGTGGGGCCGGGCATCGTGGTGCTGGGGCTGATCCTGGGGCTGCTGGCGGCGGGGATCCTGCTGGCCCGCACCGGCCGGCTGCGGGCACGGATCGGGCTGCTGGCGGCGGTGGCGCTGGCGGGTTTTGCGGGCTACAACTTTGTGCTGCGGCTCAGCTATGCCTTTATTTTCCGGGAAGAGCAGTGCGTGGGCCTGGTGGACTACAACCGCTATATCTATCCCTATTATATCGGGCTGTTCCTGATCGCGCTGGCCTGCCTGCTGGCGGCCGCCCGGGAATACCCCGCCCCGTGCCCCCGCGCTCTGGCGGCGGGGGCGCTGGTGCTGGCGCTGGGCGGCGGGATGCTGCTGCGCACGAACCAGTTCATCCTGCCCCAGTACAGCGTGCTGGGGTTCAGCCAGGCGGAGTTTGACGACCAGAACCTGATCCAGCAAAAGGCCGACGCGGTGGCCGCGGCGGTGGAGCCGGGCAGCCGGATCTTCTTTGTGAGCCAGGGGGACAACGGCCTGCGCTGGTTCAGTTACAGCTGCGATCTGCTGCCGCTGATCCTGGATTACAGCGGTGATCTGGAAACGGGCGGCGGCGGTGGCGGCACCTTCGGACTGCCCGAGCTGGATAACGGCAATCTGTACTACCACCCCTACACCCGGGAGGACTTTTGCGCTCTGGTGGAGGAGAGCGGCTGCGCCTACATCCTGGTGGACGCGGTGGACGAGATCTTTGTGGAGAGCTACGGCAGCCTGTTTGCCGACGGGCTGGCCGGCGCGGCGGACACGCTGCTCTACCGGGTGACCGGGGACGGCTGGCAGCCGGTGGAAATGGAGGTGCCCCGATGAAGCGTTTGCGAAACTGGGCGCGCCGGCTGCCGGCTCCCATCCCGCTGGCCTGTTACGCGCTGGCGCTGGTGTTCTGGCTGGGCAGCGCCCTGGCGGTGCTGGGCTGGGAGGCCGCGGGCCGGGCCGGCGGCAGGCTGACCCGGACCACCCTGGACCCGTCCGCCCTGGAACAGGCGGACATTGCCCCGGCGGGTAACGGGGACTGGGTCACCACCGGCGGCGACCCCCAGCTGATCTGGCGCAATCCGGACGGCCGGCTGGTGCGCAGCCTGCTGATGGAGGTGACCTTCAGCCAGACCCCCCGGGAGGTCTGCCTCTACTACACCACCCGGGCAGACGAGCCCTTCAGCAGCGGCAAGCGGGTGTTCGGCGAAAAGCAGGACGACGGCAGTTACCGGTTCCGCCTGCCCGCCGGCGCCATCGCCGCTTTGCGGCTGGACCCCTGCAGCCCCGCGGCGGAACAGGGGGCCATCGCCCTGACGGACCTGACCCTGACCTTGAACGTGGATACCCCCTGGTACGCCGCCTTCAACCCGGGCTGGAGCGGGCTGTTCGGGTATCTGGTCTGGCCGGGCCTCGCGGCGGCGGCGCTGCGCTGGGCCTGGGACGGGGCGCGCTGGCTGCGCCGGCGAAAAGGAGCATAAGCAGACCGGGCGGGGGCTTTCCCCGCTTTGCGGCCGGCCGGGCCGGCCATAGAGTGTGTAAAGAGGTGTTTTGTGTATGGCAACGTTCATCCCCCTGTCGGTGCCCAACTTCGGCGGGCACGAAAAGGAATACGTCAACGACGCGGTGGTCAGCGAGTGGGTGTCCACCGGCGGCAGCAAGGTGGCCGATTTTGAACAGGCCATCGCCGACTATGTGGGCATGCCCCGGGCGGTGGCCTGCAACAGCGGGTCCTCCGGGCTGCACCTGGCGGCCATGGTGGCCGGGATCCGGCGGGGCGAGGAGGTCATCGTGCCCAGCCTGACCTTTATCGCGGCGGTCAACCCGGTCACCCGGTACATCGGGGCCGAGCCGGTGTTCATCGGCTGCGACGACAGCCTGTGCATCTGCCCCGACGCGGTGGAGGCGTTCTGCCGCGACCGGTGCGAGATGCGCGGCGGGGGGTTGTACAACAAGACCAGCGGCGCCCGGGTGCGGGCGCTGGTGGCGGTGCATGTGTTCGGCAACATGGCCGACCTGCCCCGCCTGACCGACATCGCCCGCCGCTACAATCTGGTGCTCATCGAGGACGCCACCGAGGCCCTGGGCACCCGGTACACCTCCGGCCCCTTCGCGGGCAAAATGGCCGGCACCATCGGCGATGTGGGGGTGTACAGCTTCAACGGCAACAAGATCATCACCACCGGCGCGGGCGGCATGGTGGTCTCCAACCATCCCGACTGGGCCGAGCACGCCAAGCACCTGTCCACCCAGGCCAAGAGCAACGAACTGCAGTTCTTCCACGACGAGGTGGGCTACAACTACCGGATGACCAACCTGCAGGCCGCCCTGGGCCTGGCCCAGCTGGAGCAGCTGGAGGGCTTCATCGCCCACAAGCACGCCCGCTGGCAGCAGTACAAGGACGCGCTGGACGGGGTGAACGGCTACCGCATCCTGGGCTTCCGGGAGGATTGCACCCGCCCCAACAAGTGGTTCTACTCGCTCTATCTGGCCGACGAGCGGTATGACCGGGACGCCCTGATCCGCAAGCTGCACGAGCAGGCCATCCAGACCCGGCCGGTCTGGGCGCTGATCCATCAGCAGGCGGACTACGGCCGCAACGAGGCCTACGCCATGGAAAAGGCCGAGGACTACCGGGCCCATATCGTCAACCTGCCCTGCTCCACCAACCTGAGCGAGGCGGACTGCCGGCGGGTCATCGACGCGCTGCTGGCGCTGTAACGACGCAAAGAGGGGGGCGGCCGATGCTGCACATCGAGGAGTTGTATATCGAGCCTTCCGCCACCGTGCTGGAGGCGATGAAAAAGCTGGACGAGACCGGCCAGCGGATCCTGTTCGTGGCACCGCAGGGCCGGCTGGCGGCGGTGCTCACCGACGGGGACGTGCGCAAGTACATCCTGCGGGGCGGCAGCCTGGACGGGCCGGTGAGCGGCGCGGCCAACTACCATCCGGTCAGCCTGCCGGTGAGCGAGCGGGGCAGCGCCCGGGCGGTGCTGGAGCAAAAGGGCATCGACGCGCTGCCGCTGCTGGACAAAAAAGGCCATATCCTGGACATCGTGTTCGCCAGCGGCTTTGATATCGACAACCGCAAGCCCGCCGGGCTGCCGGTGGTCATCATGGCGGGGGGGCTGGGCACCCGGCTCTACCCCTACACCAAGATCCTGCCCAAGCCCCTGATCCCGGTGGGGGAGATGCCCATCATCGAGCACATCATCCACCGGTTCCGGGATTTCGGCTGCCGGAAGTTTTATCTGGTGGTCAACTACAAAAAGAACATGATCAAATCCTACTTCAACGACCTGGACAAGGACTATGAGGTGGAGTATATCGACGAGGAGGAGCCGCTGGGCACCGGCGGCGGGCTCTGCCTGCTGAAAGGCCGGCTGGACGAGCCGTTCTTTCTGTCCAACTGCGACATCCTGATCGACGCGGATTTCGGCGACATCTACCGCCGCCACAAGGAGAGCGGCAGCCTCATCACCATGGTCTGCGCCTTCAAGCACTTCACCGTGCCCTATGGCGTGGTGGACCTGGGCGAGGGGGGCGAGATCCGGGCCATGCGGGAAAAGCCGGAGATGAACTTTTTGACCAACACCGGCGTCTACGTGGTGGAGCCCCGGGTCGTCCGGGAACTGGAGGACGGCAAAAAACAGGGATTCACCGACATCATCGAGCGGTACCGGGCCGCCGGCGAGCGGGTGGGGGTGTACCCCATCCGGGAACAGAGCTGGATGGACATGGGCCAGATGGAAGAACTGGACGCCATGCGCCGCAAGATGGAAAACCAGTAAAAAGGGGAGAGCACCATGAGCATCTGCATCATCGCCGAGGCGGGCGTGAACCACAACGGCAGCCTGGAACTGGCCAAGAGGATGGCCCTGGCCGCCAAGGAGGCCGGGGCGGATATCGTCAAGTACCAGACCGCCGTGCCGGAACTGGTGGTGAGCAGGTTCGCCCCCAAGGCCGAGTATCAGAAGTCCACCACCGACGCGGCCGAGAGCCAGCTGGAGATGATCCGGCGGCTGCATTTCAGCTTTGAGGCCCACCGGGAACTGAAGGAATACTGCGATTCCATCGGCATCCAGTACCTGTCGGCGGCCTTTGATATCCCCAGCGTGGAGTTTCTGGCTACCCTGAAACTGCCGGTGGCCAAGATCCCCAGCGGGGAGATCACCAACCTGCCCTATCTGGAGGCGGTGGCCGCCACCCGCACGCCGGTGATCCTGTCCACCGGCATGAGCACCCTGCCCGAGATCGAGGACGCGCTGAGCGTGCTGGAAGAGGGCGGCTGCCCCGGCGTGACATTGCTGCACTGCAACACCGAGTATCCCACCCCCTATGAGGACGCGAACCTGCTGGCCATGCTGGACCTGGCCGAGCAGTTCGGGCTGCCGGTGGGCCTGTCCGACCACACCCCCGGCTGGGAGTGCGATGTGGCTGCCGCCGCGCTGGGCGCCACCGTGATCGAGAAGCACTTCACCCTGGACAAGGACATGGAAGGCCCGGACCAGAAGGCCAGCCTGGACGTGGCGGAACTCACCGCCATGATCACCGCGGTGCGCCGCACCGAGGCGGCGCTGGGCACCGGACGCAAGGCGGTGAGCCCCAGCGAGGCCAAGAACAAGCCGGTGGCCCGCAAGAGCATCGTGGCCGCCCGGCCCATCCGCAAGGGCGAGGTCTTTACCGCGGAGAACCTGACCACCAAGCGCCCCGGCACCGGGGTGAGCCCCATGCGCTGGCATGAGGCGCTGGGCCAGGCCGCCAAACGGGACTTTGCCGAGGACGAGCCCATCGAACTGTAAACCCGCGCCGCCCGGACCGGACTTTCCACATCCGGGCGGCCCTTTGTGGAAAACGTAAGGAGGCGAACGGTATGTGCCAGCCGGTCAAACTGGCGGTGGTCACCGGCACCCGGGCCGAGTACGGCCTGCTGCGCCCGGTGATCCGAAAACTTATGGCCCGCCCGGATGCGCGGCTGTCGGTGCTGGTAACCGGGGCCCATCTGGCGGCGGAGTACGGCAATACCGTGGCCGAGATCGAGGCCGACGGGGTGCCCATCGCCGCCCGCATCCCCATCCTTGTGCCGGGCGAGAGCGGCCCTCTGGCCACCGCCGACGCGGTGGAGAAGGCCATCCACGGCTTTGTGCGCTGGTTCGCGGAACGCCGGCCCGCCTGTGTGCTGGTGCTGGGAGACCGGTACGAGATCTTTGCCGCGGCCCAGGCGGCGGCCTTTGCCCGGGTACCGGTGGCCCACATCAGCGGCGGCGACGTGACCCTGGGCGCGGCGGACGACTGGTACCGCCACTGCATCACCAAGATCGCCCACCTGCATTTCCCCAGCTGCGCCCAGTCCGCCCGGCGGGTGGTGCGGATGGGGGAGCCGCCCTCCGCCGTATTCAACGTGGGCGGCCTGGGGGACGAGAACATCCGCACCATAGCCCTGCTGCCGCCGGAGGAACTGAGCCGCAGCATCGGCTTTGATCTGACAAAGCCCTACGGGCTGGTCACCTTCCACCCGGAGACCGCCGGCGGGGCCGACCCGTCCGCCCAGTCCGCCGCGCTGCTGGCGGCCATGGACGCGGTGAGCGATGCCGCCGGCCTGCGCTGGCTGGTCACCAAGGCCAACGCCGACGCGGGCGGCGCGGTCATCAACCAAATGCTGGACGACTGGGCCGCCGCCCGTCCCGGCATCGCCGCGGTGCGCGCCAGCCTGGGGGTGGTGCGGTACCTCTCCGCCATGAAGGGGGCGGCGGTGGTGCTGGGAAATTCCTCCAGCGGGGTGGTGGAGACCCCCACCTTCGGGGTGCCCGCCGTCAACGTGGGCCACCGGCAGAAGGGCCGCCCGGTCTGCGAAAACGTGATCGGCTGCCCAGCGGACAGAGCCGCCATCGAGGCCGCTCTGTACAAGGCGCTGGACCCGGCTTTTCTGCCGGTGGCCCAGGCGGCCAAAAGCCCCTACAACGGGGGCGATACCAGCGGAAAGATCGTGGAGATTTTGCTGCGGGAGGTGCGCCGGCCGGATTTCGGCGCGCCCAAAACCTTTTATGAAGGGGAGATACCGAGATGAAACTGTTGATCGTGGGCCTGGGCAGCATGGGCAAGCGCCGCGCCCGGCTGCTGCGGGGCCTTTTGCCGGATGTGGCGATCGCGGGGGTGGATTCCGCCCCCGGCCGCCGGGAGGAAGCCCGGGCCTTGGGCATCACCCCCTATGAGAGCCCGGACGCGGCCCTGGCGGCGGGCGGCTTTGACGGGGCGCTGGTCTGCACCGCGCCCTTGAGCCACGCGGGGATCATCGGCCGGCTGCTGGACGCAAAGCTGCCGGTGTTCACCGAGCTGAACCTGGTGGACGACGGCTACGACGAGAATATCCGCAAGGCCAGAGAAAACGGGGTGCCGCTGTTCCTCTCCAGCACCATGCTCTACCGGGGGGAGACCCAATACATCAAACAGCGGGTGAAAGCGTTCGGCCGGCCGGTGAACTACATCTACCACATCGGCCAGTACCTGCCCGACTGGCACCCCTGGGAAAACTACAAAAACTTTTTTGTGGGGGATGCGCGCACCGGCGGGGTGCGGGAGATCTTTGGCATCGACCTGCCCTGGCTGCTGGACGCGTTCGGCCCGGTGGCCGGTTTCAGCGCCATGAAGGACAAGATCAGCGATCTGGAGATTACCTATCCGGACAGCGTCTTTGTCACCCTGCGCCATCAAAACGGGGTCAAGGGGATGCTGGCGGTGGACGTGGTCAGCCCCAAGGCGGTGCGCAACTTTGAGTGCTTCGGCGACGGGCTGCACCTGTTCTGGGAGGGCAACCCCCGCTCCCTCTATGAGTTCGACAAGCAAAGCGGCGAGAAGCGGCCGGTGAACACCTACGCCCGGGTGGAGCAGGACCCCCGCTACTCCGACAACATCGTGGAGAACGCCTACGTGGACGAACTGGCCAACTTTCTGGGGGTGCTGGCCGGCGCCGAAAAGCCCCGGTACAGCTTTGAACAGGACAAGGAGACCATCCGGCTGATCGAGGCCATCGAGCGAGCCTGAGGAGGAGGACCATGGACGTGCTTTTTGTGGGGCTGGGCTCCATTGGCACCCGGCACCTGAACAACCTGCATACCGTCGCCCGGCGGCGGGGCATCCCGGTACACGCCGACGCGCTGCGCAGCGGCGCCCGCCCGCTGCGGGAGGGCGCGGCCCAGCTGCTGCGGGCCCAATACATGCGGCTGGAGGACCTGCCGCCCCGATACGACGCCATCTTCATCACCAACCCCACCAGCCTGCACCGGGATACCCTGGCGGCGCTGCGGGGCAGGGCCGGGGCTTTCTTCATCGAAAAGCCCATCTTTGACGACCCGGATGCGGACCTGGCCGCCCTGGGCCTGGCCGATGACCAGGGCCAGAAAGCCTATGTGGCGGCCCCCATGCGCTGGTGCGGCGCCATGCTGGCGCTGAAGGAAAAGCTGCCCGGCCTGCGGCCTTACTCGGCGCGGGTGATCTGCTCCTCCTACCTGCCGGACTGGCGGCCCGGGGTGGACTACCGCACCGTCTACTCCGCCCACCGGGAGATGGGCGGCGGGGTGACCATCGACCTGATCCACGAGTGGGACTATCTGGTGGAGCTGTTCGGCATGCCGCTGGAGAGCTACAACCTGCGGGGCACCTACTCGGACCTGGAGATCGACTCGGACGATCTGTCGGTCTACATCGCCCGGTATCCCACCCTGCTGGCCGAGGTGCATCTGGACTACTTCGGCCGCACCTACCGGCGCTCCATCGAACTGTTCTGCAAAGAGGGCACCGTCACCGCCGATTTCGGCGCGGGTACGCTGACCCTGGCCGACGGCACGGTGGAGCGGTACGAGGAGCCGGTGAACGAGCGGTATCTGCGGGAGATGGAGTATTTTGTCACCTACGCCCTCACCGGCGCGGGGCCCAGCTGCAACACCCCGGCCACCGCCCTGCAGGTGCTGCGGCTCACATTAGGTAAGGCGTGACGCCTTGGGAGGGATCGGTATTATGGAAAAATTGCTCATCACCGTATGCGGCCGGGCGGGCAGCAAGGGGTTCAAAAACAAGAATCTGAAAACCTTCTGCGGCCTGCCGCTGGTCTATTACACCCTGAGCGCGGCGGGGATGTTCCTGGCCGCCAACCCCCAGGTGCGGGCGGACATCTGCCTGAACACCGACAGCCAGGACCTGGCCCGCCTGGTGGCGGACAAGTACCCGGAGGTGGTCTTTCTGCCCCGGGGCGAGGCGCTGGGCGGGGACGCGGTGCCCAAGATGGCGGTCTTTCAGGACAGCCTGGCCCGGATGGAACAGGCCCGGGGCGAAACCTATGATTTTGTGATGGACCTGGACATCACCAGCCCGCTGCGCACCGCCAAGGACGTGGAGAACGCCTACCGGCTGAAAGCCGGCCGGCCGGATCTGGACCTGGTGTTCAGCGTCACCGACAGCCGCCGCAACCCCTGCTTCAACATGGTGCGGGACTGCGGCGACCATGTGGAGAAGGGCATTGACAACGCCACCTACACCGCCCGCCAGCAGGCCCCGGTGTTCTATGACGTGAACGCCAGCATCTATGTGTTCCGCCGGGATTTCCTGGCGAATAATACCACCGGCATTCTGTGGGACGGCAAGATCGGCGCCTCCCTCATGAAGGACACCGGTGTGCTGGACATCGACAGCGAGGAGGATTTCGTGCTCATGGAGGTCATCGCCCGCCACCTGTACGACACCCTGCCGGAGTTCAGCGCCGTGCGGGAGAACATCCGCCGGTGAGCGCCGCGCCGATGGACGCCCGGCGGCTGGCCACCCCGCCGCCCGCCGCCGGGGAGGATCTGATGAATCTGGTGATGCGGGCGGGCAAACTGCTGCTGGAGAACGGGGCCGAGGTGTTCCGGGTGCAGCAGACCATGGACATCATCGCCCGCAGCTACGGCGGGCGGGATGTGAACATCTACGTGCTCACCAACGGGCTGTACTGCTCGATGGAGGGCCAGCGCACCCGGGTGGCCTACCTGCCTGAGACCAGCACCCATCTGGGCCGTGTGGCTGAGATCAACGATCTGTCCCGCCGGATCGCGGCCGGCAAGGTGCCGCTGGAGGAGGCCATCGCCCGGCTGGACGCGATTGCCGCCCTGCCGCCCACCCCCGCCTGGGGTCAGGTGGCCGCCTGCGCCGGCGGGTCGGCCTGCTTCGCGCTGCTGTTCGGCGGGCTGTGGGTGGATGTGGGCTGGGCGCTGCTGATCGGGGCGGCGCTGCAGCTGTTTCTGTTCGGGGCGGCCCGGCTGCGGCTGAACAAGATCTTCACCAAACTGGTGGGGGCCGGGCTGGTGGCCGCGCTGGCGCTGGCCCTGCCCTGCCGGGGAATGGATCAGGTGATCATCGGCTGCCTGATGCCCCTGACCCCCGGCATCGCCCTGACCATGTCCATCCGGGACTTCATCAACGGGGACTATCTGTCCGGCACCATCCGCCTGATCGACGCGCTGCTCATCGCGGGCTCCATCGCCTGCGGGGTGGGCCTTGTGCTGGTGGGGGCCGGTAGCCTTGTGGGGGTGGTGTTTCCATGAGCGTGCCGGAACTGCTGCGTCAGCTGTTGATCGCCGCCGGTGGCACCTGGGCTTTCGCCATCCTGTTTCATGTGCCGCGCCGGTCCTGGTGGGCCTGCGCCGTCACCGGCGGCGCGGGCTGGCTGGTCTACTGCCTGTGTGTGGCCGCCGGGGCCAGCACCGTTACCGCCAGCCTGATCGCGGTGCTGCCGCTCACCGCGCTCTGCCGGGCGTTCGCCATCGGGCTGCGCATGCCCATCACGGTGTTTTTGTTCAGCGGCATCTTTCCGCTGGTGCCCGGCGCGGCCATCTACTACACCGCCTACTATTTTATCCGGGGCAACAACGAACTGTTCATGCAAAAAGGCGCGGAGGCCTTTAAGATCGCGGTGGCCATGGCTCTGGGCATCGCTTTTGTGCTGAGCATCCCGCTGCCCCGCCGCCACCGAAAATCCGAATGACAAGGAGGCGTCTTTCCATGCCCGATACCGTTCTTGTGGGCAGCACCGGCTTTGTGGGGGGCAATCTGCTGGCCGCCCATCCTTTTGACGCGGCCTACCACTCCACCAATGTGCGGGAGGGCTTCGGCCGGGCCAACGGTCTGGTGGTCTACGCCGGGGTGCCCGCCGCCATGTATCTGGCCAACGCCGACCCCGACGCCGATCGGGCGGTGATGGCCGCCGCCCGGGAAAATCTGCGCCGCCTGGCCCCCCAAAAGGTGGTGCTGATCTCCTCCATCGCCGTGTTTGCGGACAGCCGCGGCAAGACCGAGGCCGACGAGCCCGCCCCCGAGGGCCTGGCCCCCTACGGGGCCAACCGGCTGCAGCTGGAGCGCTGGGTGCGCGAGGACTGGCCCGACGCGCTGATCGTGCGCCTGCCCGCCCTCTACGGCAGGGGGCTGAAGAAAAATTTCCTCTACGATCTGCATACCATCACCCCCGGCCTGCTGCGCCCGGACAAATACCGGCAGCTGGCGGAGCGGAGCGAACTGGTGCGCGTCGGCTACGAGGACGCGCACAACGGCTTTTACAAACTGAGCGGCAAGGCCGACCCGGCCGCGCTGCGGGCCTGGTTTGAGCAGGCGGACTTCAACGCCCTGGCTTTTACCGACAGCCGCTCGGTCTACCAGTTCTACGATCTGGCCCGGCTGTGGAGCGATATCCAAACGGCCCTGCGCGCGCGCCTGACCGTGCTGCACCTGGCCACCCCGCCGCTGAGCGCCGCCCGGGTGTACGAGGCGTATACCGGCAGGACCTTTGTAAACCACCTGCCCGGCGCCCCCTTTGACTACGACCTGCGCACCCGCCACGCCGCGCTGCTGGGCGGGGCGGGGGAGTATCTGTGCAGTGAGGAGGAGTGCCTGGCCGCCGTCTGCCGTTTTCTACGAAACTGGAAATGAGGCGCGGGGGCGGCGGGCAGGGCAGGCGGCGCTTGTGGCCGCCCCACCCTTGATTTCAGACCGGATTTTTGGTATAATAATAGGCACTCTGGCGTGCGGGCCATTAGCTCAGTTGGTCAGAGCCGGCGGCTCATAACCGCTTGGTCCCGGGTTCAAGTCCTGGATGGCCCACCATATACGCATTGGGCGGGTCCCCCGTGTGCGGGGATCGCGTCTGATGCAGCCGTTTTTGACCGTTCTGCGCATTCGGCAGAACGGTCATTTTTTGTATCCCGACAACCGCAAACAGGCGCAAAAGCCCTTCCGCAGGTTTTGATGGGCGTGCGGCGGGCATAGTATCGAGCAGCGGGGAGGGAACGCGATGAGACACACAAGGGACGATCGGGTCTGGCGGGCCGTGCAGGTCCTGGCCGGGCTGACGGCGCTGGCGGCGCTGGCGATTTTGGTCCGGAACGGATGGAGCGGCCGCCAGAGCGCCCGGGCGCTGGAAAAGATGCGGCGGCAGTATGCGGCCGTTCCGGCCCGACCGGCGAGCGAGGATACGGCGCCGGCCGGCCGGGAGCCCGTGCCGGAACTGCGGCAGGTGGACTTTGCCGCGCTGCGGCAGGACTGGCCCGACGTGGTCGCCTGGATCCAGTGGCCGCTGATGGGGCTGGATCTGCCCATCCTGCACGGACAAACCAACGACCAGTATCTGCGCGCGCTGCCCGACGGCAGCTGGAGCAATGGTGGCAGCCTTTTTCTGGAGGCGAACAGCGTGAGCGTGCTGGACTGGCATGCCGTCGTATACGGCCACAACATGCAAAACGGCTCGATGTTCGGGCAGTTGAAACGCTATCTGGAAGAGGATTTCTTCCGCCAAAACAGCTCCGAGACCTGGTTTATCCTGTATACGCCGGCGGGCGTATGGCAGTATGATGTGTTTGCCGTAGAGCGGGTGGGCAGCACCGATCCGGGGGTCTACATGGTGGGGTACCAGCCCGGCGAGGCGTTCACCGCTTTTGTGCAGGAAATGCGCGCGCGCAGCCTCTACGATATGGGGGTGGAGGCGGACGGCGCAAACCCGGTGCTGACCCTGTCTACCTGCAGCCCGGACGGCGCGGCCCGGGGCAACCGGGTGGCGCTGCACGCGGTACGGGGGCGGCGGCTGGACGGCAGCGGGGCATGAAACCGCCGGCGGGCCTACTCTGCGGTATGATGGGGCCGCGGAAAAAATTTGTACGGAAAAATCGCGCAGGCGTGAAGAATCCGCGGCTGCCCGTTCGTAGTATAAGCAGAACGGAACGCGCGGGGGGAGGGGCTGGATGACAAACGCAGAATTTTCCCGGCTGGTCAGCCAGTACCAGGGCCTCGTGTATACCGTTTGCTACCAGCTGGTGCAGAACCACGAGACGGCGCAGGATCTGGCGCAGGAGACCTTCCTGGCCGCCTACACCCACATCGACGCCTGCCCGCCCGAACATTACAAGCCCTGGCTGGCCCGCATCGCGGCCAACAAGGCAAAGGACCACCTGAAAAGCGCCTGGAGCCGCAAGGTGGGGCTGCCCGGAGAGGACGCAATGCCCGAAACGCCCCGGCCGGGCGCGCCGCCCGGCGAGCCGGACCCGGAACAGACGGCGATGGACAAGGCGGGCGCCGAGGCTGTGGCGGAACTGGTGCGGGGGCTGCGGCAGCCCTACGGGCCGGTGGCCCGGATGTATTTTCTGGAAGAGCGTACGGTGGAGGAGATCGCGGCGGCGCTGGGCCGGCCGGTCAAGACCGTACATACCCAATTGTACCGCGCGCGGCATATCCTGCAGCGGCAGATCGAGGAAGGGAGGAGCGGCTGAGATGAGAGAAGAATTGTTTTGGCAAGACGGTCACCTGAGCGACGCGGGGCTCGCCGCGCTGCGTGACGGCAGGCTGGACGAACTGGCCCGCCTGGAGGCCGCGGAGCATCTGAGTTTCTGCGACGGGTGCCTGGACCGGTATCTGGCGCTGGCCGGGCCCACGCAGATCGAGCCGCCCCAGGACCTGACTTTGCCGGTGATGCGGCGCGTCCGCCAGCGGGCGGCCCGGCTGGTGATGAACCGGTACGCGGTGGCCGCGGCGGCGGTGGTGCTGGCGTTTGGCTTGTGGGGGAGCGGCGTGTTTGGCCGCATTGCCCAAAAGCCCAAGTGGCCGGACGATCCGCCCGCCCGGAACCAGTGGGAGATCAGCGATTCGCTGAACCGGGTCTTCGGCGCTTTCGGCTATGCGGCCGATCAGCTGCTGGACGCGCTGCAGCCCACGTTTGACCAACCTTCCGGCGAGGCCGACCCACCCGCCGATTCTGTTAAAGGAGCGTGACCCCAACCATGAAAAAAAACGGCCTGTTTGTGTTTTGCTTTGCCTTTGTGCCCGGCGCGGGCCAGATGTACCAGGGCTATATGAAGCGGGGCCTTTCCATGGCCATCCTGCTGGCGGCCTCGGTGGTGCTGACCTGGCTGTTCAGCCCGCTGGGAATGCTGATCCCGGTGGTGTGGATGTACAGCTTTTTTGATACCTTCAACATCCATTACCAGTGCGTGGAGGGCGATCCGCCCACTGACGATTACATGCTGCACCTGGAGGAGAACCAGGCCCTCATGCGGCTGGTGAAGGGCCGCAGCACCCTGGTGGGCTGGGTGCTGGTGGCGCTGGGCGTATATATGCTCTACACCAATTTTGTGCGGGATCCGCTGCTGGAATTGGCCCGCAGCCTGCAGCTGGAATGGCTGATCCGCCTGCTCTACGGCATCCCGCAGCTGGCGGCGGCGCTGGCGCTGCTGGCGGTGGGGGTCTGGCTGGTGCGCGGGCCCCGGCCCGCCGCCTATCCCGACCGGGACGAGATCCCGCCCTACCGGGGCGGGGAATAAGGAGGTGGACAGGATGGAGGACCGTGCCAACGGGGCCGCCTGTTCCGTGCCCGCGCCCGCCGTGCCCCGGCGGGTGGGCAGCGTGACCATGGGCCTGGCGCTGATCGCGGCCGGGCTGTGCATCCTGGGCGTCTATTTTGTGCCGGGATTCCCGGCGGTGACGGTGTTCAAGCTGGCGCCGCTGGTCCTGGTGGTACTGGGGGCCGAGATGGTCTGGCGAAGCCGCCGGGGCGAACGGGTGCGGTACGACCTTGCGAGCCTCCTGATCAGCCTGATTTTGCTGGGGGCGGGCTGTGTGGCATCCCTGGTGCCGATGGTGCTGGAATACTACCGGCCCGGCCAGTACGAAACGGTGCGCGCCGCCGCCCAGCGGGAGGTGGACGCCTGCCTGGACGGCAGCCTGGTCTACCGGGCGCGGGCCTATGTGGATCTGAACGGTCGCCCCGGCCTGACCGACGAACAGGCCCGCCAGGCGGCCGACATCCGCTGCGAACTGGATCTCTACGGACCCTACGACACGGCGGAAGCCTTCGCCGCCGCCTGCCAGGCCCAGGCCCGGGCGCTGGAACCGGTGGGGCTTTCCAGCCTGTATGTGCGCTGGGACGGGCAGGACCAAAGCCTGTCGCTGTGGCTGGACCCGGCACTGGCGGGCAGCGCAAATGCCGCCAGCCTGGCCGCACGGGTACAGGTGGAGACCACCGGCGAGGATGACGCGACCGGCGAAGCCTCATGACAAAAAACAAGACCGCGCCCCGCCAGGAAGGATCTGCCCTTCCTGGCGGGGCGCGGTTTTCTGTGTGTGGCGGCTCAGGCCGGCCCGCCGCCCGTTTCGATGCGGCGGGTGATGAAATCCGGCACCTGCTCGGCGGGGATGCCCAGAGCCACGCTCAGCTCCTGATGGAGCAGCCCTTCGGCCCGGCGGCGGAACTCCTGGTCCACCTTGCCCGCCCGGGCCTTGCCGTATACCGTCTTGATCAGCTGCACCAGCTCCTCGCAGCTGTGACTGCCCAGCACGCTGCGGTACAGGTCCGCCAGCTGCCGCTGGGCCTGGCCTTCGGTGGAGAGGGTGCAGACCTGGGGGATCTGGTCGATCAGGGCCAGGGCCTCCTGCCGGGTGAGCACCGGCCGGATGAACGCCGGCCCGTCCACCGGGGCGTAGATGGTCTCGCTGCCCTGCCGCGGGTGCAGGGTATAGTAAAGACGGTCGGAGGCAAAAGGCGGCGCGCCCACCGCTTCCACCCGACAGACACCCGTGGTACCGTAAACGACCCAATCGCCCGCTGCGTACATATCCGATCCCGCCTTTCTGCGCAGAATGAAAAAGCGCGGGCCGGCCTTGCGGGCCGCCGCGCACGGCTTATAAATCCAGTATACCACAAAGTTTTTGGGGATGTAAGCGAAAACGCCGCGTTCCCCCAAAAGGGGAACGCGGCGGAAGGATACCGGGTGAATTATACTATCAAGTGCAACACTTTAGGAAAATAAAAAGAAGTTCATACAGAACCCTGGTAGAATAGAGTTACCACACAACTAAACCACCGGGAGGGAACTGTATGAACTACCATCATCTTAGCATAGAAGAGC
>CASFJO010000052.1 GCA_949295035.1 uncultured Gemmiger sp.
CAGGCCCCCGCGCCGGTGGCGGTCCACTGGGCGGTGGGGGTGCGCTTGCCGCCGTAGTTCAGCGGGGTGCGGAACTGCCGTTCCGCCGCGCAGAAATGGCTGCTGGTCATGGCCAGCACCCGCCGCGCCGCGCCCCCCGCCGCCAGGCAGCCCGCCAGCGCCAGCGCCTCCGCCATGGTGGAACAGGCTCCGTACACCCCCGCGAAGGGCACGTCCAGCCCCCGAAAGGTGTAGGCGGTGGCGGTGCACTGGCTCTGCAGATCGCCACCCAGAGCCAGGTCCACCCCGGTCAGCTCCACGCCGGCCTTTTGCAGCAGCAGTTCGGCACAGTGGCGCTGCAGGGTACTCTCGGCCTGTTCCCAGGTATCCTCGCCCAGCCGGTTGTCGGTGAACAGCAGGTCGAATCCGGCGGCCAGCGGGCCGTCCGTCTCCTTTTTGCCGCCCACCGCCGCCCAGGCCTCGATGCCCGCCGGGCGGCAAAAGCGCACGGTGTCGCCGGTGCGGATCACAGCATCCAGGGCCGGATCAGCCACCAGATCACCCCCCATACCGCCGAGGCCAGCAGCCCGTACACCAGCACCGGCCCGGCAATACTGAACATCCGCGCCCCCACGCCGGTCACAAGCCCCTCGCACCGGAACTCGATCGCCGGGCTCACCACCGCGTTGGCAAACCCGGTGATGGGCACCAGGGTGCCCGCCCCCGCCCGGGCCGCCAGTTTCTGATACCAGCCCAGGCTGGTCAGCACCCCGCTGGCCGCGATCAGGGTGGCGCTGGTCAGCGCGCCCGCGTCGCTGAGGGTATGCCCCGCCGCCAGCCAGGCGGTGCGCACCCCCTCGCCCAGCAGGCAGATGCCGCCGCCCACAAAAAACGCCCACAGGCAGTCCCGCAGCAGCGGCGAGCGGGGACAGGCCTGCTTCAACAGCCGGGCGTACTGTTCCTTGTCCGGTCTCATGCCATCCCTCCCGGAAAATGTCGATGGGCACAGTGTGCCCCAAACCGGGGGGGATTATGCGGGCCGGCCGGGGCGGGGAGCGGGCATAAAAAAAGCGCGTCCCGAAGGACGCGCGAAATTCAGGGCTGATACCACCAGGAGTTGAACTGATACAGATAGGTGCGCGCGCCCCGGGGCATCTGGGTCAGGGCGTTGAACACGTTGAGATAGTCCCCCGCGCCCATGCACAGCGCCGCCGCGCCCCACACCAGCAGGAAATACAGCCGGGGAAAGGCCATCCCCAAAAGATATGGCGCCAGCCCGAACACCAGGTTCGGAAGCAGGCTCATCAGAACGAACCGCCCCCGGGACATATCCTCCGGCCCGGTGACAAAGAGCATGCCCTGCCGCCAGTTGGTGTACAGGTATACGTCGCCGCGAAAACAGACCGCGTGGAGCAGTTCATGAGGGAACAAAATGGCCATGGCCAGCAGCCAGCCAAGCAGGAACTGCGCAAAGCTGTAATACGCGCCGCCCCGCACAGCACCCGCCGCCAGCAGCACCACCAGCAGGGCCAGCGCGATGCCGTTGGCGGCAAGGGCCAGCTTTTGGGGGTCCTGGATCTCGCGGAACGGCACCGCGCCGGGCTTGTGCTCGCCGTGGGGCAGGGTGGAGGTGTCGCCGGAAAACCGGCCCATATAATGCAGTTTCATGGAACGCTCCTTTCATTGGATGGCTCCATTATACCAAAAAATCCCGCCCCGGGGCAAGCCGGGACGGGACAATATATCCCGTGCGGGCCGGAGGATTCCGGCCCGCAGGATGGGGGCATGGGGGACTGGTCCCCCATATTGGCTTATTATTCGTTTCTTCCAAACTCGCACAGCCGCAGATTGGGGTTGTGCTCCATGGCCCAATCAATACTGGGCAACAGCTGCGAGATAAACCGGCCCTGGCAAATGGCCGGTGAATCCGCAGATGTCCCATTATGCAGCGAACGGCTGTAAAGGACCGTGGGGGCCCGGCGAAGCCGGGGTGGCCGCAGGCCATTTATCCCAGGGCCGCAACAGCCGGAAGCGGCCCGCACGCAAAGCCTGTTTATTCGTTTCTTCCAAACTCGCACAGCCGCAGATTGGGGTTGTGCTCCATGGCCCAATCAATACTCCAGCTATTGGTGAAGAGCAGCAGCTTGTTGCCTTTCAGATCCTCGATGCGGCGGGTCTCGCTGGTCAGATCCAGGGTCTTGGGATCGGTCTCGGGATCGGTGATCCAGCGGATCTGCTCATAGGGCAGATTCTGCATCCGGATATCCACATTGTATTCGTTCTTGAGCCGGTACTCCAGCACCTCGAACTGCAGCACGCCCACCACGCCCACAATGACCTCTTCCATACCGCCGCCCAGATCGCGGAAGATCTGGATCGCGCCCTCCTGGGCGATCTGCTCCATGCCCTTCACGAACTGCTTGCGCTTCATGGTATCCACCTGGGTCACCCGGGCGAAATGCTCCGGCGCGAAGGTGGGGATGCCCTCAAACTGCACCGTCTGCTTGCCGGTGCAGAGGGTGTCGCCGATGGAAAAGACGCCCGGATCGAACAGGCCCACGATGTCGCCGGCGAAAGCCTCGTCCACGGTGGCCCGGTCCTGGGCCATCAGCTGGGTGGACTGGGCCAGCTTGATCTTTTTGCCGCCCTGCACGTGGGTGACCTCCATGCCCCGCTCGAACTTGCCCGAGCAGATGCGCAGAAAGGCGATGCGGTCCCGGTGTGCCTTGTTCATGTTGGCCTGGATCTTGAAGATGAAACCGGAGAACTCCTCCCGGTAGGGGTCCACCGGGCCGTCGATGGCGTTGCGGGGCAGGGGAGAGGGGCTCAGCCGCAGAAAATCCCGCAGAAAGGGCTCCACGCCGAAGTTGGTCAGCGCCGACCCGAAAAACACCGGGCTCAAAAGCCCCTGCCGCACGGCCTCCTCGTCAAACTCCATGCCCGCGCCGTCCAGCAGTTCCACATCGTCGGACAGCTGAGCGTGCAGCGGCGCGGTGATCAGCTCGTCCAGCTTCGGGTCGCCCAGGGTGGCCTCGATGGCCTCCACCATCCGCACCCCGTTGGCGCGGCCGTCGCCCTGGAACGCCAGAATGTGCCTGGCCGCCCGGTCATAGACCCCCTTGAACTCCTTGCCGCAGCCGATGGGCCAGTTCATCGGGTAGGTCTGGATGCCCAGCACCGTCTCGATCTCCTCCATGAGCTCAAAGGGGTCCCGGGCCTCCCGGTCCATCTTGTTCACAAAGGTAAAGATGGGGATGTGCCGCAGGGTGCAGACCTTGAACAGCTTGATGGTCTGGGCCTCCACGCCCTTGGCCGCGTCGATCACCATCACCGCCGCGTCCGCCGCCATCAGGGTGCGGTAGGTGTCCTCCGAGAAATCCTGGTGACCGGGGGTGTCCAGAATGTTGACACAGCGGCCGTCGTATTCAAACTGCAGCACGCTGCTGGTCACCGAGATGCCGCGCTGCTTTTCGATCTCCATCCAGTCGCTCACCGCGTGGCGGGCGCTCTGCTTGCCCTTGACGCTGCCGGCCTGCTGGATCGCGCCGCCGTACAAAAGCAGCTTTTCGGTCAGGGTGGTCTTGCCGGCGTCCGGGTGGCTGATGATGGCAAAGGTGCGCCGGCGCTGGATCTCTTCGCGCATGGATGGCATGGGTTTCCCTCCTGTATGGTGTGAAAACAGAAAAAAACGCCCGCGGCCTTGCGCCGCGGCGGAAAATAAGGCATAACTCTATATAGTATATACGCTTTTTTGGCTGTGCGCAAGGGTTTGCGGAGGGCCAATATCCTGCCGATCTGAGGAACCGGTCCCCCGGATCAGCCCTTACCGCCGGGCCAGCCACTGCTGCCGGGTGAGAAGGGTCACCCGGCCGATCGTTTCCCGGCCCAGCACCTGCACCGGCCGGGCATGGTGAAAGGCAAACCCCAGCTTCTCCTGCACCCGGCGGGATTTGTCGTTGCCCTCGTGGTACCCGCACCAGACCGCCCGCATCCCCAGTTCCTCAAACGCCCGGCGCAGCAGCTCCGCCGCGGCCTCCGGCATGTATCCTTGGCCCCAATAGGGCTTGCCCAGCCAGTAGCCCAGTTCGCACTCGTCCGCCCGGTCGGTCAGGTCGGTATTGCCGGCCAGCATCAGTTCCGCCGTGCCGATGGGCCGGCCGCTCTCCTTGAGGCACAGAGCGTAGCACTCCGGCCCGGACAACACCGACCGCAGCACCGCCCGGCTCTCCTCCACGCTCTTGTGGGGCGCCCAGCCGCAGGCCGGGCCCACGTCCGGGTCCCGGGCGTAGAAAAACAGGTCGTCGGCGTCGGTCTCCGCCCAGGGCCGCAGCAGCAGCCGTTCGGTAGTCAGCATCATGGTCCTCGTCCTCCTTTTATATCAGGGAATTCGGCGCACCAGCACCGGCAGCGGCGCGCCGGGATGCCCCGGCCGCGCCGTCACCGAAAAGCGGGCCGGGTCCAGCCCGGTCAGATACGCCAGCACCGCCCGCTTTTCCTCCTCCTGGGGCCCCGCGCCCGGGCTGTAGAGCACCGCCGTCAGCGCGCCGCCCTCCGCCAGCAGGTCCAGCGCCGCCGTCAGCGCCGCGAGGCTGCCCGCCGCCCGGCTGTGCACCGCGTTGTCCGCCCCCGGCAGCCAGCCGAAGTTGAACA
>CASFJO010000053.1 GCA_949295035.1 uncultured Gemmiger sp.
CTTGACACCGCCCCCACTCACCATCACGATTTTCCAGGTCGGCTCCGCCTCATACTTTTTGGGGTCGTGCAGCTTGCTGTGGGCGATCTCATGGACGGCGGCGGAAACAGTCTGCACCTCGCTCATGCCCTCCCGGATGGCGATGCGCTGCCGGTCCGGCGAGAAATATCCGTCCATGTTGGCTGCCATCGGCTCCACAGAGAGCGGCACCGGCGCGGACCGGCGCAGCGCCTCCATGAAAGCCTCGTAGTTCTGGACGTTCCCGGACAGGGTGGACGCCAGCTCCGGCAGGGGTTTGCCGTCCGTCTGGCTTACATCGAACACCTTCACCGGGCGGAACATGGGAATCTCAACTTCCCGTTCCTCCATGACCGCCTTGCCCTCTGCGTCCAGGATGGGGGCCTTGGTGTCCGGGTCCAGCTTCTGTTCCTCAATCTTTTTCTTGAATGGCGTGGGCGCAATGATGGTGATGCCATGCTCACCGCGCTTCACATGGCGCTCAAACTGATTTTTCCACTTGTTGTATCCGGCCACCAGCGTGGCGTCCGGCTTCTGCATATAGATGAGCATGGTGTTGTTGACGGAGTAGCGGTGGAACCGGGACATCACGGACAGGTAGCGCATATACTTTTCGCTCTCGAACAGCTCCTTGATGCCCTGCTCGATGCCCGCCGTGATTTGCTGCAACCGTTCCCGGTTGGTGGGTTTGTCAGCCATGATGTTCACTCTCCTCTCTATGGCCGAAATTTCAGCGGTGTGTTCTGCGATCCACTGGTCCTGTTCCTCGGTGCTGCTGTCGAGAAAGGTGTCCAGCAGATAGCCCATGTAGTCTTTTTTTTGGACGGCCTCCAAAAAGCGCGGGTGCGGGTCCTCGTCCGCCGTCTTGGGGGAATAGTCGGCCTCCCATTTTCGGAGCAAGTGATAGTAGTCCGTCAGGACGCGCCAGCCGTGTTCTCGTTTTTCTTTCCGCACCTGCGCCTCGGTTTTCTGCCGGACATAACTTCGCCGGATCGGGGCCTTGCTGTCATAAGAAAGGCCAAAATCCTGGGCCAGCTTTTCAGCGGCCCCCTTGGGGGACAGGTCATAGAGCCGGGCGGTGAAGTCGATCACATCGCCGTCTGCGCCGCAGCCAAAACAGTGGAAACGGGTGTCCACCTTCATGCTGGGGTGGCGGTCATCGTGGAAGGGGCAGCAGGCCATACCGCCGCGCCCCACTGCGATGCCGTAAAGCTCCGCCGCCTCTCTGGCGGTGACGGACTGTTTTACGACTTCAAAGACGCTCTCGCCCATGCTTACTTGCCGCCCGCTTTCGGGACGGGTGGTTTGTACCCGGCGGCCTTGGCCCGTTCGCTGGCGGCCTTGCGGCGCTCGGCGCTGTACGGCTCCCGCACCGATACGCAGCGTTTGGGCACCGTAAAGGTCTGACGGTCCTTTTTCACGATCTGGTCCGGGTATTTTTCCGCCAGCCGCCGCAGCTTTTCCAGCAGGCGCGGGTCGTGGGAATAGACCTCGGCGGTGGCCTCGGCCTGGTTGTAGAGGATAATCGTTTCCTGTTCATACAATCTCAGTTTCATTTGCCGCCGCCTTTCTGCCGGTCAAATTCCAGCTTGAAGTTGACGTACTGGCCGGTATCTTCCAGCACCACGGTGGCGTCGTAGGTCTTGCCGCTTTTCTCGGAGTACAGCCCGGTCACATGGGCGCGGCCATCTTTCAGCAGCGCCGCCACAATGGCCTTGGTGGGTTGTTTGCGCTTCGCTGCCCACCAGTTGTTGTTCTTCCAGATCGCAAATTTGCAAGATTGGTCCTGACAGAAGAAGCCTTTTTGCATTTCTGCAATTTCACCGCCGCAGCGGGGGCATTTGCCCACCACCTCGCGGGGCGGGGCAAACAGGTACTCGCTGCCCTTGATGACCTGATAAGTTCCCACCAGCTCCTTCAGCATGGCGGTGATCTCAGCCATGAAGTCCTCCGGAGCCAGCTCGCCGCGCTCGATCTCGCCCAGCCGGTACTCCCACTCAGCGGTCAGCAGCGGGGATTGCAGTTGCTCCGGCAGGACGGTAATCAGGGAAATGGCATCGTGGGACGGCAAAAGCTGCACGGTTTTCTTGCTCTTTTTGCGTTCCAGGAAGCCGGTGGACACCAATTTCTCTAAAATTCCGGCGCGGGTGGCGGGGGTGCCCAGCCCCTTGCGCTCGGCGTCCTCCGGCATATCGTCTTTTCCGGCAGTCTCCATCGCAGAGAGTAAGGTATCCTCAGTGAAGTGCTTGGGCGGGGTGGTCTTGCCCTCCTTGACGGCGGCACCGGCAACCGGCAGCGCCTGGCCCTCGGTTAGTTCCGGCAGGGCCTTGTCCTCGGAATTGCCGTCCTGTTCCGGCGCACTTTTCATGCTGGCCCGGTAGGCGGCATCCAGCGCCCGCCAGCCGGGTTGCTTCACCGTGCGGCCCTTGGCGGTAAACTCCGCACCGGCGCACTCCAC
>CASFJO010000054.1 GCA_949295035.1 uncultured Gemmiger sp.
CCCGCTGCCGCCCGCCGCCCCGAAAGCGCCGGGCGCGGACTATGGCCCGCTGTACGCCAAGCCGGAACCCCCCAAAACAGAGGAGTAAGCGATGACCCGTATACTGTTCGTCTGCCTGGGCAATATCTGCCGCAGCCCCATGGCGGAGTATGTGATGGCCCGTATGCTCAAGGAGGCGGGTCTGGCCGGCGCGGTGACGGTGGCCAGCGCCGCCACCAGCCGGGAAGAAGAGGGCAACGATCTCTATCCGCCCGCCCGGCAGACCCTGCTGGCGCACGGGGTGCCCTGCCCGCCCCGGGCGGCCACCCCGCTGACCCGGCAGGATTACGCGGCCTGGGACCGGATCATCGGTATGGAGCCCCGTAACCTGACCGATATGCGCCGTATCTTTGGCGGTGACCCGGAGAACAAGCTGCGGCTGCTGCTGCACTACGCGGGGGAGGAGCGGGGGATCGCGGACCCCTGGTACACCGGGGATTTTGAGACCACCTATGCGGACGTATGCGCCGGCTGCGCCGGCCTTCTGGAAGAACTGAAACGATCCCGTTAAAGCAAAACGCGCCGCCCGGCCCGGGCGGCGCGTTTTTATGTCCGGGGATCGGGGCGGCGGCGATCCATCCAAAAGCTGAGCAGCAGGGTAAAGGCCTCCGAAGCGGGGAAGGCCAGCCACACCCCGGTAACGCCCCATACCGCCGCCAGCAGCGCCGCGAACAGCACGATGCTCACCACCCCGCGGAAAAGGGCGATCACCGCGGCCTCTCTGCCCATGCCCACGGCGCTGAAATAGCCGGCCCGCACGATGTTGAAGCTGGCCAGCAGAAAGCCGAGAAAGTACAGCCGCACCCCCGGCACCGCATAGGCGGCCAGCTGCGCCGAGCCCTCACTGTTGAAGGCGGCCACCAGCGGGTCGGCCGCAAGCAGCACCGCCCCGGCCAGGGCCGCCGCCAATACCGCCCCCACCTGCAGACACCGGCGCAGGATCCAGGCCTCGCCGTCCCGGTCGCCGGCGCCGTGAGCAGCGCTGGCCAGAGGCTGAAGCCCCTGGGATACCCCGTTGAACAGGGCCGAGCCCACCAGCGCCGCGTTGGCGATGACCCCGTAGGCGGCCACCGCCACGTTGCCGCCCAGGTTCAGCAGCAGAAAATTGAACGCCAGGGTGGTCACCGCGCTGGAGATCTCCCCCACAAAAGCGGCCACCCCCAGGCTGCAGCAGGCGGCCAGCCGCCGGATGGAGGGAAGCGCCCACACGAACCGCACCTTGTTGCGCGGGGACAGATAGTGAAACAGGCATACCCCCATGCTCACCAGCGGAGAGATGCCGGTGGCCAGGGCCGCGCCCACCATGCCCATCCCCAGCGGAAACATGAAGAGATAATCGAACAGGATGTTGAAGATCCCGCTGGCCAGGGTGGCGCTCATGGCTATTGCGGGGGCGCCGTCGTTGCGTGCAAAGGCGGTAAAGGTGTAGTTGAGCATGAAGAAGGGCGCGCACCACAGCACGATCCTCAGATATTCCCGCCCCACCGCCAGGATAGCGCTGTCCGCCCCCAGCAGGGTCAGCACGCCGTCCACCGCGAAAAAGCCCAGCAGCACAAAGGGCAGGCTGGCCAGGAGAGCGGCGATCACCGAGCCGGAAAAGTACCGGTCGGCGTCGCCCCAGCCCACCGCCTTGCCCAGGGAATACCGGGTGGCCGACCCGACGCCGATCATCGAGCCGATGGCAAAGATCAGCCCGTAGACCGGCAGCGCCAGGTTCAGGGCGGTGATGCCGTTGGCGCCCTGGGTCACCGAGATAAAGTAGGTGTCGGCCAACAGATAAAAGGACAGCCCGGTCATGGCGATCAGGTTAGACAGGATGTAGCGCCGCAGCTTGGCTTTCATGAAACTTCCTCCGTAAAAAAGCAGCATCCCGGTTTACGACTGCAAAGACCTAACGCCGTAAACAGAAATGCTGCGCGCATTGCTTCTACCCGGTGGCAGAAGAATATTCCAGGATCACAGAGGTGAGTATACCATATACTTTGGACAAAAAGCAAGCGATCAGCGGTCCCACTTGTCGCACAAAGCGTTGATTTGATCGGCAAAACGGGCCAGGTCCTTGTTGGCGCCGCCCTCGTTGCGGCCGATGACCGCCAGCAGCCGCTGCCCCGCGTTGAGCAGCCGCTGGAACACGGGGCTCGTCTTGCGGGCGGAGGCGGGCTTTTTGACGCGGGCGCTGTTGCCCACATCCAGGCACCGGCCGGTGAGCAGGTCGTACTCCGCCCCGTTGTAGGGCGCCTCGGCCCGCAGGCCCAGTTCCCGGGTGAGCAGCCCGGCAAACTCATCGCAGACCGCGTCGTCCCCATGCACCACGAATACCTGCCGGGGCGGGGGCTGGATGCCCTTGGCCCAGCGCAGCAGGCCGCTCTGGTCCGCGTGGCCGCTGACCCCCGCCAGCACCTGGATCTTGGCCTGCACCTGTACCGGCTCGCCAAAGAGCTTGACCTCCTTCGCGCCCTCCACCAGGGCCCGGCCCAGGGTACCCGCGGCCTGGTAGCCCACAAAGAGCACGGTGCACTCCGGCCGCCACAGGTTGTGTTTGAGGTGATGACGGATACGGCCGGCCTCGCACATGCCGCTGGCGGACAGGATCACATGGCTGCCCTGCAGCATGTTGATGGCCTGGGACTCCTCCTTCTTTACCGACAGGTGCAGCCCCTGGAACTGGATCGGGTTTACCCCCTTTTCCAGCAGGGCGCGGGCCTCGTCGTCCACGCAGTCCCACAGATTCTCCCGGAACACGTGGGTGGCCTCCACCGCCAGCGGGCTGTCCAGATACACCTCAAAGTCCGGAAAATGGGGAGCCAGGTTCTGCTCCTTGATCTGGCGGAAGAAATAGAGCATCTCCTGGGTGCGGCCCACCGCGAAGCAGGGGATCACCAGGTTGCCGCCCCGGGCGAAGGTATCCTCCACCAGAGCGGCCAGTTCCCGGGCACAATCCGGCCGGGATCGGTTGTGGTTGCGGTCGCCGTAGGTGCTCTCCATCACCAGGATATCCGCCCCCGGCGGGCACTGGGGGTCCCGCAGGATGGGCTGGCCCACATTTCCCACGTCGCCGCTGAACACGATCTTTTCCTCGCTGCCGTTCTCGGCGGCCCAGACCTCGATGCAGGCGGAACCCAGCAGGTGCCCCACGTCGGTGAATCGCACCCGGATGCCGGGCAGGATCTCCCGCTTTTCCCCGTAGGGCACCGGCACAAACTGCTTCATCACCGCCTGGGCGTCCGCCACGGTGTACAGCGGCTCATACAGTTCGCCGCCGCTGCGGGCCGCCTTGCGGTTGCGCCATTCGGCCTCGCTCTCCTGAATATGGCCGGAATCCTGCAGCATGATGGCGCACAGATCGGCGGTGGCGTCGGTGCACCAGACCGGTGAGGAAAACCCCTGCTTATAAAGCAGCGGGATGCGGCCGGAGTGGTCGATGTGGGCATGGGTCAGCAGCAGGCCGTCCAGCTGGCCCGGGGGCATGTCCAGGGGCTGGTTCTCGTACAGATCGGGGCCCTGCTCCATGCCGCAGTCGATCAGCAGCCGGTGACCGGCCGCCTCCAGCAGAAAACAGCTGCCCGTCACCTCATGCGCGGCGCCCAGAAAGGTCAGTTTCATCGGGTTGCCTCCTTTGGCCATGCGGCCGTCTTTTGCCTTTTATTATACGCGCTTTCGGGCAGCTTGTGGTAAATTTTCTATAAACAATCCAAAAATTTGTGGAGATTTTTCTTTTTCGGGTCAGTTCATTGTCCCCTCGGCCCGCTCAAACAGGCGTTCCACCGCCCGGGCCAGGGGCTGGTTTTCCGGTTGCTGCAGCTGAGGGTCGGCCCGCAAAATCGCGCCGGCCTCCTCCTGGGCCGCGTAGAGGGCCCGGGTATCGGTCATCAGATCCGCGATCTGCAGCACCGGCAGCCCGTGCTGGCGGCTGCCGAAGAAATCCCCCGGCCCCCTGTGTTCCAGATCGTACTTCGCAATGGCAAACCCGTCGGATGTGCCGCACAAAAACCGCAGACGCTCCCGTACCGCTTCGGAATCGTGGTCGCTGATCAGGATGCAGCAGCTCTCTGCCGCGCCCCGGCCCACCCGGCCCCGCAGCTGGTGCAGCGCGCTCAGACCGTACCGCTCCGCGTTTTCGATCACCATCACCGTGGCGTTGGGCACGTCCACCCCCACCTCGATCACAGTGGTGCTCACCAGAACGTCCAGTTCCCCGGCCTGGAAGGCCTCCATCACCGCCGCCTTTTCTTTCGGCTTCATCCGCCCGTGCAGCAGCCCGATCCGCCGCCCCGGCAGCAGCGGCGCCGCTACCTTGTCCCGGTAATCCGCCGCCGCCTGCATCTCCTCTTTGTCGCTCTCTCCCTGCTCGATCCGCGGGCACACAATGTATATCTGGTGCCCCGCCTCGATCTGCTTGTTCAAAAATCCGTACATATCCCGGCGTTTTCTACTGGTGGTATAATATGTCTTGACCGGTTTGCGGCCCGGAGGCAGTTCGTCCAGGATGGATACATCCAGATCGCCGTAGATCAGCAGCCCCAGCGTGCGGGGGATAGGGGTGGCGCTCATCACCAGCAGGTGGGGGCTGTCCGCCTTGGCGGCCAGCAGCCCCCGCTGGCGGACTCCGAACCGGTGCTGTTCGTCCACCACGGCCAGCCCCAGCCGGGCAAACGCGACCCCCGCGCCGATCACCGCATGGGTGCCCACGATCAGGTCCGCCTGCCCATCGGCGATGGCCTTCAGGGTCTGGCGGCGGGGGGCGGCCTTCATCCCGCCGGTGAGCAGCGCCACCTGCACCCCCAGCGGCCCCAGCATCGTCTGCAGACTGCGGGCGTGCTGGGTGGCCAGGATCTCGGTAGGGGCCATCAGGACGCTCTGCCAGCCGCTGCGGGCCGCGATGTAGACGGCCGCCGCCGCCACCAGCGTTTTGCCGCTGCCCACGTCACCCTGGAGCAGCCGGTTCATGGGAGCGGGGCCCCGCAGGTCGGCTGCGATCTCCCCGGCGGCCCGCCGCTGGGCCCCGGTAGGGGCAAAGGGCAGCGATTTCCAGAAGGGCTCCAGGTCCACCCGGCCCATCCGGGCGCCGGCCTGCCCCGCGCCCCGGCTCTTCATCAGGCTGACCCCCAGCTGCAGGGTCAGCAACTCCTCAAAGATCAACCGCCGCCGCGCCCCGGCCGCCTCCTCGGCCGAGCGGGGCCGGTGGATGGCCCGCACCGCCTCGGCCCGGCCAGGCAGCCGGTACCGGGCCCGCAAAGCGGCGGGCAGGGGCTCCTCCAGCTGGCCGGCCGCTTCCAGCGCCGTCTCCACCGCCTGGCTGATCCGCCAGCTGGGTAGCCCTTCGGTCTGGGGATACACCGGCTCCAGCGGGGCCTTGTCCACCTGGGCGCGGGTGCGCACCAGGGGATTGGCCATCTCCCGGCGGGTCAGGGTGCCGGTCACCCGGCCCTCAAACCAGTATTCCTGGCCCACCTCCAGCTTGTCGGCGGCGTAGGGGTTGTTGAACCAGGCCAGGCTCAGCACCGCGTCCCCGTCTCCGGCCTGCACCCGCTGCAGTGTACGCCCGCCGGGCAGGCGGCGCATCGGTTCCTTGGCGTAGACCACCGCCCGCACCACCGTGTCCGCGTCAAAGGGCGCGGCGGCCACCCCGCCGGCGTTTGAGTAGTCGATGTAGCGGCGGGGATAGTGAGCCAGCAGGTCGGCCACTGTGCGGATACCCAGCCGGGCAAACCGCTCGGCGGTGCGGGGCCCCACGTTTTTCAGATATTGCACCGGCGTGTCCAGCTGCATGGAGGGCGTCTCCTTTCGGGAAAATTCGCGCAAAAGCAAAAGGCACGGGAGAGGAAACCCCTCTCCCGCGCCGCAGGTCGTGAAAAAGCCGCTCTCTTTTCTTGCCGAAAGGGGAGAGGATGCGCAGGGGCCGCCGGAAGCCGCGCCCGCGCGGCAGGGATCCGGCGCTTTGCCTTATTCCACGCTGATCATATAGTAGTAGACCGGCTGGCCGCCGCTGATGTGGGTGACCTCCACGTCGCCGCCCACCTTGGCGCGCACCAGTTCGGTGGTGCGCTCGGCGTCCTCCTCGCTCACATCGCAGCCGCTGATCACGGTGATGAAGCTGGTGTCCCGCTTGGCCATGCTGCGGGCAAGGCGGTAGGTCACCTTGGTCAGGTCGGTGCCGGTGTTCACGATCTTGCCGTTCTCCAGGGCCATGATCTCGCCCTTTTTGATCTTCTTGCCGTCGAACTCACTGTCCCGGGCGGCAAAGGTCACCAGACCGGTGCTCACCTTGTCGGCTGCCTGCATCATGTTGATGGTGTTGGCGTCTACGGTGGCCTCCGGGTCAAAGTTCAGCATGGCGGTGATGCCCTGGGGGATGGTGCGGGTGGGCAGCACCACGATCCGCCGGTCCGCTATCTTCTGGGCCATCTCGGCGGCCATGATGATGTTCTTGTTGTTGGGCAGCACGAATACCGTCTGGGCGGGCACGCTCTGTACCGCGGCCACGATGTCCTCGGTGGCCGGGTTCATGGTCTGGCCGCCGGCCACGATCGCGTCCACTCCCAGATCGGCAAACACCGCCCGCAGCCCCTCGCCCGCGGCCACGGCCACAAAGCCGTAGGCGCGCTCCGGGTCCACCGCCGCGTAGGGGAACTCGCTGGCGGGGGCCGCCTCGGCCTTTTTCTGCTTCTCCAGCCCCTTGCCCTGTTTCTGGCGGGCCAGGAACTGCTCGTGCATGTTCTCGATCTTGAAGCCGGTCAGGTAGCCGTACTGGATGGCGTGGCTCAGGATCTTGCCGGGATCGGCGGTGTGCACATGGCAGTTGATGACCTCGTCGTCCTCGATCACCACCACGCTGTCGCCGTTGGATTCCAGGAAGGCCCGCAGCTTTTCGGTGCTGCAATTCTCGTTTTTGTTGACCAAAAACTGGGTGCAGTAGCCGTTCTTGATGTCCTCCACCTTCATCAGGTCGTCGGTGAACACGCCCTTGCCGGCGGCGCTGGAGCCGGCGGCCTTGGCCGGGGCCTCGGCGCCGGCGATGATCTCACCGCCGTGGAATACCTGCTGCATGCCGGCAAAGATGATCACCAGCCCCTGGCCGCCCGCGTCCACCACGCCGGCCTTTTTGAGCACCGGCAGCTGGTTGGGGGTGTTCTCTAGCGCTTCCTGGGCGGCGGCCATGACCCGGTCCCACAGCTCGTTCACATCGGTCAGACCGCTGGCGGCGGCCTGTTCGCCGGCCACCCGGGCCACCGTGAGCATGGTGCCCTCGGTGGGCTTCATAACGGCCTTGTAGGCGGCCTCCACGCCCTTTTGCAGCGCGGCGGTCAGATCGGCCGCGTCGGCGGTCTTTTTGCCGTCCAGCGCCTTGGAAAAGCCCCGGAACAAAAGGCTGGTGATGACGCCGCTGTTGCCGCGGGCGCCCCGCAGCATGGCGCTGGCCGCGGCCTTGGCGGCCTCGGCCACGGTGCAGCCGTCGTCCAGAGCGTTCAGCTCAGGCACGGCGGCGCCCACGGTCATGCTCATGTTGGTGCCGGTGTCGCCGTCCGGCACCGGAAAAACGTTCAGTTCGTCCACACGGGTACGCTGGTTGGCGATGTTGTTGGCGCCGGAAAGGATCGCGTCACGCAGGATCTTACCAGTAATCATCATGCAAAACACCTCAAATACGATATCGGTTGTAACCCGGGCCGCCGGGCGGAAAAGGTACGGGCGGTCATTCGGCGGAGAGGATGTCCTCCACCCGCACGTCGATGCGGCAGACCTTCAGGCCGGTGGCGTGTTCCACCTCATCCTTGACCTTGTGGGTGATGGCCCGCACGATGGTGGCGATGTTGAGCCCGTAGCTCACCTTGATGCGCAGCTGGATGGCCAGCTGGCCGTCCCGCTGCTCCACATGCACGCCCTTTTCCGCGTGCGCGCCGCCCAGCACCAGGCCCTTGATCTGCTGGGCCGCGGTATCGTCGCCCATGGCGGTCACCCCGTAGCAGCGCTTGGCCACCTCGGCCACAAGCTGATTGAAGTACTCGCCGGTGATGCTCACGGCGCCATGAGGGGTATAGCTGGTGATCATCTTGTCATCGCTCCTTTACGAAGATTCGTCGGCCTTATGCGACCGCAAGGTTTGCCAGGGAATAAAACACGCCGCTCACCGAGGCGCTCACGCCGGACACGTCCCGGCTGCAAACCACGGTGCCGTTCTGCCACACCAGCGGCACCAGCGGCATCAGATCGGCAAACGCCTGTTCCAGGGCGCCGGCGGCGGCCACGTCCAGGCGGAAGGCGTCCCGGGCGGCGGGCAGTTCCTCGTTCTGGGCGAGGCCCGCGCTGAGGGCCCCGCCGGGAAGAAACGGCGTTATATCCATATTATTATACAACTTAACTTCCCCGATGTACAGTTCAAATTGGCCGCTGAGCACCTGTTCCTTGTATTGATCGAAGTTGTCCTGCTCCACCACCTGCACATAGACCCCGGCCTCGCCCCACTGCTGGCGCAGCAGATTCGCCGCGTACCGCTTGTATACGCTGCCGGTGTACACCAGCAGCTGTACCTCCAGCCGGGCGCCGTCGGCGTCGGCAAAGTAGCCGGTCATCGGGTCCAGCGTATAGCCCAGCGTACCCAGCAAAGCGCTCACCCCGTCCGGCTGGGGATCGGCGCTGATCGTCTGGGCGTCCCGCACGCAGGGGTAAAAGCTGTTGATGATGCCGGTGGCCGGATAGGCCCGGGCGTAAAAACTTTCCTGGGCCAGGGCCCGCCGGTCGATCAGGCGGCTCAGGGCCGTGCGCCCGGTGGCGGTAGCCAGCAAGGGCTTTTCGCCGGCGCTGTTCACCCCCAGATAGATCAGTTCGTTGGTGCGGTAAAAACTCTGCTGGCTGGTCATGCTGCCGGCGGCGTCGCTGTCGCTGATGGCGTCATACAGATTCACCGATCCCTGAGAAAAGCTGCTCACCAGTTCATCATAACCGGCCACCGGCCACAGCCGGATCTCAGCCGGGCCCTCCCCCGCGCCGAAGGGCGCGCGCGGGTTGGCGACCAGTTGATCAGCCCCCTGGCCATAGGTGTACCGGCCGCTGGCGGTGGGAGAGGCCAGGGCGGTTTCGGCGGCTTTCATCACCGGGATATCGCACAGATAGGCGAAGAGACTGTCCGGCGCGGCAAGTTCCAGCACCACCAGCCCGTCCTGCACCCGCATGGCGGTCACGCCCGCGAACCGCCCGCCGTACATGGCGCTGGCCTGAGCCGCCTGCAGGCTGGCCAGGATGTCCTCGGCGGTAACGGCGGTGCCGTCCGCGAAGGTGCAGCCGCCCCGGGGCGTGATGACCACCTGATCGCCGGCGCTTACGATGCTCTGGGCCAGCCGGTATTCCAGATCCATCTCGGGGGTGATCTCCACCAGTTTTTCAAACACCAGCCCGGCGTTCTGTGCCACCAGCGAGGAGTTGACCCGATACGGATTGAATCCGTCGGATTCGGTGTAGCCGATGCAGAGCATCCCGCCCGAACCGCCGTCTCCGGCGGGCACCTGCAGGGTGGTCTGCCCGCTGGAGGCAGGGGCGTCATCGGGGGCGGGCGCGGGGGCGCATCCTGCCAGCAGCAGTGCGCAGCCGGCCAGCGCCAGCGCGCGGCGAAGAACGGGGCGCATGGGCGTTCACTTCCTTTTTTTGGCCTGCGGGAAGGCGCAAAACGCCCCTCCCGGTCCTGCTATTATACCACAGCCCGGCAGCCTTTGAAAAGCCGCGCGGGCCGCCCTGCCGCAAATGTGCGAAAAAATCATGGAGACGGGGGTTTTGTCATACCTTTTTCATAAAGAGGCGGTATAATAAAATTACAAAATGGTTGCAATCCGCCAACCCCATCCTACCACAAGCGAGGCATTGCTATGAACCTGTTGTTCTTCCTTACCCCCAAGCAGGACGTGGCCTTTATCTACGACGATTTTACGCTGCGCCAGACCCTGGAGAAGATGGAGTACCACCGGTACTCCTCCATCCCGGTGCTCACCCGCCGGGGCGAATACGCGGGCACCATCACCGAGGGCGACCTGCTCTGGTACATCAAAAACCACATGGACCTTTCCTGCGAGCGGGCCGAGGATGTGCCGGTGTCGGCGGTGCCCCGCAAGCGGGACTACTTACCCGTGCCGGTGACCACCACCATGGACGAACTGGTGGCCGCCGCCATGACCCAGAATTTTGTGCCGGTGGTGGACGACAAAAAGAGCTTTATCGGCCTGGTCAAGCGCAACAGCATCATCCAGTATTGCTACGACCGGGTGTGCGGCGGCGCGGCACGGGAGCCGCGGGCCGTCCGCGGCGAAAAGGCCCGCGCCTGATCGCCCCCCACCCGACAGCCCTGCCGCGCTGCGGGCCGCCGATGCGGCCCGCGTTTCTTTTTAACCGGCTTGACGATCCGATTTATCGTACTCTGTTTCTGGTATACTGAGGGTGGAACAGGGGAGGACGCCTCCCCGAAACACACAACAGACCCGGGCTTTGCGCGCCCGGAACAGAGAAAGGCGGCGTGCGGTATGGATTGCGTGATTCGACAGGTGGCAGGGCATGTGGAGGTGTACAGCCGCAGCGGCGTGTTCCTGTTCTCGGCGGACTCCACCCGGGAGGCCATGCAGGAGCTGCGGGAGGAACTGGCGTGATTGTACGCCTGGCACAAGACCGGCGGCACGCCGAGCGCAGAGAACGAGGTATGCGGCAGACAGAAAGGCCCGGCCGCGCGATGGGCGCGGCCGGGCCCCGGTTTCAGGCAAACTCGTAGTAAAAGGCGCCCAGCACGCCCCGATAGTGGGCCTTCCAGGGCTTGTTGCGGCCAAAATAGTGCACGATCACCGTATGGCGGCGCACCCATTCCAGGTCCCGTTTTGGGTTTCCGGGGGAGGCATTGTACAGCCGCAGGGTCCGGTCGCTCAGATTGTACAGCAGGCTGTCCATCAGTTTGACCCGATCCCCGTACAGGGCGGTCAGGATGTCCTGGTCCGGCAGCAGCAGCCGGTCGTACCGTTCGCTGGCATAGCGGCGGATCTGATCCATATCCACCACCGGGCGCAGCGCGTTCAGATCCATCATCAGCACCCCGCTGTTGATGTAGGGCACGTCCTCGCCGGTGCCCAGCCGCAGCTGGTTGACCCGGGTGAGCAGCCGCCGGGTGTTGGTGCAGGCCATGAAGCAGGCCCCCTCAAAGGGCGCGTCGTAGAGCGGCCCCAGCGGGTTGATGACCACCGTGTCCACATCCAGATACAGGATGCGGTCCAGTTCGGGGGGCAGCAGCAGCGGCGCGGCCAGCCGGTAGTAGATCTGGCGGGGATACCGCTTGAACTCGGGAAATCCCTCAAACAGCCGCTCGTCCACCGGTACAAAGTGCAGCGCGGCCCGGTGGCCAAATTCCGATTCCAGCGTGTGGCAGGCCGCGGGGGAAAGCCCGGAGTGCAGCACATAGACCGAGTAGGCCGGCGCCCCGCCGTTCTTCAGGACAGAGCGCAGGCAGCTGCCCAGCAGCGGCAGAAACGACTGGTTGACGCTAAACAGCAGGTTCATGCGGACGCCTTCCTTTCCGGGCGGGCGGCAGGCCCGGCCGTTGTCAACAGGATACCACAGAATTGTGAATAAATTTAGCGTTTGGCGGCGACCGGTTCAGCGCCCCTGCCGGGCCAGCAGAGCGCCCAGATCCTCAAAGATGTCGTGGGGCAGCATGGCGTACTGGCTGCGGCGGGCGGCGCAGCGGTCGGCGGCCGCGCCGTGCAGCCACACCGCGCACACCGCCGCGGCCAGCGGGTCCGGGTCCTGGGCCAGCAGGGCGGTCAGCAGCCCGGCCAGCACGTCTCCGCTGCCGCCCCGGGCCAGCCCCGCGTTGCCGGTGGTGTTTTTATACACCTGCCCGTCCGGCCCGGCCACCAGGGTGCGGTGGCCCTTGAGCACCACCACGCAGCCGTTGGCCCGGGCATAGCCGGCGGCGATGCCCTCCCGGCCCGCCTCCACCTCGGCCACCGTCAGCCCGCACAGCCGTGCCATCTCCCCCGGGTGCGGGGTGATCACCAGCGGCGCCTCCACCGGACGGGGCAAAGATTCCATGGCGGCGGCCGCGTTCAGCGCGTCCGCGTCCAGCACCACCGCGCAGCCCGCCCCCGGCACAAGCAGTTCCACCAGGGCGGCGGTGTCCGGCGTGTTGCCCAGCCCGGGCCCAAGCAGCAGCGCGTCGCAGCCCCGGCTGGCCTCCAGGATGCGCTTGCCCGCCGCGCGGCTGATGCCGCCGGTCTGGGCGTCTTGGGGGCAGGGCAGGCAGACGCATTCCGGCAGCCGGGTCAGCACCCCTGCCAGCACCGTCTCGGTGGCGGCCAGGGTCACAAGCCCGGCCCCGCCCCGCAAAAGCCCTTCCGCCGCCAGGGCCGCCGCGCCCCGGTACCGGGCGCAGCCGGCCACCGCCAGCGCCTTGCCGTAGCTGCCCTTGTGGGTCTCCTGCCGGCGCGGGGGCAGCATCTCCAGCACCATTTCCTCCGTGATCGCCTGCGCCATAGAGCCCTCCTTTACAGTTCACAACAAAACGCGGCGGAGCAAACCGGGTTCGCTCCGCCGCCAAACGGTTTATTCGCCAAAATCCTCCGCGGCTTTGCGCATCATCCGCCGGATGGGCAGCTGATAGGGGCAGCGGGTCTCGCAGACGCCGCACTCCACACATTCGCCGGCCTTGTGGGGCAGGCTGGCGTACCGGCTGCGGGCCCAGTCCCCCAGACCGTACCGGTTCAGGTACCCCGCGAACAGAAACACGTTGGGGATCGAGATGCCCGCGGTGCAGGGGGCGCAGTAGTTGCAGCGGCGGCAGAAGTTGGTGCCCAGTTCCTTGCGGATGGCCGCCATCTTCGCCTTCTCTTCCGCCGACAGGGGAGAGCGGTCCTCGCAGGCGGCCAGGTTCTGGTCCAGTTCGGCCGGGTCGGCCATGCCGGGGATCACCACCGTCACGTTCGGGTTGGCCAGGATGAACCGCAGCGCCAGGGAGGCATCCTCGATGGCGCCGCCGGCCAGCGGCTTCATGGCGATGAAGGCCACCCCTTTTTCGGCGGCGCGGGCGATCAGCTCCTGCCCCTGCGTCTCCACGATGTTATAAGGGAACATGATGGTCTCGATCTCCTCATGCTCCAGCGCGGCGGCGAACACCTCAAGGGAGTGGGCGGTCAGGCCGATGTGGCCCACCCGTCCGTCCGCCCTGGCGGCCAGCAGCGCCTCCATCGCGCCGCCCGGGCCGAACACCGTTTCCATCTCCGCCAGGGAGGGGCTGTGGATCTGGTACAGTTCCACGTGGTCGGTGCGCAGATTGGCCAGGCTGACGGCGATGTCCTTCTCCATCGCTTCCCGGGTGCGGGCCATCGACTTAGTGGCCAGCACGAACCGGTCCCGGATACCCTCCAGCGCGCCGCCCAGCCATTCCTCGCTGACGGTGTAGCCCCGGGCGGTGTCGATGTAATTGACGCCCGCGTCCGCCGCCTTGCGGATCAGGGCCTTTACGCCCGCGTCGTCGATGCGCTGGATGGGGATGCCGCCGAAGCCCATGCGGCGGATCTGCAGGCCGGTGCGGCCCAGCGTAACGGTTTCCATAAATGCGGTTCCCCCTTGTGTCAGGCGGGGGCGACGGGCGCCACCGCTTCTTTTACATTCAACAGCAGATAGTAGATGATGGAGCCCCGCCGGCCAAAACCCGCCTCGATCTTGTACAGATACTGCCCGGCCTCGGCGGGGGCGATGAGGATGTTCGGGTAGGCGTCCGCCAAGGTCACGAAGGCGGATAGATCGCCCTCTTCCGAGCGGCTGACCCTGAGGGTGTCCGCCTTCAGGGAAAAGCCGATCTCCAGCTTGGCCCGGGACGGCACATCCACCGGGTAGGTGCGGCTGAGGATGTCCTCGGTGGTCCATACCGGGGTGTTGATCTCGGTGGAGGTGAAAAAGTTCCACTCATACCCGGCGCGGAACACCATCTCCGGCGACAGCAACACCCCTTCGGTGGTGATCTGGATGGAGGGCAGAGCGGTCTCCGGGTCCTTCACGTCCAGATTCTCCTTGATGAACAGGGTGATGGCGGCGGCGGCGGCTAGCGCCAGGCCCCCCGCGATCAGCTTGCGCAGCACGATCTTGACCGTATAGTGCACGGTATACTCCCCCCTTGAGGCCGACGGCATAAAAATTTCCAGTTTTCATTATAAACGATTGCCCGGCAAAAATCCAGCACATGGAACGGCCTTGACAGGGTGTGGTACACTGAAAGCACATCGTTTGCGCAAGCCGTATCGCGCGGGCGGGTCGGACCGCTGGCCGCCGCCGTGCGGACCGGCCGGCGAAGAAAGGGGACGGGTGGGCGTATGAAGAAGATAGCGGCCGAATTCAAAACTTTTGTATTGCGGGGCAACGTGCTGGACCTGGCGGTGGGCGTGATCATCGGCGGCGCGTTCCAGAAGATCGTCAATTCGCTGGTCAACGACGTGATCATGCCGGTGGTCACGCTGGTCACCGGCGGGGTGGATTTCACCAGCCATTTCCTGGCGCTGGACGGGGCGCGGTACCCGGATCTGGCGGCCGCCCAGGCCGCCGGCGCGCCGGTGCTCTGCTACGGGGCCTTTATCACCCAGGTCATCGACTTTCTGCTGATGGCGCTGGTGATCTTTGCGCTGGTCAAGGGGATGAATACCCTGGCCGCGCGAACCATCAAAAAAAAGGAGAGCGAAACGGCGGTCACCCAAAAGAGCTGCCCCTATTGCCTGAGCAAGATCCCTCTCAAGGCCACCCGTTGCCCCTGCTGCACCAGCCGGCTGGAGGAATGAGCGGACCGAAACGAACAAAAAAGCCGCCCGGCCGGGCGGCTTTTTTTCGGTTCAGTTGGGCAGGGTGTCGCCGGCTTCGTCCAGCCGGCCCTCCCAAAGAAAATACCGGGTCTCCCGCAGGATCACCCCGCTGAGCAGCAGTACGGCGATCAGGTTGGGAAACGCCATCAGCCCGTTCATCAGATCGGCAAAGTTCCACACGATGTCCAGGCTGACCACCGCGCCCAGGAACACCGCCGCCAGAAACGCCAGCCGGTACAGCAGCACCCCTCTGGCGCCGGTCAGGTATTCCATGCAGCGCTCGCCGTAGTAACTCCAGCCCAGGATGGTGGTAAAGGCAAAGATCGACAGGGCCACCGTCAGCACATACTGCCCGCCGGGCAGCACGCTGAAGGCCAGCCGGGTCATGGCGTCATCGCCCGCGCCCGCGTACTGTTCCGGGCTGCGCAGCATGCCGCTGACCACCACGATGCCGGTCATGGCGCAGATGATCACCGTGTCCCAGAAGGTGCCGGTCATGGACACCAGCGCCTGCCGCACCGGGTTGCGGGTCTGGGCGCTGGCCGCCGCGATGGGGGCGGTGCCCAGACCGCTCTCGTTGGAGAACAGCCCCCGGGCCATGCCGTACCGGCAGGCGATCATCAGCGCGCCGCCGGCAAAGCCGCCCGCGGCGGCCTGCCAGCCAAAAGCGCTTTTTACGATGGTGGCCACCGCCGGCAGGATGTAGGCCCGGTTCAAAAACAGAATGGCCAGGCAGCCCACGATGTAAAACAGGCTCATGAAAGGCACCAGCTTTTCGCATACCCGGGAGATCGCCTGGACCCCGCCCAGAACGACCAGGGCGGTAATCAGCGCCACGGCCAGGCCGCTGGCCCAGGTGGGCACGCCGAAGGTGGTGCGGATCACATCGCTGATGGCGTGGCTCTGCACCGTGCTTCCGGTGCCAAAGGTGGCAAGCACGGTGAGTGCCGCGAAGGCCACGGCCAGCCATTTTTTGCCAAGCCCCTGTTCAATGGTATACATGGGGCCGCCCACCACGGCGCCCCGCTTGCTGCGCACCCGGTACTTGACTGCCAGCAGCGCCTCGCCGTATTTGGTGGCGATGCCGAACACCCCGGTCAGCCAGCACCAGAGCACTGCCCCGGGGCCGCCCAGCGCGATGGCGGTGGACACCCCGATGATGTTGCCGGTGCCGATGGTGGCGGCCAGCGCGGTGGCCAGAGCCCCGAACTGGCTGATCTCGCCCTGGGCGCCCTCGTCCGGATGCAGGCTCATCCGGATGGCCTTGCCGGTGTACCGCTGGATGAACCGCAGCCGTACCGTGAGGAACAGATGGGTGCCCAGCAGTATCACCAGGATCGGCCCGTTCCAGATGAAGTCGCTGCACGTCTTGATCAGATGGTTGACCGTTTGCATCATACAAAACTCTCCTCTCCCCTCCGCGCCGCCGTGCGGCGCGGGTATTGGATAATCATACCATAGGGGATGCCCGCCGCGCAACGGCGCGCGGGAGAAAGAGAGAACTCAGGCGTCCTGATCGTCAGCTTCGGGCAGGGTGCGCACCCCAAAGAGAAAGTACAGCATGTGCCCCGCCCAGACCAGCGCCAGGATCACCCGGCCCGCCGGCACCCGCTCCATCAAGGCGAACCCCACCGCCATAGTCAGGGTCACCAGGGTCATGATCCGCCGCTTGACCCGCCGGGTCATGCCCCGGCCGGCCACAAAGCTGGCCAGGTTTTCCTTATATAAGCGGGTGGCCAGAAACCACCGGTGCAGCCGCTCGGAACTGCGGGCGAAGCAGAAGGCCGCCAGCAGCAGAAAGGGAAAGGCGGGCAGCAGCGGCAGCGCCGCCCCCAGAGCCCCCAGCCCCAGCCCGGCAAAGCCGCCGGCCAGATACAGCAGTTTTTTCATGCGATCTCCTCCGATCTGTGTGGGCGCCGCTTGTGGCGCAGGGTGTTGGCGATATGGCGCAGCGCCCATACCGGGTGGCGCAGCAGCATCCGGGGCCCCGCCCAGCGCATCACCTCCCGGATGCGCTGGCGCATGGCGGGGGCGTAGCAGGGGTGGGGGCAGCTGGAGCAGAAGGTCTTTTCCGCCATGCGGGGGCAGCGCTCGCTGCGGGCGCGGGCGTAGCGGGCCAGGGCCGCGCACTCCGGGCAGAGCCCGCCGCCGGCGCTGCCGTGATGGGCCCGGCAGTACAGCCCGATCATTTCCGATACCATCTCGCTCTCCCGCGTCCGGCGGGCTTCGATGTCCCGGCTCATGCCAGCCGTCCTCCTTCCATGGTCAGCACCCGGTCCGCCGCCTGCAGGGTGGAGGGCCGGTGGCTCACGATCAGCACCGTGCGCCCCGCCCGCTGGCGGCGCAGCGCCCGCAGGATCACCGCCTCGTTCAGGCTGTCCAGGTTGCTGGTGGGTTCGTCCAGCAGCAAAAAGGGCGCGTCGTGCAAAAACGCCCGGGCCAGCCCCAGCCGCTGCCGCTCCCCGCCGGAGAGGGCGTCCCCCAGCTCACCCACCGGGGTGTCGTACCCTTGGGGCAGGCGCTGGATGAACTCGTGCACCGAAGCCATCCGGCAGGCGGCCTCCAGTTCCGCCTGGGTGGCGTCGGGTTTCGCGATCCGCAGATTGGCGGCGATGCTGTCCCGGAACAGGTGGGTCTCCTGGGTCACCAGCGCCTCCATCTGCCGCAGCCGGGCGGTGTCGATGGCCTCCACCGGCGCGCCGGCCACCTCCACCCGGCCTTTCTGTGCCTGCCAGAACCGCATGAACAGCCGCAGCAGGGTGCTTTTGCCGCTGCCGCTGGGCCCGCAGATGCCCACCATCGCCCCTTCCGGGATGGTCAGGCACACATCCTCCAGCACCGGCCGGTCGCCGTAGGCAAAACCCACATCCTCCGCCCGGGCCCCGGTGAAGGGGCCGGGGTCGGGCTGGCCGGTCAGCTCGGGGGCGGCGGGGGCCTCGTCCAGCAGGTCCAGCACCCGGCCCGCCGCCGCCAGGGTGGTCTGCAGGGTGCTGCCCAGCCCGGCCAGCGCCGCCGTGGGCCCAAAGGACCCCATCAGCGCCAGGGTGGGCAGCAGCACGCCGGGCAGATCCACCGCGCCGCGGGCGTAGAGCGCCGAGGCGGCGGCCAGCATCCCGATGTCAAAGGCCAGCATCACCGCGCCGGCCACCGCCTGGGCCCGGGCCGCCTGGGCCCGCATCCGGTCCTCCCGGGCCGCCAGGTCCCGGGCGCGGCGCTCCAGCCCCGCCATCCGGGCCTCGCCCGCGCCGTACTGCAGAATTTCCGGCAGCCCCCGCAAACTCTCCAGCATATAGCCGCTCAGCTCAGCGGCCCCGTCCCGGGCCAGACGGGCGTCCTGCCCGCCCCAGCGGGCCACCGCCAGCGGCACCGCCAGCCCCACCGTCAGCCAGGCGGCCAGGGCCAGCAGCCCCAGCAGCGGGTGAAAGGAGGCGATGAACGCCCCCATCACCCCGCTGAACAGCACCGCGATCAGCACGGGGGAGAGGGTATGGGCGTAGAACACCTCCAGCAACTCGATGTCGGAGGTGATCAGGCTGATCAGGTCGCCCCGGTCCCGGCCCTCCAGTTTGGCGGGGCAGAGCCGCCGCAGCGCCCGGAACACCTGGTCCCGCACCAGGGCCAGCAGTTTGAAGGCGATAAAATGGTTGCAGGCCTGCTCGCCGTAGCGCAGCAGCCCCCGCAGCACAGCAAACACCGCCAGCAGCGTCAGGGCCGCGCCGGCGGAGAGAGGCAGGGGATATCCGCCCGCCGCCAGCGCCGCGCCGGCCCCCAGCACGGTCAGAAAGGCCGCGCACAGATGCCCGGCCAGCCCGGCCAGCACCGCCAGAACCATATACCCGGCCAGCGGCCGCACCAGTGCCGCCAGCCGCCCCATCACCGCCGGGGCGGAGCGTTTCGTTTGTTTGTTCACAGGCATGCCGCCTCCTTTTCTCCCTCGTGCTCCAGCTCCTGCTGGGTGTTCCACAGCCGGGCGTACAGCCCGCCCGCCGCCAGCAGTTCCTCGTGCCGGCCCTGCTGCACCGTGCGGCCCTGCTCCAGCACATAGATGCGGTCCGCCCCGGCGGCCGCCGCCAGCCGGTGGGTGATCAGCAGCACCGCCCGGCTGCGGGCCAGCCGGCGGATCTGCGCCAGGATTTGCTCCTCGCTCTCCGCGTCGATGTTGGAGGTGGCCTCGTCAAAGATGTACACCGGGCTGTCGTGCAGCAGCGCCCGGGCCAGCGCCAGCCGCTGCCGCTGCCCGCCGGACAGGTTCGCCCCCCGCTCGGCCACCGGCGCGTCCAGGTCGCCCGCCTGCCGGGCAAACCCCGCCAGGTCCGCCTGTTCCAGCGCGGCCCAGAGCCGTTCGTCGGTGGCGCCGGGAGCGGCCAGCCGCAGGTTCTCCGCCAGAGTGCCCTTGCACAGCCAGGCGTCGTGGCCCAGGCAGGTCACGGTGCGCAAAAGGTCGGCCTCGTCCAGCGCCTCCAGCGGCACGCCGCCCATCGTCACCTCGCCCTGCCAGCCGCGCACCCGGCCGGTCAGGATGGCGGCCAGGGTGCTCTTGCCGCAGCCGCTCTCCCCCACCAGGGCCACCAGGCCCCGGGCGGGCAGCTCCAGCTCCGCTTCGCGCAGCACCTGCCGCCCCGGCTCATAGCCGAAGCGCAGCCCCCGGCAGCGGATGGCCGTCTCCCCGGCGGGCAGCCGCGCGCTGCCCCGGTGCGGTTCCGGCGTGTCCAGTAGCCGGAAGATGCGGTCGGCCGCCGCCATGCCGTTCATGGCGATGTGAAAATAGCTGCCCAGCTGCCGCATGGGCAGGAAAAAGTCCGCCGAGAGCAGCAGCACCAGCACCAGACCGCCCAACTCCAGCCGACCGGCGGCATACCCCCGCACCGCCAGGCCGATGCCCAGCGCCGCCCCGCCAAAGGCCACCAGGTCCATGATGCTGATGGAGTTCAGCTGCATGGTCAGCACCCGCATGGTGATGCGGCGGAACCGCTCCGCCTCCTGGTTCATCTCCCGGTTGCGGCGCTCGTCCGCCTGATAAATTTTCAGGGTGGTCAGCCCCTGCAGATTCTCCAGAAAACTGTCCCCCAAAGCGGTGTACTGGCCCCAGTATTTGCCCAGCAGCTTTTTGGCCCAGGTCTGCACCGCGGCGATGGCCGCCGGGATCAGCGGCACGCAGACCAGCAAAGCCGCCGCCGCCGGCAGGCACACCGGCGCCAGCACCGCGAACAGGGTCAGCGGGGCCAGCATGCTGTAAAAGAACTGGGGCAGGTAGGCGGAGAAATAGCTCTCCAGCTGGTCCACCCCTTCCACCGCGGCCTGCACCACCTCGGCGGTGTTCACCTGCTGGCGGTAGGCCGGGCCCAGCCGCAGCAGCTTGCTATAGATCTGCCGGCGCAGGGCCAGTTTTACCGCCCGGCTGGCCTGGTGGGCCATCCGGGCCGCGGCCTCGGTGCAGACCATCCGCACCGCCGCCGCCCCCGCCAGCGCCAGCCAGAACCCGGCCCCGGGCACCCCTTCGCCCGCTGCCAGCCGCCCGATGGCCCGGGCGATCAGCCCCATCGCCGTCAGGTTGGCCCCCAGCGCCGCCCATTGCAGCGCCACGCTGGCCGCGATCCGCGGGCGGCTCTCCCGCACCGTGCCGATCAGCCGTTTGTTGATCATCATCGTCCCTCTCATCCTTTCCCTGGTGTTCACCCGATGGTTTGGCAAACAAAACTGATGTTAGATAAAACTAACCAACGGGCAAAAAAAGAAGCGGCGCCTAACAAGTTCGCGCCAACTAACTTCCCGGCACAGCTTACCACAGCCGCCCCGGGCCTGTCAAGGGAAAAACCGGATCTGGCGGGATTTTCCGCCCCCGGCAGGCAAAACCCGTTTTCACCGCCGCCAAAGCGTGGTATAATATCCCCAAATCGCGCGCATTTTTGCAGCAAAGGAGAACACAAAGCATGACCAGTGCATACAAGGACAAGATCGAGGCCTTCGTCCGGGCCAATGAGGAGAATGTGATCCGGGATATCAAGCGGCTGGTGGACGTTCCCAGCGTGGCGGGCGCTCCCGAACCCGGCGCGCCCAATGGGGCCGGACCCGCCGCCGCCCTGAAGGAGGCGCTGGCCCTGGCCGGGGAGATGGGGCTGGCCACCGGCCAGTTCGAGGGCCACATGGGCTGGGCGGAGCTGCCCGGCGCCACCGATAAGCAGATCGCCACCATCACCCATCTGGATGTGGTGCCCGCCGGCAACGGCTGGACCGGCGATCCCTTCAACATGCGGGTGCAGGACGGCTGGCTGATCGGCCGCGGCGTGGCCGACGACAAGGGCCCCGGCGTGCTCTGCCTGTACGCCCTCAAGTTCCTGAAAGAAAACCATGTGCCGCTGAAGTACTCGGTGCGGGCCCTGCTGGGCACCAGCGAGGAGACCGGCATGGAGGATGTGGACCGCTATCTGGCGGGCAACAAGGCCCCGGATTTCTGCTTCAGCCCGGACGCGGAGTTCCCGGTCTGCAACGGGGAGAAGGGGCAGTTCCGGGCCGACCTGGTCAGCCCGGTCTGCGGCGGCGCGGTGCTGGCTTTTGAGGGCGGCGTGGCCTTCAACGCGGTGGCCGACCGGGCCGCCGCCCTGGTGCGGGCCGAGGGGCTTGCCCCCGCCGAGCACATCACCCTGGAACCCGGCGAACAGCCGGGTACCGTCTGGGTGCGGGGCTGGGGCAAGAGCGGCCACGCCGCCATGCCGGAGGGAACCCGCAACGCCATCGGGCTGGTGGTGGATTACCTGTTGGCCAACCGGGTGGGCAACGAAGCGGAGACCGCCTACTTCCAGGCGCTGCACAAGCTGCACGCCTCCACCGACGGCAGCGCCCTGGGCATCGCCGCGGACGACGGCCTGTTCACCCCGCTCACCGTGGTCGGCGGCACCATGCGGATGGAGAACGGCCGGATGATCCAGTCGGTGGACAGCCGGTTCCCCACCAACACCACCGGCGAGACCATCCAAAAGGCCCTGACCGCCGTATGCGGCGGCGCAGCGGCGGTGGAACATGTGAGCGTGGCGGCGCCCTTCTACATCGAGGCGGACGCGGCCCCGATCCGGGCGCTGATCGACACCTACAACGAGGTCACCGGCGAGAACGCCCGGCCCTTCACCATGGGCGGCGGCACCTATGCCCGGCACTTCCCGCTGGCGGTGAGCTTCGGCCCCGAGCGCCAGGACCTGCAGCTGCCCGACTTTGCCGGCCCGATGCACGGCGCCAATGAGGGCGCCAGGATCGAGCACCTGATGCAGGCGCTCACGATCTACATCCTGGCCCTGCTGCGGCTGCAGGAGATCGAACTGTAACACGATGATGCGCCGGAAGGCGGCCCGGCCGCGGCGCCGGGCCGCCTTCCGCGGCGTGAGGAGGAACCTTCATGCGTATTTTTCGCGACCGACGCCGGCTGCTGGTGCTGATCGCGCTGGCCGCGCTGATCCTGCTGGGCGGCGTGATGCGGATCAGCGCCTGCTGGAAGGGATACCCCATCCTGCAGGGGGCGGACGAATCCATTGTGGTGAACCAGGCCATCAGCCTGCTGGAACGCCATTCCCTGCTGGTGGAGTTCTACGACTGGCCGGCCCATCTGCTGATCAAGGCCTGCGCGCTGATCTTTGAAGCCTACAGCCAGCTGCGGTTCGGCCAGCCCGCCGTGGCGATCTATCCGCTGAATCCCGCCTCCTTTTATGTGCTGGCCCGGAGCTTTACGGCCCTGCTGGGGGTGCTGATGATCCCGCTGGCCTTCTGGATCTGCGAGACGGTCAAAAAAGGGGCCGGGCTTTTTGGCGCGGCGGCCTTTGCCTTCTTTGGTGTGTATGTTGAGCACTCCGGCTATGACACGACCGACGTGCCGCTGGCGTTCTTTACCCTGCTGACCATCGCGCTGGCCATCCGGTATCTGGACAAGGCCACCTGGGGCCGGCTGGCCGCTTTGTGTGTGTGCGTGGGCGTGGGGATCACGGTCAAGTACACAGGGGCGCTGGCCTGCCTGCTGATCGCGGTGGTGGTCTGCGTCGAGGCCTGGCGCACCCGCCGGCCGCGGCTGGTGATCCTGGGCGGGGCCTTCAGCGTGGCGGTGGTCTTTGCCAGCTTCTTTTTTCTGGCGCCCAACCTGGTCATCAACTGGGGGCGCACCGTCTGGCAGCTGGGGGTCGAGGCCCGGGGCGAGTACGGCCTGCTGCCCTTTTTCATCAAACTGCGGGACTACGCCCTCACCTGGATCAACGCCGGCCCCGGGGTGGAAGGTGTGCTTTTGGCGGCGGTGGGCGCGGTCTGGCTGGCCCGCCGCTGGCGGGCGCGGTATCTGCCGTTGTTTTTGGGGTTTGTCTACTGGCTGGCCCTGAGTGCCATGGGCATGTGGTGGGTGCGCTGGGGCACCCCCTTCTACACCGCGCCGCTGCTGCTGGCTGCACTGGGCGCCAGCGCCTGCCTCGATCGGGTGCGGGCCGCCCTGGCGGCAAAACCCCGGGGCTGGAAGGCGCTGGCCAAACCGGTGCTGGCGGGGCTGGTGAGCCTGGCGGTGGCGGCGGGCACCGTGAGCGGCGGGCTGCTGGCCTGGGCCCGCTGCCTGGCCACCCAGATCATTCCGGCCTCCATCGCCTGGTGCGAGGAGAACGGCGTCGCCGAGACGGACTGCCTGTACAACGGCTACACGGCTTTCGCGGTCTCCTGGGCGGCGGAACTGGGCTGTTCGGTGGATGAAAACGGCGCGCTGACCACCCCGAAGGGCAAGGAGGACGCCCACTACGCGCTGATCGGCACCCTGTACAAACGGTTCCTGGACGATCCGGCCCTGGCCGACGCGGCCGCCGGCTACCGCTACATCTTTGCCAACTGGACCCTTGTGCATACCTTTGAAGAATGGGCGCCGTCCAGCCCGCTGGCCTGCGTGAACACCGCCTTCAGCCTGGCCCGGATCGCCTGGCTGGCCGGGGGCGGGATGGCCGGCGACCCGATCCTTGTCTACCAGCGGGGCTGAACAGGCCTCTTTTCTCCACAAGAAAACCGGCCCTCGGGTGAGGGCCGGTTTTTGTCTGCCGCGGAACGGATAAGACAGGATCACTCCTCGTCCGATTCGTCGTAGATCTCCACGTAGCGGGGAGCCTTTTCCTGCTCCAGCAGGGACAGCCCCGCCACCAGGGCGGCCAGGGCAGCCAGCAGCACCAGAATCTTCACAAGCGTTTTCACGGGGCAACTCTCCTTTTTCAGGGCCGGGGCCCGCTGGGATTTTCTCCAGTATACCATATTGGGGCCATGGGTGCAAACGGTTTATTTTTTAACAGGCGGAAAGGGCCGGGATCCGCATGAAAGCAGGATTTTGAGCGTAGTTTTTTGTTGACAGCGCCCGTGGAGGTGATACAATAAGATAGTATGCTGTTTGTCAGTTTACAAACGGTTCTTACGGTGTACAGAATCCAAGGAAATGGGGGATCGTTCAATCCATGTTCAAAAAACTGAAGCGTTCGGCCCTCGGGGCAAGCGTCCCGCACGAGAAGGCGACGGCGGGTATGGCAACGGTGAAGATGCCGCTGCCCGCGCGCATCGTGCTGCCCATGCAGCAGCACATCGGCGCGCCCTGCACCCCGGTGGTCAAGAAGGGCGACACCGTCCAGGTGGGCACCCTGGTAGGCAAAGCGGGAGGCTTTGTCAGTGCCAACATCTATTCCGGCGTGTCCGGCACGGTCAGCGGCATCGAGACGTTGGTGGGCTCCACCGGCGCCGTGATGGAAGCCGTGGTCATCACGCCGGACGGCCAGCAGACGGTGGACCCGTCGGTGCAGCCGCCGGTAGTCACCGATAAGGCGAGCCTGGTCAAGGCCGCCCAGGACTGCGGCCTGGTGGGCCTGGGCGGCGCGGGCTTCCCCACCGCCGTCAAGCTCAGCCCCAAGACCCCGGTGGACACCCTGGTCATCAACGGGGCCGAGTGCGAGCCCTATCTGACCGCCGATACCCGCGAGTTTTTGGAGAACAGCGAGACGGTCATCAGCGGCATCGAAGCCGTCATGAAGTATATGGAGATCAAGCGCTGCGTGATCGGTATCGAGCGCAACAAGCCCGAGTGCATCGATCTGATGTGCAGCCTGGTCAGCGGTATGGCCGGCGTGGAGGTCAAGCCGCTGCGCAGCCGCTACCCGCAGGGCGCGGAAAAGACCCTGATCGAGAGCACCACCGGCCGGGAAGTGCCCCGCGGCGGGCTGCCCAGCGACGTGGGGGTGATCGTGATGAACGTCACCACTGTGTCCACCCTGGGCAAGTTTTTGGCCACCGGCATGCCCCTGACCACCAAGCGCCTGACCCTGGAGGGCGACGCGGTGGCCAAACCCTGCAACGTGGAGGTCATCGTGGGCACCCCCGTGCAGGACGTGCTGGATTTCGTGGGCCTGAAAGAGGGCGTCACCCTGAGCAAGATCATCTGCGGCGGCCCGATGATGGGCGTTTGCCTGACCGATATCAACTATCCGGTGACCCGCCAGAACAACGGCCTGCTGCTGCTCAGCGACAAGGCCGCCGCGCTGCCCGCGCCCGGGCCCTGCATCCGCTGCGGCCGCTGCATCGAGGGCTGCCCCATGGGCCTGGCCCCCGTGCAGATCGCCGGCGCGTTCCAGAAGAAAGACGTGGCCGCCCTCACCGCGCTGCAGGTGGACCTGTGCGTGCTGTGCGGCACCTGCAGCTATGTCTGCCCCGCCAAGCGCCCGGTCACCCAGACCATGAGCCTTGCCAAGGAGCTGCAGAGAAAAGGAGGCAAGAAATAAATGGAAAACCGCTTGCTTGTTACCGCCTCGCCCCACATCACCGGCCGGGATACCACCCGCGGCCTGATGGGCAATGTGATCGCCGCCCTGGTGCCCTGCATCGTGGCCGCGGCGCTCATCTTCGGCTGGCAGGCGCTGCTGCTGGTGGGCGTGACCACCGCGGCCTGCGTGGGCTTTGAGTATCTGTACTGCCTGATCCTGAAAAAGCCCAACCCGGTGGGGGATCTGTCTGCCGTGGTCACCGGCATCATCCTGGCGCTGAACATGCCCGTCACCATGCCCCTGTGGATCGCCGTGGTGGGCGCTTTCATCGCCATCGTGCTTGTGAAACAGCTGTTTGGCGGCATCGGCGCCAACTTCGCCAACCCGGCCCTGGTGGCCCGTATCGCCCTGTTCAGCGGCTTTTCCACCCGGATGACCGCTGTGGTCATCCCCTCCTGCGTGGGGGTGGACGCGCTGAGCAGCGCCACCCCGCTGCAGACCGCCGACATGGGCAGCCTGCCCCTGCTGGACCTGCTTTTGGGCAAATACGGCGGCGTCATGGGCGAGACCTGCAGCCTGGCCATCCTGATCGGCCTGGCCTGGCTGCTGATCAGCCGCACCATCAGCGCGGTGATCCCGGTCACCTACCTGGCCACCGTGGCGGTGCTGTTCGCCCTGGCGGGCGAGCCCGTGCTGGCCAACCTGCTCACCGGCGGTTTGCTGTTCGGCGCGGTCTTTATGGCCACCGACTATGTCACCAGCCCCTTTACCCTGCGGGGCAAGCTGGTGTTCGGTCTGGGCCTGGGCCTGATCACCTTCGCCATCCGTATGTGGGGCGATCTGCCGGAGGGCGTTTCCTATGCCATCCTGTTCATGAACCTGCTGGTGCCCTACATCAATGACCTGACCCGTCAGGTACCTCTGGGAGGTGGCAAGAAACATGGCTAACAAGAAGAACAACAACTATGAAAATGTGGTCAAACCCATCGTGGTGCTGGTCGTGATCTGCCTGATCACCAGTACCCTGCTGGCGGTGACCAATTACTTCACCGCGCCCATCATCAAGGCCAAGGAACAGCAGGCCGCCTACGCCGCTTACTTTGCGGTGCTGCCCGACGCGGACAACTTCACCACCGTGGAGGGCTTTGCCACCTCCGGCGTGGAGGAGGCCGTCAAGGCCGACAACGGCAGCGGCTACGCCTTCAAGGCCATCGGCAAGGGCTTCGGCGGCGATGTGCCCGTGATCGTGGGCGTGAATATGGACGGCGTGATCACCGGCGTGTCCTTCCTGCAGAACTCCGAGACCAGCGGTTTCGGCGCCCGCCTGTATGACGGCAGCGCCGACGGCCCCGCCTATGCGGCAGAGCTGACCGGCAAGAGCGGCAGCGTGGCCCTGGGGCAGGACGGCGTGAACGGCCTGGCCGGCGCCACCGTCTCCAGCACCGCCGTGGTCAGCGCGGTGAACAGCGCGCTGAGCTGCTTCGCTGAGGTGGCTCTGGGCCAGGCGGCCGTTGTGGAACAGGCCGCCCCCACCACCCTGGAGGAGGCCGTGGCCATCCTGCTGGGCGACGGCGCTTCCTATACCCCGGTGGAGTTTGCCACCGCGGGGGTGCAGGAGGCCGGCGCGCTGGATGACGGCAGCGGGTATGTGTTCCTGGCTGTGGGCGCCGGCTTCGGCGGCGACGTGCCGGTGGCGGTGGTCACCGATGCCAGCGGCGTCATCACCGGCGTGTCCTTCCTGCAGAACGGCGAGACCAGCGGCTTTGGCACCCGCCTGTATGACGGCAGCGAGGACGGTCCCGCCTTCGCCGCCCAGCTGGTGGGCAAGAGCGGCAGCGTGGCCCTGGGCAGCGACGGCGTGGACGGCCTGTCCGGCGCCACCGTCTCCAGCACCGCGGTCGTGGACGCTGTGAACAACGCGCTGAACTGCTACAACGAGGTCGCCCAGGGGGGCGCGCCGGTGGCGGCTCCCGTCGCGGCGCCCGCGTCCCTGGATGAGGCTGTGACCGCCTTTTTGGGCGACGGCGCCGTGGCCGGCGAGGCCGAGGGCGCTGCCGCGGTCTACACCAGCGCCGACGGGGCGCTGACCCTGATCGCCGTGGAGGCCGAGGGCTTCTCGGACGAGACCGCGCCCCTGACCGTGGCCACCTGCTTTGACGCCGAGGGCGTCGTCACCAACCTGTGGGTGGACGTGTCCGGCCAGACCCAGGGTCTTGGCACCAAGGCCGGCGAGGCCGCCTTTACCGACCTGTTCGTTGGCCTGTCCGACGCGGCCGGCGTGGACGCGGTGGACGCTATTGCCAGCGTTACCGAATCCAGCGACGGCGTCAAGGCCGGCGTTGCCGCCTGCATGGAGATCTTCCAGACGATGAAGGGGGGCAACTGATCCATGAATAACAAAGTCAAAATTCTGACCAACGGCCTGCTGAAGGAGAACCCGACGCTGCGCCTGGTGCTGGGCACCTGCCCGACGCTGGCCGTTACCACCGCCGCCTCCAGCGGCCTGGGCATGGGCATCGCGGCCGCCTTCGTGCTGATCTGTTCCAACATCGTGATCAGCGCGCTGCGCAAGGTCATTCCTGATAAGGTCCGTCTGCCGGCCTACATCACCATCATCGCCACCTTCGTCACCATCGTGCAGATGCTGGTCAAGGCGTTCTTCACCGAACTGGATACCGCCCTGGGCGTGTATCTGCCCCTGATCGTGGTCAACTGCATCATCCTGGGCCGCGCCGAGATGTTCGCCTCCAAAAACAAGGTGGTGGACAGCGCCCTGGACGGCGTGGGCATGGGCCTGGGCTTCACCCTGATCCTGGTGCTGATGGGCTCCTTCCGTGAGCTGATCAGCAAGGGCAGCATCTTTGGCGTGATGCTCCTGCCCGAGAGCCTGGACCGCTTCACCCTGATGGGTTCCGCGCCCGGCGGCTTCTTTACCTTCGGGCTGTTCATGGCCATCGTGGTGTGGATCGAGATCAAAACCAACAACCGCATCAAGCGGAGTATCGGCTGCGAGGGCTGCCCCAGCAAGGGTGCCTGCGCGGGGAAAGGGGAGTGTGAATAATGGAGCTTGCCGCCATTTTCTTCACCATGATTCTGGTGAACAACTACGTTCTGGTGCAGTTCCTGGGCATCTGCCCCTTCCTGGGCGTGTCCAAAAAGCTGGACTCCGCCTTCGGCATGAGCTGCGCGGTCATCTTCGTTATGGTGCTGGCCACCGCGGTGACCTGGCCCATCCAGACCTTCCTGCTCACGCCGGTGGACCCTGCCACCGGCGTGCTCAAGTGGGATCTGGGCTATCTGCAGACCATCGTCTTTATCCTGGTGATTGCCGTGCTGGTGCAGCTGATCGAGATCGCCATGAAGAAGTATATGCCCCCACTGCATAAGGCGCTGGGCGTCTACCTGCCCCTGATCACCACCAACTGCGCGGTGCTGGGCGTCACCATCCTGAACATCGACAACGGCTACAACTTTGTGGAGTCCATCGTATGCGCCGCCGGCGCGGGCTTCGGCTTTATGCTGGCCATGGTGCTGTTCAGCGGCGTGCGCAAGCGCCTGGAAGACGCGCAGCCCCCCAAATGCTTTGAGGGCCTGCCCATCACCCTGGTCTCCGCAGCCATCGTCAGCCTGTCCTTCACGGGCTTCGGCGGCATTGTGGACGCCATCTTCAAAACTGCGGCTTAAAGGAGGAACCAACCTATGACCATTGCTATGGCAATCATCCTGGTCACTGTTGTGGGCCTGCTGGGCGCCGTGATCCTGGTGCTGGCCGCCCGCTTCATGGCCGTGGAGGAGGACCCCCGCGTGGGCCAGGTGCAGGCCTGCCTGCCCGGCGCCAACTGCGGCGCCTGCGGCTATGCCGGCTGCGCCGACTACGCCAAGGCCATCGTGGAGGGCGCGCCGGTCAATAAGTGCGTGCCCGGCGGCGCCAAGGCCGCCAAGGAGGCCGCCGCCGTTATGGGCGTGGAGGTCGGTGCCACCCGTACCGTCTGCGCGGTGGTGACCTGCCAGGGCGAAAACGGCGTCTGCAAACAGAAGTACGATTACCGGGGCGTTTCCAGCTGCGCGGCGGCCAACGCCCTGTACGGCGGGCCCAATGCCTGCAGCTTCGGCTGCATCGGCCTGGGCGACTGTGTCAAGGCCTGCCAGTTCGACGCCATCCATGTGGAGAACGGCCTGGCCAAGGTGGACCCGGCCAAGTGCACCGGCTGCGGCGCCTGCAAGGCGGCCTGCCCCCACAAGATCATCTGGATGTACGAGGAAAAGCAGAAACCTGTGGTGATGTGCGCCAACCATGAAAAGGGCGCCGCCACCAACAAAGAGTGCAGCAAGGGCTGCATCGCCTGCATGAAGTGTGAGAAGAGCTGCCCGGAACAGGCCATCAAGGTGACGGACAACGTGGCCCGCATCGACTACGCCAAGTGCACCGGCTGCGGCACCTGCATGGAAGTCTGCCCCAAGAAGGTCATCCACCTGCCCGGCCAGGTATAAACCCGAAACAAAACCCGGCCTCCCTCTCGGGAGGCCGGGTTTTTTGTATGGTTTTTTATCCCAGCAGCACCGTCACGCCGAACAGGGTGCCGGCGGCCAGCGCCAGCAGCCGCTCCACGGCAAACACCGTGACGCAGCCCGCCGCCGCCACCGTCATCAGGCCTTTGTTCCGCAGCCCCAGCCCGATGGCAACCGCGAACCCCGCGACGGCGCTCACCGGACTCTGGGTGCAGGTGAAGATGGCCGGCACCGTCATGGCGGTCAGGCAGGCGTAGGGCACGTAGAACAGAAACGAGCGCAAAAACCGGCTTTTTACCGGTTTGCGCAGCAGGGTCAGCGGCAGCATGCGGATCAGATAGGTGACCACCGCCATCACCAGAATGTACAGATAGATCATGCCGCGTCGCCTCCTTCGGTGACGGCGTCCTCCACCGGGAACAGCCAGGCCCCCAGCGCCGCCGCCGTCACCGTGCAAAGAATGATGGCCGTGCCCGCCGAGATCTGCCGCAGCACCGGCGCCCAGGTCATCAGGCAGCTGCACACCAGCGCGATGCCCACCACCGCCAGCACCGGCCGACTGCGCCGGGCCACCGGGGCCACCACCGCCACGAACATACAATACAGCGCGATGCCCAGCGCGCTGATCACCGCCGCGGGCAGCACGCCGCTGGCCAGCGCCCCGGTCAGGGTGCCGCCGGTCCAGCCCAGCACCGGCAGCAGCCCCAGCCCGCCCATGTAGGCGGGGGTAGGCCGCCCGGGCCGGCCCATGGCCACCGCAAAGATCTCATCCGTATCCACAAAAGCGATCAGGCACCGCTTGAGGGTGCCCACCTGCGGGCCCAGCTTCTGGCCCAGCGCCAGGCTCATCAGGGCATACCGCAGGTTGATCACCAGCTGGGTCAGGGCCATTTCCCCCAGGCCGGACCCGGCGGTGATGATGGTCAGCCCGGCAAACTGGCCGGCACTGGTCAGGTTGGTCAGGCTGATGAGCCCCGCCTGAAAGGCGGTCAGCCCCGCCCGGGTGGCCAGCAGGCCAAAACTGAAACTCACCGCAAAATATCCCACCGCGATGGGCAGCCCGTCCCGCAGCCCGTCCCGCCATTCGGTGCGCATGAAACCGCTCCTCTCTTGTTCCGGCCCCCGCCGGGATGGTATAATGATACGAACGGGGCACGGCCCCGCTCAACGAACCATGATACACGCAACCGGGCGAAAAGGCAAGTGCCCGGACAAGGAGGGATCCCTCATGACCATCACCGCCGTGGCACTGGACCTGGACGGCACCCTGCTGCCCCGGGGCGGCAAACAGCTCTCCGCGCGCGCCGTGGCCGCCCTGCGCGCTGTGCAAAGCAGCGGCGTGCGGGTCATACTGGCCACCGGCCGCGCCGCCTGCGCCGTGCCGCCCGGGATGCTGGGAGCCTTCGCGCCCGACGCGGCGGTGTATTCCGGCGGGGCGCTGGTGCTGGACCGGGAGGGGCGGACCCTGGCCGCCCGCTGCCTGGACGACCAGCAGATGTACGCCCTGGTGGACTGGTGCGAGGACTACGACTACCCGCTGGCCTTCGCCTATCCGGAGGCCTACTACGCCTACGTGGGCTACGACCGGCTGGCCGGCTTCTACCCGGCGGGGATGCTGCGGGACGGGGAGGACCAGGACCGCCACCTGGCGGGCAAGCCCTTCGCCGCCCAGTGCGCCATGCCGCCGGAGGGGGCGGCGGGCTTTGAGGCCCGGCACGGGCACCTGGGGCTGCGGCTGATCCCCTTTGCTCCCGGCCGGTACGACGTATGTCCGCCCGGCGCCGACAAGGCAGCGGGGGTGCGGGCCGCGCTGGAGGCATTGGGCCTTTCCCCCGAGGGCCTGGCCGCCGCCGGCGACGCGGAGAACGACCGGCCGATGCTGGCGCTGGCGGCGCTGCCGGTGGCGGTGGAGACCGCGCCGGAGCCGGTGCGCGCCGCCGCCCGGCTGACCGTGCCCGGCCCGGAGCGGGAGGGGGTGGCCGCCCTGCTGGAGCGGCTGGCCGCCGGAGCAGAAAACGGGACACTCGTTAACTTTTTGTAAAGGCGGGGCCCGGCGCGTTGCTTTTTGCGCCCAAACCGCATACAATAGGACTATACCGGCGGACAAGCCGGAAAAGGAGAATGCCATGAGCAGATGGGTGGAAAAACGGACCCGGCCGGTATTGCCGGTGTATTTTGCGGGGGCGGTCTGGCTGCTGGCCGGGCTGGTGCTGCCGCTGTACCGCCTGTGGGCGCTGGCCGTGACCGCGGCGGCGAGCGCGGCGGTCTGGCTGATCGCCCGCCGCCTGTGCCCGGACCGCATCACCCGGGTGGAGATGCCCTTCATGACCGGGCGGGAGGACGCGGACGAGATGCTGGGATCGGTGCAGCAGAAGCTGGCTGATCTGCACCGGCTGGACGAGGCCATCCCGGACACCGCCCTCTCCGCCGCGATCCGGCGGATGGAGGCCGCCGGCCGGGGCATCCTGGCCGAGGTGGAGGCCCATCCGGAAAAGGCGCCTCAGATCCGGCGGTTCGCCAACTACTACCTGCCGGACGCGGTGCGTATTCTGGAACTGTACGCCCGGCTGGAGGGGCAGGACGTGCAGGGCGGCAACGCCGCTTCGGTGCGCCGGGAGGTGGAGACCAACGCCGCCAGCATCGCCACCGCTTTTGAAAATCAGCTTGACAGCCTGTTTGCCGCCGACGCGCTGGATCTGAGCGCCGACCTGGAAGTGCTGAACGGGATGCTGCGGGGCCAGGGGCTGACCGGCAGCGAGTTCGCAAACCGGTCCCAGGACAAGTAAAGCGCGCGCCTTTCCCGGCGCGAGATAAGAAAGGACGATTGGATTATGGAGGAAAAAGTGACCTTAAGCCTGGACGGCCTGGACGCCGCCCCCGCCGCGCCTTCCCTGACGCTGGACCCGCTGGGCGACGCCGCCGCCGCTGAAGAGAAGGCCGAACCCAAGATAGAGCCGGTGACGGTGGAGGATACCCCCCTGACCCCGGAAGAACAGAAGATGGTGGACGATTTTGCGGAGAAGATCGACATCACCAACAGCCAGATCGTGCTGCAGTACGGCGCGGCCAGCCAGAAGAAGATCAGCGATTTCAGCGAGGCCGCCCTGGACAAGGTGCGCACCAAGGACATGGGCGAGGTGGGGGATATGCTCACCAGCCTGGTGACCGAGCTGCAGAATTTTGACGCGCTGGAAGAGCAGCCCAAGGGCTTCCTGGGCCTGTTCAAACGGGCGGGCAACCAGCTGGAGGAGATGAAGACCCGGTACAACAAGGTGGAGACCAACGTGGACCGGATCGAGGGTATGCTGGAGGCCCACCAGGTACAGCTGATGAAGGACATCGCCATGCTGGACAAGATGTATCAGCTGAACATGACCTACTTCAAGGAACTGAGCATGTATATCCTGGCCGGCAAGAAGAAGCTGAAAGCCGTGCGGGAGGGCGAGCTCGCGGCCGCCGAGGCCAAAGCCCGTTCCAGCGGTCTGCCCGAGGACGCCCAGGCGGCCCGGGACCTGGCCGATCTGTGCAGCCGGTTTGAGAAAAAGCTGTACGATCTGGAACTGACCCGCAACATCTCGCTGCAGATGGGGCCCCAGATCCGCCTGATCCAGAACAACAACACCGTTATGGCGGAAAAGATCCAGAGCAGTATCGTCAACACCATCCCCCTGTGGAAAAACCAGATGGTATTGGCGCTGGGGCTGGCCCACAGCCAGCAGGCGATCAACGCCCAGCGGGCGGTGACCAACATGACCAACGACCTGCTCAAGAAGAACGCCGCCGCCCTCAAACAGGGCACCATCGAGGCGGCCCGGGAGTCTGAGCGGGGCATCGTGGACATCGAGACCCTGCAGGCCACCAACCGCAGCCTGATCGAGACGCTGGACGAATTGAAGAAGATCCAGACCGAGGGCAAGGAGAAGCGCGCCGCCGCCGAGCAGGAGCTGGGCCGCATCGAGGGCGAGCTGAAACAGAAACTGCTGGAGCTGAACTGAGATGGCCGCACAGAGAGACTTTGAGCCGTCGTCGTCGGCCTTTGACCCGGGTGAGGTGGGATTTGACGCCGCCTCCGGCCTGCCCGCGCTGGGAAAGGCGGAGGGCAGGCTGCCCGCGCCGCTGCGCCGTCCGCTGACTGCCCGGATCGTTGCCCTGGCGCTGGCGCTTGTGGCGGTGGTGGGGCTGGGCGGCGGCAAGCTGGCCGCCAAGGCGGCCGATACCGCGGCCCTGTATGAGCGGGGGATGCGGGGGGATGGGGTGTCCATTGCCTCCGATCTGACCGCCCGGGCCAACGCGGCCGCCAACATCCTGACCCTGGGCGAGGGCCTGCTGGGGCAGGAAGACGCGCTGGTGGCCGGTGCCCGCGCCGCCCTGGACGATCTGAACGCGGCCGAGGGCCCCGCGGCCCGGTACGAGGCCAACGCCCGTCTGGCGTCGGCGGTGGACGCGCTGTACCAGCAGCTGGCCCCGAAGGCAGAACAGGCGGGAAAGGCGGATATGCTGCAGACCCAATGGAGCGAGTTCCTGTCCCGCCAGGACATCATCCGGCATGACGGATACAATGAGGCGGCCCAGGCCTTCAATGAGACGCTGCGCGGCTTTCCGGCCGTGCTGCTGGGCCGGATCTGGCAGATCGAAGAAGTGGAGTTGTTTGCATGAAAAAAAGCAAGGCATTATGGGGGAGCATTCTGGTGGTCGGGCTGCTCGCTGTTACCGTGTTCGTGATCTACAGCGCGGTGAAACCCTCCGGCGCAGAGGGAACGGTAGACTACAGCCGGGCGGACCTGACCCCCTCCGACGCCTGGTATGTGACCGACGCGGCCGGGGTGCTCAGCGCCGATACCGAGGCATGGCTGGCCGCATTGGGAGACGATCTCTACCACAATGTGCGCGAGTGCGAACTGGTGGTGGTGACGGTGGGCTTTACCGGCAACAAATCCACCGAGGACTATGCCTATGATCTGTTCAACGACTGGCAGATCGGCAACGAGGGCACCAACCGGGGCGTGCTGCTTCTGGTGGTGCCGGGCGCGGAGGATTACTGGTGCGTGCAGGGCGCGGGTCTGGAGACACGCCTGCCCACCAGCAGCATCAGCCGCATTTTGCAGCAGTACATGGAACCGGATTTCGCGGCGGGCAACTACGACGCGGGGGTGCGCGCCACGGCGGCCGCCCTCTACGATGAATTGGCCGCGTCCTTCGGGGTGGACCGCAGCGCCAGCCAGGTGCAGACGGCCGGTGCGGTGCAGGCAGATCCTTCCGGCGGGCGCGCGCCGGCCGGGCGTGTGTCCACCCCGGCAACGGTCGTTCTGGGTGCGGCGGCCGAGCTTCTGCTGATCCCGCTGCTGGCGGTGGTGCTGCTGGTCGTGGTGGTGATCTCGTTGCTGATCCCCCGGCGGCGGGCGGTCTTCCCGGGGCGGCGGCTTTACCCG
>CASFJO010000055.1 GCA_949295035.1 uncultured Gemmiger sp.
CCTCGTTTAGTTGTACAATCTTCTCGGACATGGTTTGCTCTCTCCTTTCAGAATGGTGTGTCGCAACTTCATTCTACCAGAGTTCTGCAAACCATGTCTTCTTTTATCCTCTTTTCAATTTGCGAAACTTATTGTACCTTATCGCCTGCTATCTCGGCTTTGTAACGCAGGCCATATCCGCAAATTTCACTCCGCTCTTATTCTTGACATTCAAAAGCGTCTATGGGATCACTCTGGAACAGATTGCCATGATCCCACTGGTGTTCTATTTTGCGCAATTGCTCGTTGACCTTGCCGCCACCCGGTTCGCGGACAAAATTGGCTACCGCGCCTGCGTGGTGAGCTCACAAATCGTATCGGCGGCGGGGCTTGCCTCTCTGGCATTCCTGCCGGAACTGTTGCCCATCCCCTTTATCGGCATCCTCATGTCGACCCTGCTTTACGCCATCGGCAGCGGTCTTATCGAAGTCCTGGTCAGCCCCATCGTTGAAGCATGCCCCTTCGAAAACAAGGACGGAGCGATGAGCCTCCTGCACTCTTTCTATTGCTGGGGCGCAGCGGGGGTCATTCTAGGCTCCACCCTCTTTTTTGCCGCTTTCGGCATAGAAAATTGGAGATTTCTTACGATCGTTTGGGCGTTGGTCCCGTTTCTCAATACCTTTAACTTTATGCGCTGCCCGATGGAACGTTTGGTGGACGCAGACAAGAGCATGACCATTGGGCAACTGCTTCGAACGCCGCTGTTCTGGTTAATGGTGACCCTCATGATCTGCTCCGGTGCGTCCGAAGCCACCATGGCGCAATGGGCGTCCGCTTTTACCGAGTCTGCCATTGGCGTTTCCAAAGCGGTTGGCGACCTGGCGGGCCCCGGCCTGTTCGCAATATTTATGGGAACATCCCGCATGCTGTACAGCAGATTCAGCGAAAAACTTGATCTGAGCAGGGTCATGCTGGTCTGCGGTGCAATGTGCGCCGGTTGTTATCTGCTGGCGTCCTTGTCCGGCTACCCGCTTCTTGAACTTGCGGGATGCGCCCTTTGCGGTTTGGCCGTCGGCATTATGTGGCCGGGTTCCATTCGTATTTCCTCGCAGAAATGCCCAAGAGGCGGCACCGCGATGTTCGCCTTTTTGGCTCTGGCCGGTGATCTGGGCGCTATGGCGGGCCCCGTTACCGTAGGCCGCCTGGCCGAAACGGCGGGCGGCAACCTGAAAACAGGGCTGCTGGCCGCGACAGGATGTCCTGTTATTCTTACCTTTGCATTGTTGCTGAACCATCGGATCAACCGCAGCCAAAAAGGAATTTGAACCTTCCCGATCGCCGAAAAAAGCACGCAGCTTCCGATCCATAAACGGCCCTGCATCGTGAAGCGCCGGAGCGACCTTCTTTCGAAGGATCGCTCCGGCGCTTGTGTATCGTTTGCTTATGCCCGTGTATCCATGGCATCGGCCGGCCGCTTCTCTGCCGCCTCAAGGGCCGTATAGGCGGCCCGGGCCCGGCGTGCCCGGGTTTCCGGATCAAGGGGCGGATTTTCAGCGGACGTTTGCGGTTGCTGCGGAGCCTCTGGCGTCTTGGCCTGTTCCGTCTCCTCCGGCGGCGAAGCGGGGATCTTCATCCCCTCCTCCACAGCCTGTACCTCCTCGGCGCGATCGGGCAATTTGGCATACGCCCCGCTCTCCATAAATTCCCGGGTGCTTGCAGACACCCGATCCACCCGCTGTTTCTCCGCCATGGCGATCTTCAGTTTTTCCGAGAGAGGGATGTGGGGATCATGTTCCACAGAACGCACCCGGGCAAGTGAAGCGTTGATCCGGTTTATCTGCAGACGATCCACCTCCTCCTGGGATTTGCAGCGGCGCAGCGCCTGTTCATAGGCCTTTTGTTCCCGCTCCTGATTCACCAGTTCCCGATATGCCTCCGGGTCATGCGCCTGGAGATACTCCCGTTCTTTTTGGGTCAGTTTGCCGCCCGCCTCCAGCTTTTGATGGATCTTGCGCAGTTCGTCGTCTCCGCGATCCCCGAAAGCGTCTTCTTCCGTTTGCAGGCCGGTACCATCCAGCCAATCCTCCAGCGATTTGCCTTTCGCGTTGTAGGCGCCTTGCTGCTGTTTCAGCATCCACTGGCTTTGCAGCTTCAGATTTTTGATATAACCGCCAAGATTTCCAATTGCCAACAGATCCATGGTAAGTCTCCTTTCTGCAAATGGCCCCGTCTGTTTGCGCCGAAAGCCCTTGTTGCAATTTTTCTTGCATACGATTTCTTTTTTACCGGCTCGGGCGATCTCCCCGCGGGAAAAAGCTTTTCATTTATATAATCGTCAGATTCTCCAGAAAGTTTATTGCGAAAGGGAATTTTTTCGGCTTTTACGTTTTTCATATAGGGCGAGAGTCTTTCTTGAAACCACGCAGCACATTTCGCACTCGTACAAAAAAAATCGCAAAATTCATTCACAATCCTGTTACAGATTATTTTGCAGATTTTGGTATACTATCTGCATAAGGGGGTGCTTCCGCCGTGTTGGACCGGGCGGAGTGCGCCCGTTTTGCCGCTTTTGAGCGGCCCGCACAAATCGACGGAGGGAGATATAAAGTATGCAGGAAATAAAAGACACCGAAACCAAACCCAAACCCCCGAAAAAACCGCTGATCTTCTACTACATTGTAGCGATGATCGTGGTAATGCTGCTCAACGCGCTGCTGTTTCCGTCCATGCTGGAACAACAGGTCACGGAAGTGTCCTACAATGAATTTCTGGACATGATCGACGACGGCCAGGTAACGCAGGTGGCACTGAGCGAAACCGACGGGCAGCTGATGTTTATCGCCGGACCGGATGAGGATTCTCTGCGGATCTATAAGACCGGCATCTGGCCGGATGACGGGCAGCGCTTGCTGCAGCAGCTGCGCACCGATCCCAACATCGAGTTTTCCGCCGAGATCCCCACTCAGGCCAGCCCGCTGATGAGTTTTCTTGTCAGCTGGGTATTCCCGATCTTCTTCTTCCTGATCATCGGGGAACTGCTCTCCCGCTTTATGATGAAACGGATGAACAAACAGATGGGCGGCGGGTTTGGAAACGCGATGATGTTCGGCAAATCCGGCGCCAAGATCTATGTGGAGGAGTCCGCCACCGGCGTGACTTTTGCCGATGTTGCCGGACAGGACGAGGCCAAGGAATCCCTGAAGGAAGTGGTGGACTTTCTGCATGAGCCGGGCAAGTATGCCAACATCGGGGCCCGGCTGCCCAAGGGGGTGCTGCTGGTGGGCCCTCCGGGCACCGGCAAGACTCTGCTGGCCAAAGCGGTGGCCGGCGAGGCCCACGTTCCCTTCTTTTCTATTTCCGGTTCAGAATTTGTAGAGATGTTCGTGGGCATGGGCGCCGCCAAGGTCCGCGATCTGTTCAAGCAGGCCAATGAGAAAGCCCCCTGTATCGTATTCATTGATGAGATCGACGCCATCGGCAAAAAGCGCGACGCGGGCGGTCTGGGCGGCAATGACGAACGGGAACAGACCCTGAACCAGCTGCTGGCTGAAATGGATGGGTTCGACAGCGGCAAGGGCGTTGTACTGCTGGCCGCCACCAACCGGCCGGAGAGCCTGGACCCGGCGCTGCTGCGTCCCGGCCGGTTCGACCGGCGGGTGCCGGTGGAACTGCCCGATCTGAACGGGCGGAAAGCCATTCTGCTGGTCCATGCAAAGAAGGTGCAGATCCAGGATCCCATCGACTGGGACATCATCGCCCGGGCCACCGCCGGCGCCTCCGGCGCGGAACTGGCCAATATTGTGAACGAGGCTGCGCTGCGGGCGGTGCGGCAAGGCCGTCAGGCTGTGATGCAGGAGGATCTGGAAGAGAGCGTGGAAACGGTGATCGCCGGGGCACAGCGCAAGAGCGCGGTGATCAGTGCCGACGAGAAAAAGATCGTGGCCTATCACGAGATCGGTCACGCTCTGGTGGCGGCGCTGCAGAGCCATTCCGCACCGGTGACCAAGATCACTATCATCCCCCGCACGTCCGGCGCGCTTGGTTACACCATGCAGGTGGATGAGGGCAACAAATCCCTGATGAGCCGGGCGGAGATCCTGGCCCGGATCGCCACCCTGACCGGTGGCCGCAGTGCCGAGGAACTGATCTTCGGCAAGGACAACATGACTACCGGCGCCTCCAACGATATTGAACAGGCTACCAAGCTGGCCCGGTCCCTCATCACCCGATACGGCATGACCGACGAGTTCGATATGACTGCCATGGAGACGGTGCAGAACCAGTATCTGGGCGGCGATACCAGCCTGAGCTGCGCGCCGCAGACGGCCTCCCGCATCGACGAGATGGTATCCGACACCATCCGTGAAGCGCACAAGAAAGCCTTCGCGCTTCTGAAAGAAAACGAGGACAAGCTGCGCAGGCTGTCCGAGTATCTGCTGGAAAAGGAGACCATCACCGGCGAGGAGTTTATGAAACTGCTGAAGCAAAACAAACCGGAGTGACCCTATAGCAAAACAAGCCCCCGGAAGAGGCATGCCTCTCCGGGGGCTTGTTCGGTTTCTTATTTTGCCTTATGCAGGATCCCCAGCAGCACCTTTTCCGGCGTGATGGGCAGTTCCCGATGCCATACACCGGTGGCGTTATAAATGGCGTGGGCGATCGCTGGCGAGGGGGTATTGATCACGATCTCGCCAATGGATTTTGCCCCAAACGGACCGGTAGGCTCATAGCTGGGCTCAAACTCTACATGCAGCGTGCCCATGTCCTGCCGGGTAGGCAGTTTGTATTGCATGAAGCTGTTTTCCGCGATCTGGCCCAGGGCGTTGGTCGTGACATTTTCATACAGCGCCATGCCAATGCCCTGCACCAGGCCGCCCTCGGTCTGGATACGGGCCAGATTCGGATTGATGGGGGTGCCGCAGTCCACCACCGCCACATATTCCAGCGGGCGGACGCTGCCGGTCTCCGGGTCCAGTTCGATCTCCACCATACCTACCATAAAGGGCGGGGGCGAGGTGGGTGACGAGTGGGAACAGGTCGCCTGCATGGCCGGAGCGGTACCGCACATGGAGCGGGTGGCGATATCGGTCAGGGAGACCGCCCCGCCGCCGTCCAGCCGGCGCACCTGCCGGCCGGAGAACTCCAGGTCGGACGCTTCGCAGCCCAGCAACTCCGCGGCCAGGGCGCAGATCTTCCGCTTCAGTTCCGCGCAGGCCTTTTCCACCGCCCTGCCGGTGACATAGGTGGTGGAAGAGGCGTAGGAGCCGGAATCGTAGGGAGAGGCGTCGGTATCCGCGCCAAATACCGCCACATCGTCCACCGGGCAATCCATGCACTCGGCGGCCATCTGGGCCAGAATGGTATCGCAGCCGGTGCCCATATCCGCCGCGCCGATGGTCAGCGAGTAGCCGCCCTGGTCATCCAGCTTGATGGTGGCGGACCCCACATCCACACCGGAAATACCGGATCCCTGCATGGCCATCGCCACCCCGGCGGCCCGGATCTTGCCGTCGGGCTGCACCCGCGGGATGCGGCGGTGCTCCCAGTCAAACCGTTCGGCACAGCGCAGCATGCAGCGGTCCAGCGCGCAGGCCAGCGCTTTTTCGTTGTAATAGGCGGGCATGGTCTGCCCTTCCCGCACCATATTGCGCAGCCGCAGCTGCACCGGGTCGATCGCCAGTTTTGCGGCCAACTCGTTCACCGCCGATTCCACCGCAAAGATGCCCTGGGTGGCGCCATAACCCCGGTAGGCGCCGGCGGCCTGCTGGTTGGTGTAGACCACGTCATAGGAAAAGCGGAATGCCTCCAGCCCGCCGGAATACAGCGGGATGGATTTATGGCCCGACAGACCCACCGTGGTAGGGCCGTGTTCGCCATAGGCGCCGGTATTGGACAGGGTATACACGTCCATGGCCCGGATACGGCCACTCCGATCCGCGCCCACCCGTACCCGGACCTCCATCTCATGGCGGGGCGAGCCGGCGATCTGGCATTCCCGGCGGGTATAGATCATCCGGGCGGGTCGGCCGGTCTTGAGGGTGACGAGGGCGGGATAGACCTCGGCCACCACCGTCTGCTTAGCCCCGAAACCGCCGCCGATGCGGGGCTTCTCCACATGGATGCGGGAGACCGGGATGTCCAGCGCGTGGGACAGGATACGCCGCACATGAAACACGATCTGGGTGGAGCTGACAACATGCAGCCGGCCGTAGGGATCCAGTTCGGTGTAGGTGCGGAAGGTCTCCATCATGGCCTGCTGACAAGCCTTGGTGTGGTAGGTATGCTCTACCACCACATCGCAGTCGGCCAGCACGCCGTCCACATCGCCGGCACTGTCACTGCCGCAGGCGCACAGATTGCGTTGATTATCCGCCCCAACCGGGCAGAGGGCTTTCCAGTCCTCTTCCGGATGCACCAGTACAGGATTGTCTTTGGCGGTGTGAAAATCCAGCACCGCGGGCTGCGCATCATACTGCACCTTAATGAGTTTCAGCGCCCTGTCGGCGGCCTTTTCGGTCTCGGCAGCGACGATCGCCACCGCATCCCCCACGAACCGCACCCGCCGGTCCAGGATCAACCGGTCGTAGGGCGAGGGTTCCGGATAGGTCTGCCCCGCCTGAGCGTACCGCTTTTGGGGCACATCCTGCCAGGTATAGATCCCCGCCACGCCAGGCACCTTGCCAGCCGCCGCGGTGTTGATCTCCCGGATCAGGGCATGGGCATGCGGGCTGCGCAGCACCTTGACCACCAGGCAGCCGGCCGGGGTGACATCCTCCAGGTAGGCGGGCTTGCCCAACAGAAGGCGCATGGCATCCTTCTTGCGGACCGGACGGCCCACGACCTTATTGTTCTGTTCCACGCGGGGCACCTCCCTGCTCCTTTTTGCTGTTCAGATAGGCACGGATGCCCCGCAGCTGCCCGTCATAGCCGGAACAGCGGCACAGATTGCCCGCCAGGAAGGCCCGGATCTCCTCATCGGTGGGGTCCGGATTCTCCCGCAGCAGGGCAATGGTGTTCATCACAAAGCCTGGATTGCAAAAACCGCACTGGTCCGCCCCCTGGTCGGCGATAAAACTCACAAATTCCTCAGCCTCACTCTGCAGGCCCTCCAGCGTCTGGACCGAATGGCCCGCCGCCCAGGCGGCCAGCACGCTGCAGGAGAGTACCGGCGTGCCGTCCAGCAGCACGGTACACAGGCCGCAGTTGGCGGTATCGCAGCCTCGCTTGACGCTGACACAGCCCTGGGCGCGCACAAAGTCCAGCAGCAGAGTGTCGGGATCGGCCTGGGCGGTGATCGCCTTGCCATTCAGATTCAGCTTGATCTCCATCTCAGCCCTCCTCCATCTCAGTCAGGGCGCGGCGCACCAGCACCTCGCACACCCGGCGGCGATATTCTTCCCCGGCGCGCAGGTTGCCCCCCAGCGGCACCCGGGCCGCCACATCCCCGGCAAAGGCGGCGATGCTCGTTTCGTTTATCCCCGCTTTGAGCAAGCCCTTTTCATCGGCCAGGACCATGGCCCGCATAGGCCGGGCGCCGATGACGCAGCAGGTCTCCCCCGCTGCGCGGGAGACCGCGCAGGTCAGCACCGGGAAATCGGTAGCAGTGTTCCGCTGGCTCAGATAGGCCACCCGGCGGGGCGAGCGGGGCAGATGCACCCGCACCAGGATATCCCGCTGCTGCCGGGGCAGCTCCGCGAACCGGGCCAGAGGCATCACCCCGGCGTGGTACAACTCGACCTGGGCGTCCAGCGCCAGAAACAGGGTGAGAACATCCGAAAATCCGAACCGCCCGTACAGGCTGCCACCCACCGTGGCCAGGTTGCGGAACTGCACCCCCACGATATGCTTCACCGCTTCGGCCATAGCGTCCTGAGTCAGGGAAGCCAGGCCGGGATGCTGCTCCAGCTGGCGCAGGGTGACCATCGCGCCGATACTGTACGCCTCCGGTGTTTCCTCGATGGTATCCAGCCCCAGATCGCACAGGTCGATGGCGGCGCCCACCTGGCTGTTCTGCATCCGCAGCCACAGCATGCCGCCCAGCACTACATTGCTTTTTTTCTGGCAGAGGGTGTAGGCCTCCTCCAGGGTTTGGGGGCGCAGGTACTCCCGTATGGTCAACACGTCTTTCTTCATCCTTCCGGCGCCGCGCAGAAAAAGCACGGCGTTTCTTGTCGTTTTCGCAGACCCATTATATCACGCACAGTGACCGATTACAAACCGAAAGCGGCGCGTCGCCCTTGGTTGGGGGCAGCGCGCCGCATGAATCTCGCCAAACCGGGTTCAGATACCTTCCTTGCGGTACCGCTCGGCCATCTCATCCAGCGTGACCTTCTCCACCAGGGGGGCCTTGCCCACGCTGCCAAATTCCACGATCAGGGTGCCCACGACCTCGCGCACGCCCCTTTCGATGCAGTTCACGATGGCGGCCACGTCCTCATCGGGGATGTTGCCGTACATGACAGTGTCCATAATGGGAGGCAGGAAAGCGCGCGGATCAAACGCGGTCTTCTTCTCCTCCAGCAGCTGGTAGATCGCACCGATGGAAGGGCTCTTGCGCAGTTCCGGGCGGAACGCGAACAGTTCCTTCATATTGCGGGTGACCGCCAGGCGGATGTCGGTATCCACATTGATCTTGCCGATGCCGCAGTGGGATACTTCCTTCAGCTGGGCCAGTTCAATGCCGTAGGCGTTCTGGATGTCGCCGCCCAGAGCGTTGATCTCCTTGACGATGTACTGGGGCACGGTGGAAGACCCGTGGCTGACCAGCACACAGAAGATGCCGGCATGGCGCAGGCACTCCTTGGTGGCGATGGCGATCTCTTTGCGGATCTTGGCGCCCTTTCCCTTGTTGGCGCCGTGCATGGTGCCATAGCTGATGGCCAGCGCGTCCACCTTGGTCTTTTTGATGAACTCCACCGCGTCCAGCGGGTTGGTGTAGGTGGAGTTGTTGCTGAACACATGATCCTCCACGCCGGCCAGAACGCCCAACTCGGCCTCCACGGTAACGCCCCGCTCATGGGCGTACTTGACCACCTCGCGGGTGAGTTCGATGTTCTGCTCAAAGGGCAGGCTGGAACCGTCGATCATAACGCTCGTGTAACCGCCGGCGATAGCCGCCTTGCAGCTGTCAAAATCCCGGCCGTGGTCCAGGTGCAGCGCAACGGGGATGGGGCTGTCCTCGCCGTACTTGCGCACCGCGTCGGCGATGTTGCGGGCGCCCGCCTTTTTGTCCTCCAGGGTGGCGTTCATAAAATCGGTACGCCCACCCATAAAGCCGTTGGCCAGATCGGCGCCCTGCAAAATGGCGGCGGAGCGGAACATCTCATGTACTTCAATGGCGGCCTTGGCCTGAGCCACCGCGTTCACATTGAACGCGCCCTGGGCGTAGTCATATTTATCGGTGGCTTCCAGAATCGCGCGAAGAGGTACTAACATAGCGGATACCTTCCTTTCCTATGCGTCGAACGGATCAAAACGGCTGCTGGGCCGCGTTGGCGTTGGTGATGATCAGAGCGTCGGGATGGTTCTGCAGCAGGGTGGCGGGGAAATGCGCGCTCATCTCGCCGTAAGCGGCCTGGCGGATGACCGCACGGTGCCAGTCGCGGAAAACGCCCAGCCGCACCTTACGGGCAGACAGGATCTCATGGATGCCGATGGTGACGCACTTTTTGGGCATGGCGTCGATGGCACCGTTCAGATCGCCGATGGCGTTGCTGGTGCGGGTCTCCCGGGAAATGTTCAGCACCCGGGTGTGCAGCCGGGAATACTCCTCGGCCGTCAGTTCATCCTGAGGCTCGTTGAAGGCCAGATGGCCGTTGATACCGATTCCGCCGAAGGCAATGTCCACGCCGCCCAACTCTTCGATCAGGCGGGGAATGTAGTCCAGGTTTTTCGGGTCCGGGAACACCCGCTGGTTTTCCGGCACCACCAGGTCCGGATCGATCTGGCTGTAGACCGTACGCTCCATAAAGCCCCGGAAGGAGAGTTTGCTGCCCATGTCGATCCAGGTCTCGTCGTCATTCAGGTACTCGTCCATATTGATGAACCAGCAGTTCTTGAGACTGACCCGCTCCCGGTTGACCAGGCGGACAAAGATGGGATACTGCCCCACCGGGCCCACCGGACAGATAAATACCGTCTTTTCGCCGGCGGCGTTGTTGGCCTTGATGCTCTCCAGCATCTCCAGCGCCAGTTCATAGAATACCTCGCCCGAATCCCCCAGTTTGAGGATGGGCACCTTGGCGTCCTTGCCCAGGTCCTGCGCCGAAATCTGATAATACTCGAAGCTCATACTCAACCTCCTGTTGTGACAGCCTCAAAGGGCGGTGCGATCGGTTCGGCCCCCGCCTTTTTCTCTATAAATATCCTAACACAACCGAAGGATTTGATGCAACAAAACAAACGCAATCGTTTTACCTTTTTTCTGCCCGCTCCACGGCCCGCCGCACCTGGTCCAGAGTAAGGCCCTGTTCCCGGGCGATACGGGCCGCGTCGTCGTATTCAGCCTTGATCCGGTCTATCCCCCAGCCCCGGGCTCGCTTGGCCCGCACCGGGCCGTATTCGGTCTCCACCGTCACCGCTTCCCTCTCCAGCACATACCGCTCGCACAGGGTGCGGCGTACCCCCAGAGTGGTGGTATGGCGCAGCAGCAGGCCCGCCATCTCGTCCGCCTGCCCGGTGCGGCACAGGCAGGTCAGCAGCACGGCGGGACGGTCCTTCTTCATCTGAATGGGGGCTGTGAACACGTCCAATGCCCCGGCTTCCAGCAGTACCCGGGTACAGAAGCCCACCGCCTCGCCGGTCATGTCATCCAGATTGCAGCTCAGCTGAACGATCCGGGGCAGCACTTCCCCATCGGCCTGACCCAGAAAAGCCCGCACACAGTTGGCCGCGCCGAACTGTTTGGTGCCCATCCCGTAACCGATCGCCTCGGCGCGCAGAGGCGGCATGGGGCCGAACTTTGTGACGAAGCGCTTCAGCAGCGCCGCGCCGGTGGGAGTACAGAGCTCACCCTGCACGCTGCCGCCATACCAGGGGATGCCCTGCAGCAGCCAGGCGGTGGCGGGCGCGGGCACCGGCAGCACCCCGTGGGCGCAGCGCACATGGCCGCTGCCTGCATGTACCGGGCTGGCCAGCACCTGCTGCGGCGCCAGCATCTGCATCAGCAGGCACACCCCGGTGACATCGGCCACCGCGTCCAAAGTGCCCACCTCATGAAAATGGATCTGCTCCACCGGGCAACCATGGGCGTGGGCCTCCGCCTCGGCGATCAGCCCGTACACCGCCAGCACATCCTGGCGCACCGGTTCGCAAACAGGCATACCCTGCACCAGCGCGCGGATCTCATCCATCGAGGCGTGATGATGATGGGCATGGCGCGCATGGCTGTGCTCCTCATGCGTGTGCGCATGGGCATGGTCGTGCGGATGGGCATGCGCGTGGGCGTGCTCCGCCTCCCCGCGCAGGTCCACGTCCTCGCTGTGCTCCTCCTGCCCGCGAACCGTCACCTCCACCCGGACGCCCCGGATGCCGCAACTCTCCGCTTCCAGGCGTTTCACCTGCACGCCGGGCAGCCCTAGGTGGTTCATGGTATGAAAAAACTCTTCCCGGGCGGCGGGCGTGAGCAATTCACTCAAGGCGCTCATGAGCATATCCCCCGCCGCCCCCATGGCGCATTCCAGATAGATGGTCTTCATCCTCTCACTCCCCGATATGATTGATCATGCTGGCCAGATACCCGGCCCCGAATCCGTTGTCAATATTCACCACACTGACCCCGCTGGCGCAGGAGTTCAGCATGGAGAGCAGTGCGCTCAAACCGCCCAGCGACGCGCCGTAACCCACGCTGGTGGGCACCGCGATCACCGGGCAGCCCACCAGGCCGCCCACCACGCTGGCCAGCGCGCCTTCCATGCCCGCCACGGCGATCACCACCCGGGCGCTCATGAGCACATCCAGGTTGGCCAGCAGCCGGTGCAGCCCGGCGACCCCCACATCATACAGACGTTCCACCTTGTTGCCCATGGCCTGGGCGGTGAGCGCGGCCTCCTCACAGACCGGCTGATCGCTGGTGCCGCCGGACACTACCACGATGGTGCCCTTGGCGCTGATGTGGGGCCGGGGCCAGGCAACGCCCACCCGGCTCAGGGGGTCATATTGCAGGCTGCAGCCCTGCGCACGAGCCACATCGGCGGCCTCGGCGCTCATGCGGGTGATCAGGATGTTCTCCGCCCCGCGACGGCGCATGGAGGCCAGGATCCCGGCGATCTGTTCCGGGGTCTTGCCCGCGCCGTAGATCACCTCCTGGGCGCCCTGCCGCAGGCCCCGGTGGTGGTCCACCTTGGCGTAGCCCAGGTCCTCAAAAGGCTCCAGCTTCAGCTGAAGCAACGCCTGCTGCGGATCCATACGGCCATCCCGCACCGCCTCCAGCAGCCGCAGCATTTCCTGTTTTTCCATCGTATTCCTCCTCACTCCATCGGTTCCGCCGCCCGGGCTGCCGTATCCAGCCACACCTGGGCGAAATAGGGGCGCAGCAGGGTGCGGAGGGTCTCTCGTTCCGCCGCCGCGCGACCCCACTGTTCTTCGGTCAGCTGCAGCAGGCAGGCATCCCCCGCCCGCAGCCGTACCCGGAAATCCCGGTACCCCCGCTCCGCCAGGCAACCTTCCGCCTTCTCTACCCGGGTCAGGTCCTCCGGCGTGATGGAGGTTCCGGTGGGAATACGGGTAGCCAGGCAGGCGTAGCTGGGTTTATTCCAGGTGAACAGCCCCATCTCTTTGCTGCGCCGCCGCACCTGCCGCTTGGTGATGCCACACTCCCGCAGGGGGCTGCGTACCTCCAGTTCCGCCAGCGCCTGCATCCCGGGCCGGTCGGCCGCGTCGTCCGAGGCGTTGGTGCCATCCAGCAGCAGGGTATAACCGTCGGCCTCCGCCTGCCGCCGCAGGGCGGTGAACACCGCCTTTTTACAATAGTAGCAGCGGCGCGGGCCGTTCTGCCGCACAAGGGGATCGGCCAGTGTATCCAGTTCAATGACGTGAAGCGCGACCCCCGCCTGGGCGGCCAGCTTTTCCGCGTCCCGCCGTTCAAAAGCAGGCTGGAAGGGGCTGGCCACGAAATAGGGCTGAATCTCTGCGCCGGCTCGCACCCCGGCCAGCAGCAGCAAAGCGGAATCGGTGCCGCCGGAGAAGGCCAGGGCGGCCTTCGGATGCCGGGCAAAAAACTCGGATAATTCCATAGGATAAAGGCTCCTTTCCAGGGATCGGGCGGGAGAGCCCCGCCGCAAAAAAATGCGCCGCGAAGCACGCCGGAAGCGGAGGCTGCGCACAGCCCCGCGCACGGCGCAAGGGGTATTCCCTGCCTTCGTGGCGCATGGACCCGGCCTGTCTTCCTGACGGCGCGGGCGGTTTTGTTTCTGGTTTTCAGTATACCGGGCCCGGCGGCGGATTGCAAGCTGCGGGTGTGGCAAACGTTTGGGTCACCGGTTCAGGTTGCCGATCATGTCCTCCGGGCGCACCCACTCATCAAACTGCTCCGCCGTGACCAGTCCGGACCGGATCGCTGCCTGCCGCAGGGTGAGCCCTTCCGCATGGGCGGTCTTGGCGATGCGTGCAGCATTCTCGTAGCCAATATGGGGATTCAGCGCGGTGACCAGCATCAGGGACTGCTCCAGATTGTGAGCGATCCGCTCCCGGTTGGGGGCAATACCCACGGCGCAGTGTACGTTGAACGAGCGCATGGCATCCGCCAGCAGCCGCACCGACTGCAAGAAGTTGTAGATGCAGACCGGCATGAACACATTCAGCTGAAAATTGCCCTGCGAGGCGGCTATGGCCACCGCCGTATCGTTGGCGATCACCTGCACCGCCACCATGGTGACCGCCTCACACTGGGTAGGATTCACCTTTCCGGGCATGATGGAACTGCCGGGCTCATTCTCCGGGATGGTCAGTTCCCCGATGCCGCAGCGGGGGCCGCTGGCCAGCCAGCGCACGTCGTTGGCGATCTTCATCAGGTCGGCGGCCAGGGCCTTCATGGCCCCATGGGCAAAGACCAGCGCGTCTTTGCTGGTCAGGGCGTGGAACTTGTTGGGCGCGGTGACAAACCGGGTGCCGGTGAGGGCGGTGAGCCGCTCAGCCGCCTTTTCGGCAAAGCCGGGAAGAGCGTTCAGGCCGGTTCCCACCGCGGTGCCGCCCAGCGCCAGCTGCCGCAGGCCCGGCAGCGAGGCGATGAGCATCTCCCGGCAGCTGGTGAGCATGGTCTGCCAGCCGCTGATCTCCTGACCCAGGGTCAGGGGGGTGGCGTCCTGCAAGTGGGTGCGGCCGGTCTTGATCACGCCGGCGTACCGCGCGCTGAGCTCTCCAAAGGTGGCAGCCAGCTCGTCCAGCGCGGGCAGCAGCTGCCCCTCGATCTCCCGCACCGCCGCCACGTGCATGGCGGTCGGGAAGGTGTCGTTGGAACTCTGGGATCGGTTCACATGGTCATTGGGATGCACCGGGGTGCCGTTCCCCAGGATCTGTTGGGCCCGGCGGGCGATCACCTCGTTCAGGTTCATGTTGGTCTGGGTACCGCTGCCGGTCTGCCAGACTACCAGCGGAAACTGGTCGTCCCATTTGCCGGCGAGGATCTCATCGCAGGCGGCGCAGATGGCGTCGGCGCGGGGAGCGTCCAGATTGTCCAGTTCCCGGTTGGCCTGGGCGGCCGCCTTTTTCAGGCAGGCGAACGCCCGGATGACCGGCAGCGGGATGGTCTCGCCGCCGATGCAAAAGTTTTCATAGCTGCGCTGGGTCTGGGCGCCCCAAAGCTTGTCAGCCGGGACCCGTACCTCGCCCATGGTGTCGTGCTCGATGCGGTATTCCATGGCGCGCCCTCCTTACACCCGGGCCAGCCCCAGGCGGCGGGCCTCATCGGCCACGGCGCCCGCCACCACATCGGCCACGCGGGGGTCAAAAGCGTTGGGCAGGATGTAGTCGGCGGTCAGTTCCTGCGGCGTCACCAGCGAGGCTATGGCCCGGGCGGCGGCCAGCTTCATGCTCTCGGTGATCTCCTTGCTGCGCACCTGCAGCGCTCCCTTGAAGATGCCGGGAAAGACCAGCACATTGTTGATCTGGTTGGGGTAGTCCGACCGGCCGGTGCCGATCACCGCCGCGCCGCCGGCGCGGGCCTCGTCGGGCATGATCTCCGGCACCGGATTGGCCATGGGGAACACGATCGCGCCAGGGGCCATGGAGGCCACCATCTCCCGGGTGACCAGGCCGGGGCGGGACACGCCAATGAACACATCCGCGCCCCGCATCACGTCGGCCAGGGCGCCCTGCTTGTTTTGCTTATTGGTGATTTCCGCCAGCTGGGCCTGGGCCGGGTTCATCCAGTCGGCCCCACGGTAGAGGGCGCCCTGCTTATCGCAGAGGACGATATCCCCCACCCCCAGCTGAAGCAGCAAACGGGCGATGGATGTGCCGGCTGCGCCGGCCCCGTTAATGACCAGATGCAGGCTTTCCAGCGGCTTGTCCACCACCTTGGCGGCGTTGAGCAGGGCGGCCCCCAGCACGATGGCAGTACCGTGCTGGTCGTCGTGGAACACCGGAATGTCACAGCGCTTTTTCAGTTCGGACTCGATCGTAAAACAGCGGGGCGCGGCGATGTCCTCCAGGTTGATACCACCGAAACTCTTGGAGATCAGGGCCACCGTATTGATAAAGGTCTCCGGGTCCTTGCTGTCCACGCAGATGGGGAACGCGTCCACCCCGGCAAACGCCTTGAACAAAGCGCACTTGCCCTCCATCACCGGCATGGCGGCCTCGGGCCCGATGTCCCCCAGGCCCAGCACGGCGGTGCCGTCGGTGATGACCGCCACCAGGTTGCCCCGGCGGGTCAGTTCATAGGAAAGGGCGGGGTCCTTCTGAATCGCCAGGCAGGGCTCGGCCACGCCGGGGGTATAGGCCACCGAGAGTTCCTCCCGATTGGTGACCGGCGCCCGGGAGATCACCTCGATCTTGCCCTTCCACTGGCGGTGTTTTTCCATTGCAAGCTGTTTTACGTCCATGTTGCTTCTCCTCTCCCCTCGCGGGCGGGTCTTGTTCCATACTGTTTCAGTATACTCGCGCAAAATTTCCCCGTCAACTCGCCATATCGCATTTTTTCGGTGACCGAAGGCGGGCGGGCGGCATACCATGGAACAGCGAAAGGGGTGCTGAAGATGGAAAACAAGACGCGATATCTGGACTTTTTTCTCGGGGCGCTGTCTCCCGCCGGCTTCCACGGCTACTTTGCCCAGCTGACCGGCGAGCCTGGCCTGACGCCGTTCCTCATTAAGGCGGGACCGGGCTGCGGCAAGTCTACCCTGATGAAAAAGCTGACGGCCATGGGCAGCGGCACGGTGGAGCGCATCCACTGTTCCTCCGATCCGGACAGCCTGGACGGGGCTGTGTTCTGGGAACAGAACAACGCCATTCTGGACGCGACCGCGCCCCATACGCTGGAGCCCGGATGCCCGGTGGCGGTTGAGCAGGTGGTGAGCCTGTATCACACGCTGGACCAAACCCGGATGCAGGAAAACGCCGAAGAGGTGCGGGCGCTGTTCGGCCGGTGTTCCTGCCTGCAAGGGCGGGCGGCCCGGTATCTGGCGGCGGCGGGCGCGCTGCTGCTGGAAAACCGCCGGCTGGCTGCCGGTGTCTCGGATGAGGGCAAGGCCCGGCGCTACGCGGCACGACTGGCGGAACGCCGGTTGCCCCGCCGGGAAGGGCCCGGCCGGGAGAGCGTGCGGCTGCTGAGCGCCGTGACCCCGGACGGCGTGCTGGTCTACCGGAGCACGGTGGAAGCACTGGCCGGCGAGGTGATCGTGCTGCGGGATGAGTACGGCGCTGTGAGCCGGGTGATCCTGGACGAGATGCGCCGGCAGGCACTGGAACGGGGGTTGTTTGTGATCACCTGCCGCTGCCCGCTGGCCCCGGAGGACAAGATCGAACACCTGTTTTTCCCGAAGTTGGGATTGGCGCTGCTGACCTCCAACAGCTGGCATCCCATGGAGTTTTGCCATCAGCACAATGTGCGGTGCAGCCGGTTTGCCGACGCGGAGGGTCTGCGTGCCCGACGGCAGCGGATGCGGTTCAACCAGAAGGCGGCGGCGGAACTGCTGGCACAAACCAGCGCGCTGCAGCGGGAGGCCCGCACAGTTCATAGTGAATTGGAGACCTACTATCGGTCGGCCGCGGATTTTGCCCAGGTAGACAAGATCACAGCCGATACCGCCCGTGCCATGGGGCTGGCGACAAAGCCCTGACGATGCTATAATAAAGGACAGCAGAAAGGCCCGTGTCGTCTTTTGGCGGCGCGGGTTTTTGCTTGTTGGAGGTGAGCGGATATGGACGCGGTGCATCTTTCGGTACGGCAGCTGGTGGAGTTTCTGCTGCTGACCGGCAGCATCGACAGCCGGTTTTCCGGTCCGGACCGGGCGCTGGAAGGCGCGCGCATTCACCGCTGGCTGCAAAAGAAGGAGGGTCCGGACTACCAGCCGGAGGTATATCTGCGCCGGGAGCAGACGGTGGAGGACGTCCCCTACCAGATCGACGGGCGGGCGGACGGGGTATATCCCGCGCCGGACGGGGTTTTGTGCATCGACGAGATCAAGACCACCACCCTGCCCTCCGTACAGATCACCCCGGACCACAGCCCGGTACACTGGGCCCAGGCCAAGGTGTACGCGGCGATCCTGGCGGCGCAGAAGAACCTGCCGGAGATGGGGGTGCGGCTGACCTATTTTCAGGTGGACGAGGAGCGGCTGTTCCGGTTTGAGGAGCGGTACAGCGCGGAGGAACTGGAGGCCTTTTTCCTGGATCTGCTGCGGCAGTACGCCCCCTGGGCCAAGCGAAGCGCCGCCCACCATGAGGCCCGGGGCCTTTCGCTGCGAAAGCTGACCTTCCCCTTTGCCGGGTACCGCGCAGGCCAGCGGGAGATGGCGGCCATGGTCTACCGGGCCATGCGGGACGGCAAACGGGTGTTCTGCCAGGCGCCCACCGGCATCGGCAAAACCATGAGCGCGCTGTTTCCGGCACTGAAAGCGCTGGGTGAGGGCTGCGGAGAGCGGGTGTTTTACCTGACCGCCCGCACCACCACCCGGCAGTCGGCCCGGGACGCGCTGGAACTGCTGCACCAGAACCGGGGCCCGCTGGAACTGAATTATGTGGTGCTGACCGCCAAGGACAAGATCTGCCCCCGGGAGCGCCGGGAATGCAACCCGGAGGCCTGCCCGCTGGCCCGGGGCTACTTCGACCGGAGGCGGGAAGCGCTGTGGCGGGCGCTGGAGCACCGGCATTTTGACCGGCAGACCATTGAACAGCTGGCCGAGGCGGAGCAGCTTTGCCCTTTTGAGTTCGGTCTGGATATCTCGCTGTGGTGCGACGTGATCGTGGGGGATTACAACTACCTGTTCGACCCCACCGCCCGGCTGCAGCGTTTTTTTGAGAACGGCGACGGACAGAGCCTGTTCTTGGTGGACGAGGCCCATAACCTGCCCGACCGGGCCCGGGAGATGTATTCCAGCCGGCTGGAAAAGGAACCGCTCTATGCGCTGCGCAAAGCACTGGGCGGGCGGAGCAAACTGGCCCGGGCGCTGGCGGCACTGAACACAGCTTTTGTGGAGATCCGGCACGAAGGCGAAGAAAAAAAGAGCCGCAGCTGGTTCACCGCAGAAGCGCCCGAGGGATTTCTCAAGGCGGTGCGGCACTGCACCGCCCCCATGCAGCAATGGCTGGAGGAGCATCGGGGCGAGAGTGGCGGCGAGTTGCACAGCCAGATTCTGGAGGCCTATTTTTCCGTCAAGGAGTTTTTGCGCACCGCCGACCGGTACGACGATCATTACGCTACCCAGTACACCGCGGCGGGCAGCCGGGTTCGGGTGGAACTGGTCTGCCTGGACCCCAGCCTGTTTGTGGACGAGAGCCTGGCGCTGGGGCGCGGCGCGGCGCTGTTCAGCGCCACCCTGACGCCTCTTCCCTACTATCGGGATGTACTGGGCTGCTCCGGGGCGGCGGCCGTGAATCTGCCCAGCCCCTTTGACGCGGGGCGGATGGGGTTGTTCTGCGCGCTGGATGTGGATACCCGCTATGCCCACCGGGAACAGAGTCTGGACCGGGTGGCCGACTATCTGGCGGTTCTGGCCGCGGGGCGGACGGGCAACTATCTGGCCTACTTTCCCAGCTATGGATATATGGAGCAGGTGCGTGAACGGTTTTGTGCCCGGCACCCGGATATCCCCGTTCTGGTACAGGACAGCGGCATGACCGAAGAGGAGCGGGCCGCCTTTCTGGACCAGTTCCGGGAGCAGCCGGACGAGGCCCTGCTGGGGTTCTGCGTGATGGGCGGGGTGTTTGGCGAGGGGATCGACCTGGCCGGCAGCCGGCTGATCGGCACCGCTGTAGTGGGTGTGGGGCTGCCTCAGGTGAATCCCCGGCAGGAGATGCTGCGGGAGTATTTTGCCTGTACCCGGGAGGATGGGTTCGCCTATGCCTACCAGTATCCCGGCTTCAACAAGGTGATGCAGGCGGCCGGGCGGGTGATCCGCACTCCCGAGGACCGGGGCGTGGTGCTGCTGCTGGACAGCCGGTTCGGAACGCCGGGATACCGGCGGCTGTTCCCCGGGCACTGGCGGCACTGCCGGGATCTGCGCGGCACCGACACACTGGCGGGGCTGCTGGCGGAGTTTTGGGCCGCGGAAACATGACAAACAGGCAGACCGGGACGGTCTGCCTGTTTTGTGGTTACAGGATGATACAGATCAGGCCGGAACAGCCCTCGTTGATGACCCGTTCCAGCGTTTCCTGCAGACGGGCCCGGGCCTCCTGAGGCATGTGCAGCAGCTTGTTCTGCAATCCCTCGTTGACCAGCTCATGCAGGCTCTTGCCGAAGATGTTGGACTCCCAGATCTTGAGGGGGTCCTGCTCGAAATCCTGCAGCAGGCTGAGCACCAGTTCCTCGCTCTGCCGCTCGGAGCCCACAATCGGGCTGATCTCGGTGTGGATGGTGGCCTTGAGCAGATGGATGGAGGGGGCGCTGGCCCGCAGCCGCACCCCGTAGCGGCCGCCCTGCCGCACGATCTCCGGCTCTTCCAGGTGCAGCTCGCTGATGGCGGGCATCACGATGCCATAGCCGGTGGCCTCCACCTGCTCCAGCGCGCTGCGGATCTTCTCGTACTCCCGCCGGGCTTTGGCCAGGCCGATCACACAGGGCAGCAGGCTGGCCTCGTCGCAGACCTCCAGGCCGGTGGTCTCCCCCAGCACCCGATAAAAGATATCCGGCTCCAGCTGCAGGCGCATCCGCACGGTGCCCTGGGCCAGGTCCATCCCATCCACGGCCGCGCTGCTTACATACTCGCAGGCGAAGGCATCCGCATGGGCGGTCACGTCCTTCATCCGGTCGATCTGTTCGGCCCACTCCCGCACGCCGGTGTAGACCGCTTGCTGGAGCCAGTGATCTTCGTCCAGCATCGGGATCCATCGGGGCATGGCGAATGCGATCTCCCGCACCGGGAACTCATACAGCACGCTGGCCAGGATGGTCTCCAGCGCCGGCACGTCCAGATCCACGCAACTCACCGGAAGCACCGCATGCCCGTATCGCTGCTGCATCTGCGCCGCCAGGCGGCGGCTGTCCTCCGAATTGGGATCGGTGCAGTTGAGCAGCACCACGAACGGTTTGCCCAGTTCCTCCAGTTCCTGGATGACCCGCTGTTCCGCCGGCTCATACTTTTCCCGGGGAATGTCGCTGATGGAACCGTCGGTGGTGATCACCAGCCCGATGGTGGAATGGTCGCAGATCACCTTGTGGGTACCGGTCTCAGCGGCCTGGTCGAAGGGCACCTCCTCCTCGAACCAGGGGCTCTTGACCATGCGGGGCTGGTCATTTTCCTCGTGGCCCATGGCCCCTTCCACCATATAACCCACGCAGTCGATCAGCCGGGTACGGAAGCTGCCGCCCCCTTCCAGTTCCACCGTGACGGCGGTCTCCGGCACGAATTTCGGCTCGGTGGTCATGATGGTGCGGCCCGCGGCCGACTGGGGCAGTTCGTCCCGGGCACGGGCCCGGCGGGCCGGGTCGGTGATGCGGGGGATCACCAGAAGTTCCAGAAACTTCTTGATAAAGGTGCTTTTGCCGCTGCGGACCGGCCCCACCACTCCGATATAGATGTCGCCTCCGGTGCGGGCAGCGATGTCCTGATACAGTTGTTCACGCTCCATAGATGTGCGATACCTCCTCTCCTGTCAGCCCACTACCGGGATCAAAAGCCGGGCGGGCGCGTCCAGACGGGGCTGTTCCAGCTGGTTGGCCCGCAGCAAGGCCGCCGGCGATACATGGTATCTTTTGGCGATGTGGAAGATATCCTCCCCGGCCTGGGCGTAACAGATGCGCAGGGCTACATCCGGATCGGCAGGCTCCAGGGGCTCCTCGCAGCTCATCTCGCTGACCACCGTCTGCTGGCTGGCCCGGGCCATCAGGCCGGTGACCCGAATCGTCAGGTCGGCGGCCAGGCCGCCGTTCTCCTTGCGGGCGGCACACTGTACCACGTCGGCCCAGCACTCGGCCCGATATTCCTGGATCTGGCCTTCCCATACATCGGGCAGCTGGTATTCAAACGCCTTGTCGTAGCACTCGATCTCGCCCAGGCTGTTCAGGCAGAGTACATGGGCGGTGCCCCGCCCCCGCAGCATCACCCCCGGCCCGGCCTGAGCGGCCTCCGCCGGACCCAAGCCGGCAAAACAGTACAGGATGCGGGCGTTTTCGTCCGGCAGCGCCCCCTCCAGGGTCAGGCGCACCGTCTGGTCCACAGGCGTTTCAATATGTTCCACCGTAACGGTCTTGTACTCCACCTGGGCGTTGTACTCGGTGGAGAAAGCGTCCTCCACCACCACGCACTCCATCGGCCGCCAGACGCGCAGCCGCAGCATAGCAGTGACCGACACGGTGCCCGGCGTCTGGGGATTGGGGGCGGCCATCAAGGTACAGCCCACCGGTTCCACATAGGCAAAACACCGGCAATCCTCCGCCGCGCCGTCCACATCCACGATCTGGTTGAACGGGACGGCCTTGCTCAGCTGCTCCAGTTCGCAGCCGGGGCCCGTGCGGTAGAGCACCCGGGCTTCCACCTCGCCCTTTACCACCGCCTTGCCCGAAAGCAGGCGCACCTCCTGCACGGTAGCCAGGCCGGTCACATCCAACACCGCCGCGGGCGGCGTGGGGAAGGTGATCTCCTCCTCGGCGGTGATCAGTTTGTCCAAAGCCGCCACCGGGCGGGCGCCGGCCAGCGTGCCCAGCAGCTGTTCGGCCCCGCTGCCGGACAGGGCGGTGATCACCGGCTGCTCCTGCCGCAAGGTCAGGGTCACGTTGAGCGAAAACGCCCCCCGCACATCCACCCGACGCTGGTTTACCGCCCGGCAGTTCAGATACTCCACCTCCCCGCCGGTATGTACCTGGCAGCCGCCGTATTCCGGCGCGGGCAGGTCCAGCGTTTTGGTAAAGGGCAGCTTCTGCTCGGTCTGGCAGATATTTTGCTGCTCATCCGACTGATAGAACACCACGCAGCGCAGATACCCGTCCAGGGTGAGCCGGCCGCCGGCAGTCTGCGCCTGCAGCACCACCGGCCGCACCTGGCATTTTACGATTTTGAACACCTGCGGCAGATAGTCCGGGATCAGGATCTCGGTCTCGATGGGAAGTTCCGTCTTTGTATCACACAGCCCGCCTGCCGCCGTCAGGGTGTCTCTGAACACCTTCAATTCCATAGTTTCGCCCCTTTCGCGCGTTTCTATGGCCATGTATATGAGCGCTGCGGACAGGATATGCAGACAGGCCGGGCAAAAGAAAAAGCCGGGGACGCGCCCCGGCCTGGCTGGGGAAGGGCGGTCAGCCCTCCCGGTTGATGTGAAAGATAGCCCGCAGAATGCCTGCCAGAAACTTCGGACTTTTGATGACCACTACCTGCATGGATGCTCCCCGCTTTCTCCCGTCTGGGTGATGTTGGATGCTCCATACTATGCTCTGGCGCACAAAAGGTGCAGATCTCGCGCCCGTTTGTGAACGGTTTCAGTCCGCCCGGGTACAAATCACCGCCAGCGCCCCGCGGCACAGCCGCACCGTCACCGGGCCTCCCTGTTCGGTCCACTCGTTGCTGACCCCCAGTGGAAAATCCGGGGTCAGGACGGCGTTTTGCAGCGGATAGAATGCCCCTTCCACCCAGACGCCTTCCGCGACGCCCTCCAGAGGGAAAAGGGAAAAATACCGCCAGTCTCCCTGTTCCAGGACCAGGGACCGGCCGGGAAGCAGAAAACGGACCTCGCTGTGCTCGTCCGCCAAAAGCGTCTCCGCCCCCTGCTTTTGCAGCCAAAGGCCGGTGGCCAGGTTGGCCAGGGTATGTTCCAGCCGGGCGCCGCCCAGCGCGCCCAGAATGGTTACCCTGCCAGCCCCTTGCTCTGCCGCCAGCCGGGCGGCATACTGGGTATCGGTATCGTCTTTTACGTGGGGCAGCACCACCGTATCCCCTTGCGGCGGAGGCGGCGCGGAATCAAAGTCTCCCACTACCAGAGCCGGGCGAAGGCCCAGCTTTTGCAGGTTATGCCAGCCCGCGTCGCAAGCCACCAGGTGGCAGCCCGGCGTGATGTACCGGCGCATCGCCTCTCCCACCGGGCAGGCGGACACGATCACCCATTCTTCCATGACGGTTCCTTTCCGGCCCGGCCGGGCCCGCAAAAGCCCGGCGGAGGCTTTTCTCCGCCGGGCCCAGCTTATCTCTTGATCTCCCAGCTTTTCACATCCTTGACCTCGTCGTAGATGGCGCAATAACTCTCGTACCGGCTGGGGCTGATCTTTCCCTCCGCAAGGGCCTGCCGTACCGCGCATCCCAATTCGGTGCGATGGGAACAACCGGTGAAGCGGCATTTGCCCAGATAGGGCGCAAACTCCGGAAACGCGTATTCCAGATTTTCCTTCGGAATATAGCAGGCGCGCTCCAGGTCCAGGCTGGCAAAGCCCGGCGTATCCGCAATGCGCCCGCCCAGCGTCTCAAAGATCTCCACTTCCCGGGTGGTGTGGCGGCCGCGCCCCAGTTTCTGGCTGATGGCGCCGGTCTGGCGGGCCAACTCCGGCGACAAGGCATTGAGAAGGGTGGATTTACCCACCCCGGAATTGCCGCAAAAGGCGCACAGCCGCCCCTTTATGCGGGCGCGGATATCGTCCAGGCCTGTACCGGCGGCATAATCCACCCGGATGCAGGGAACGCCCGCGTTCTCGTACGCCGAAGCGAGACGCTCATCGCTGGCCAGATCCCCCTTGGTGATGACCAGCACCGGTTCCGTGTCTTTGTCCACCGCAATGGCGGACAGCTTATCCAGCACCAGGGTGCTGGGCGCCGGCTGCACGGTACTGGCCACAATAAACAGCACATCCAGATTGGCGATGGGCGGGCGGACGAACAAATTTTTTCGCGGGCCAACGGCCGCGATCACGCTGGCCCCCTGTTCCTGCTCCAGAACGACGGTATCGCCCGCCACCGGCGTGATCCGCTGTTTCCGGAAGATCCCTTTGGGTTTACACTCCATTACGCCCGCATCGGTCTTTACATAGTAAAATCCGCCGACGCACTTGATGATATAGGGTTCCATGGCCGCCTTATCCATTGCCGGGGGTAGCAGCCGGCTCCTGGGTGCCGGAGGCGGACGGAGAAGTTGTCGGGGATATGGGGGTCGCCGTGGGTCCCACCGTCGCGGTCGGGGTCGGCGTGGGTTCCGGCGTGGGTTCCGGTGTAGGTTCGGGCGTGGGTTCGGGGCCCATAGAGACCACCACATCCACACGGGAGTTCCAATTTGCCTCGGTGCCCGGCTCCTTGCTCTGCCTGATGACCACATCCACGGGATACTCGCTGCTGTATTCGGTGGTCTGCAGGCCCAGGGTGAGCATCTTGTTCTGCAGGGCGGTGGTAGCCTGCTCCACGGTCAGCCCCCGCAGATCCGGCACCGTAGTGGTGGTATCGACCTCTTCACGGCTCACGATCAAACGGACCTGGGTGCCTACTTCCACCTCAGCCCCGGCCTCCGGCTCCGTGCGGATCACCGTGCCCACCGGGTAGTTCTCATCCACCTGCGGCGTAATGCTGACCACCAGCCCCTGATCCTGCAGGCGGGTCGTGGCGTCTTCGGAGGTCATACCGTACACGTCCTCCACACTCACGATCTCAGTGCCCTTGCTGACCTTCAGGGTCACGGTCTGCCCTTCCTTCACGGTACGGGGAGGCCGTGGGCTCTGGCTGTACACCTGGCCGGCGGGATACTGGGAGTTGTACTCCTCTTCGAACACGATAGTAAACTTGTCGTACTCCGGGTTGTTCTCGATCTCCTGACGGGTCATCCCCACAAAGCTGACCAGATCCACGTCCGCCCGGTTGCTGAACAGCGGGTTGCTGGAATTGGTAAAGATGATGACGCACAGAATGGCGGAACCGATGGCGAAGGCCGCCGCCATCCCTGCCAGGATGGGCAGCGTATAATTTTTGCGCTTCCTCTTTTTTTTCGGAGCGGGACGGCGCGAGCCGGACGGTGCCGGGCGCCCGCTGGATTTGGATTGCTTGACCACTTTGTCGATATACCTCTCTGGTTGTGTATCCTGTAGATATTCGTATTCAAACCGGATGCTGGGATTCTGCTTGAACTCTTCCAGATCCATCAGCATGGCCCGGGCACTGGGATACCGGTCGGCAGGGTCTTTGGCCATAGCCCGGGCGGTGATGGCTTGCAGCCCTTCGGGAACCTGAGGCGCCACCTCGCCCAGCGGAGTGGGGGTGTCGGAGATCTGCTTGATGGCCACCGACACGGCACTGTCTGATGTGAAGGGCAGACGGCCGGCCAGCATCTCGTAGAGCATCACGCCCACCGAATAGATATCGGTTCTGACATCGGTGACCTCGCCGCGGGCCTGCTCGGGGCTGATATAATGCACCGAACCAATGGCCTTTTCGCTGACCACCTGACTTTCCGCCCGGGAAAACCGGGCGATCCCGAAATCCATCACCTTAATGCTGCCGTCCGCCAGCAGCATGATGTTCTGGGGCTTGATGTCCCGGTGGACGACCCCCTTGCTGTGGGCATGATCCAGCGTTTCCAAAATCTGGGTGATAAAGTGGACCGCTTCCTTCCAGGTGAGGGGCCCGCCTCTCTGATTCAGATATTCCTTTAATGTGATACCGTCAATATACTCCATGACGATATACTGGATCTTATCGCTCACCGACACATCGTACACCTTGACGATATTCGGATGATTCAAAATCGAGATGGCCTTGGATTCGTTCTTGAACCGCTGCACCAACTCGGCGTTTTCCATAAATTCCGGCCGCAGGATCTTGACGGCCACGACCCGATTTTCCTTCAGGTCCCGGGCGCGGTACACATTGGCCATACCGCCCACGCCGATCAGCCCCTCCAAAAGGTAGCGGCCGTCCAGCCGTTTGCCGATCACATGTTCCAGATTGTCCATATACTCAAAAACCTCCCTGCGCGGGGCGCACTGTAAGAAAAGCGGCGGTATGATGCCGGCGGGCCGATCCGCACCTGTCAGGGTGTGAGGACCGCAGCGGGCTCCACACCGATCAGCAGCACGGTGATGTTGTCCTGGCCGCCGTGCTCCAGCGCTTTGGCCACCAGCGCATCCGCCGCCTGGTAAAACGGCACCTGCGCCAGGATCTCCGCCATGACCCGGTCACTGACCGGATTGCTGAGCCCGTCGCTGCACAGCAACAGGATGTCGCCCGGCCGCACCGCGCACTCGCCCGTCTCGGCCTCTACCGCCGGATTGACCCCCAGCGCACGGGTAATGATATTTTTGCGGGGATGAGTGGCCGCCTGCTGGGCGGTGATGGCGCCGTTTTCCACCAGTTCCTGCACCATGGAATGGTCCCGGGTGAGTTGTTGGATCTGGCCGGCGCGGAACAGATACACGCGGGAGTCCCCTGCATGGAACAACCAGGCGTGGCCTGCGCGCACCAGCACGCCGGCCACGGTGGTGCCCATGCCGGCATGTTCCGGATGGCGGCTGGCTTCCTCATAAATGGTATGGTTTGCCTGCTGCACCGCCCGGCGCAAAAACTCGATCTCCTGCCCGGGCGCAAGATCCGGCAGGCCCTGATCAAAGTACTCCTCCAGCGTTTGCGCCGCCAGCCGGGAAGCCAGTTTACCGGAATTGGCCCCGCCCATGCCGTCGCAGATCAGGCCCCACACAGTATCGTCCGGCAGGCGGGCGGCCCGGTAGTTGTCCTGATTTTCCATCCGGCCATAGCCGATGTCGGTTTTGGCTGCCAGTTTCATGGAGCTGCCTCCTTGGGTGGTTGTTGGGCTTCATCCCGCCGCAGCTGGCCGCAGGCGGCGCTGATGTCGCTGCCGAGCCGGCGGCGCACCGTGGCGTTAACCCCCAGCCGGGTCAGTGTCTGTTGAAAGCGCCGAACATTCTCGGCGTCGGTGGCGGAATACGGGCTTCCGTCCACCGGATTGATGGGGATCAGATTCACATGCGCCCCCATGCCGCGGATCAGATCGGCCAGCTGCCGGGCGGTGGCGTCGCTGTCATTGACGCCCCGCACCATGGAATACTCAAAACTGATCCGGCGGCCGGTGGTCTTTTGATACCGGCGGCAGGCCGCGATCAGTTCCTGCACCGGATAAGCGTCGTTCACCGGCATCATACTGCTGCGCAGCCGATCGTTGGGTGCGTGCAGCGAGATGGAGAGGGTGAGCTGCAATTGTTTCTCCGCCAGACGGTCGATCATCGGCACGAGGCCGCAGGTGGACAGGCTGATGTTGCGCATGCCGATGTTGGCCCCCTCTTCCGAGGAGATGATGGTGAGAAAGTCCATCACATTGTCGAAGTTGTCCAGCGGTTCGCCGATGCCCATGAGCACGATATGGGAGATGCGCTCCCCGATATTCCGCTGGGCGGCATACAGCTGGGCGGCGATCTCCCCCGCCTCCAGGTTGCGTACCCGGCCGGCCTGGGTGGACGCACAGAACCGGCAACCCATCCGGCAGCCCACCTGGGTGGACAGGCAGACTGTGTTGCCGTATTTGTACCGCATGACCACCGATTCGATACAATTGCCGTCCTCCAGGGCAAACAGGTACTTCACCGTGCCGTCCTTCGATTGCTGGCGGCGCCGGATGACGGGGGCGGCGATATAGTACTGCTCCTCCAGCGTTTTCAGCAGAGCCTTGGGCTGGTCGGTCATGGCGGAAAACTCCGTGACCTGTTTCTGGTGCAGCCACCGGTAGATCTGCCCGGCCCGGAACGCGGGCTGCCCCAGCGCCGCCAGCGTTTCGGCCAGGCGCGGCCGGGTCTGGGAGGAAATGCAGTTCTTGCTCATTGTATCACAATCTCTCCAATGTTGCTATGAAAAATCCGTCGAAACCGGTCTCGTCCGGGAAAATCGTCATCCCGAAAGGCCCGTCCGCTCTCCTGGCAGGTCGGCAGAAAGGGTCCACCAGCCGAAAACGCGCGCCTTCTTCCCCGGACAAAAACTGCTCGATCTGGTACTCGTTCTCCTGAGGGTTTAGGGTACAGGTGGAATAGACCAGCCGCCCGCCCCGTTTTACATAACGAGCAGCGGTATCCAAAATCTTCGCCTGCAGCACACAAAGCGCCGGCAGATCAGCCAGAGCCTTATAACGCAGATCGGGTTTTTTCCGCAGAATGCCAAGTCCCGAACAGGGAACATCACAAAGCACCCGGTCCGCCCGGGCCAGTTCCGGCTGCCAGATCGCGGCGTCGGCACAAGCTGTATCGGCGCACTGCACGCCGCAGCGTTCCAGCGCCTGCCGCAGCAGCGAGACCCGCCCCTCCGAGGCGTCCCGGCTGTACAAAGTGCCGGAATCCCCCATCTGTTGAGCCAAAAGCAGGCTTTTCCCGCCAGGTGCGGCGCACAGGTCCAGCACCTTTTGGCCGGGCCGCGCATCCAGGCTCAGAGCCGCCAACTGGCTGGACAGCCCCTGCACGTGGAACAGCCCTTCGGCAAAAGCGGCGCTCTGCGCGGGCGAGCCGTCGAACACAGCCAGTAAACTGCCGGGCAGCGGGCCCGGCCGGCAGGGGGTTCCCTCGGCGGCCAAGCGCCCGGCCAACTGTTCCGGCGTGGTGCGCAGGGTATTGACCCGAAGCGCCGTTTCCCGGCAGGGGGCCGCAAAGGAGCGGAGAAGGTCCTCGGTGCGGGTGGGATAACCGGCCAGGTACAGCCGAACGATGGGTTCCGCCACCGAATACTGTACCGACAGCCGCGCCGCCCGGCTGGGGAATTTGGCACCGGCCGGATCTTGCGAAGGGGCGCGGCGCAGCACCGCGTTGACCAGCCCCGCCGCGCTGGAACAGCCCAGCTGCCGCACCAGGGTCACCGATTCGTTGACCGCCGCGGCGGGCGGCACCTGCATATACACGATCTGAGCCAGGCCCGCCCGCAGCACCGCCCGCACCGGCGGGTCCAGACGAGCCACCGGGCGGTTCAGGCACTGGCGCAGCTGCCAGTCCAGGGTGATCTGATGTTCCAGAACGGTGTAGAAAATGGCGGTACAGAAGGCCTTGTCCCGGCCGGTCAGGCCGCTGCGGCGCAGCCGCCCGTCCAACACCAGATTGGAATACCCCGCTTTTTCCTGGTGGATCAACGCTTCCACCGCCGTGCGGCGCGCGCCGCTCACAGGCGATCCCCCGCCTTGAAGCGCCGGCCGGCGGCCCAGGCAGAGCCTTCCATGGGCTTGCCGCCTTCCGGCACCACCTGCAGCAGCTGCAAAGCGCCAACGGCGCAGGCCACCGTCAGGGGCTTCAGCGCCAGGATGGTACCCGGCTGTGCGCTGCCCGCGGCAACGCGGCTGGACAGCACCTTGATCTTCTTGCCGTCATGCTCGAAAAACGCCACCGGCCAGGGGTTCATTCCCCGGACCAGATCGTGCAGACGGGCCGCGTCCGCGTCAAAAGCAAAGCGGGCCATCTCCTTGCGCAGAGGCGGGGCCAGGGTGGCCGCCGCGTGGTCCTGGGGCACCGGCGTCAGCTGATCCAACCGCGCCAGCGCCTCCAGCAGCGTTTCAGCACCCAGGGCGGTGATCCGTTCAAACAGCTCGCCGCTGGTCTCCTCCGGGCCGATGGCCACCGGGCGCACCAGCAGGATATCGCCGGTATCCAGACCCTCGTCCAGCTTCATAATGGTAACGCCGGTCTCAGCGTCGCCGTTCAGCACAGCCCACTGTACCGGCGCGGCGCCCCGGTATCGGGGCAGCAGGGAAACATGCAGATTGATACAGCCCCGGGGCGGGATCGCGAGCACCTCCGGCGGCAGGATGCGGCCATAGGCCACCACTACGATGATCTCCGGTTCCAGGGCGCGGATCTGTGCCTGCACCGTCTCGTCCCGCAGGGTGACCGGCTGAAACACCGGCGTGCCGTGAGCCAGCGCCACCTGCTTGACCGGCGGCGCGGTGAGGACCTGCTTGCGGCCTACCGGCTTATCCTGCCGGGTGAACACGCCGCAGAGGGTGTGCCCCGCCTCATACAGGGCTTGCAGACAGTGGGCCGCGATATCGGGCGTACCCATGAACAGGATGCGCATTATTCCTCTCCGTTCTCGTCAGATTCTTCTTCGTCGTCCTCGTAGAAGTGGTCGGCCAGGTCCAGGATGGTCACACCGTCCAGATGGTTGGTCTCATGGCAGATACACCGGGCCAGCATCTCCTCCGCCTCCAGTTCAAAGGGGTTGCCGTGCCGGTCAAAGGCCCGCACCTTCACCCGGCGGGGCCGGCTGATGGCGGCGTTGCGCCCCGGGAAGGACAGGCAGCCCTCATAGAGCATGACCTCCTCCTCGCTGCGCTCCAGGATCTCCGGGTTGACAAACTCCAGATACTTGGGCTCATACCCCTCCGGCACAGTACCATCCTCCGGCAGGTCCCGCTCGTCCAGGCTCACAAACACCCGGCGCATCACGCCCACCTGGGGGCCGGCCAGGCCGTAGCCTTCAGCGTCGGCCAGGGTCTCGATCATGTCGTCCAGCAGGGTGGCCAGACGGTCGTCAAAGTTGGTCACCGGGCGGCAGACCTTTTTCAGAATGGGATCGCCGTCCTGTACGATGGTACGCAGAGCCATAGTTCTTCCTCTCCTTTTTGAGCGGGCGGATCACAGATCGCCGTCCGCATTGAAATCCAGTGTGACCGACGCCCGGGCGGGCAGGCCCTCCTCCCCGTAGCGGGCGAGGACGGCGCGCATCAGTGCGCGGAAGTCGTGGGTATTGCGGCATTTGATGGTCAGCTTGAACCGGTACAGGTCCTTGACCATGGCCACGTTCATGGGCGCCGGGCCCAGCACCCGCAGCGGCATCCGGGGCCAGTCCCGCCGGGCAAGTTCAGCCAGAATGGCGGAAAAGCGGGCGGCGGCGGCCAGCGCCGGGCCTTCCTTTTCGCCGGAAAAGCCCACCATGCACAGATCGCAGAAGGGCGGATACAGGCAAAGCTGACGAAAGCCGATCTCCTCTTCAAAAAATGCCTCGTAATCCTGTCTTGCCGCCAGCTGCAGAACCGGGTGCCCGGGGCTGACCGTTTGAATGATGGCCCGGCCGGGATATTCGGCCCGGCCGCCCCGGCCTATCACCTGGGTCACCAGGCTGAACACGTTCTCATAGGACCGGTATCCCTGGCTGAAGAGCAGAGAATCAATGCCCAATACCCCCACCAGGGTGACCTTTTCAAAATCCAGCCCCTTGGCCACCATCTGGGTGCCCAGCAAAATATCATATTCGCCCCGGGCGAAACGGGCCAGCAGTTGTTCGTGGGCGTTTTTGCGGCTGGTGGAATCCTGATCCATCCGCAGCACCCGGGCTTTTGGAAACAGAGTCTCCAGTTCCTCCTCCACCCGCTGGGTACCAAATCCGGTATACAGCAGCCTGCCGCCGCACTGGGGGCAGACGGTGGGGGCGGGTTTTATCGTTTTGCCGCAGTAATGGCAGAGCATCTGCCCCTGGGCCTTGTGGTAGACCATCGGCACGCTGCAGGAAGTGCACTTGAGGGCGGCACCACAGTCCTGGCACAGGGCTACCGTTCGGTATCCACGGCGGTTGAGCAGCAGGATGGTCTGCTGGCCGCACGCCAGGTTCTCCCGGATGGCGTCGGCCAGCGGCTGGCTGATGTCCTCCGGATTGCCGGCGGCCATCTCCGCCCGCATATCCACGATCTGCACCGACGGCAGCGGCTGGCCGGCGTACCGGTGGGTCAGCCGTACCAGCTGGCAGCGATCCTGCCGGGCGGCCCGGTAGTAGCTTTCCACCGAGGGTGTGGCGCTGGCCAGCAGCAGCAGCGCTCCGCTGTCCGCCGCCCGCAGCCGGGCCACATCCCGGGCATCAAACCGGGGGCTGGATTCCGAGCGGTAGGTGTGTTCCTGCTCTTCGTCGATGATCAGGAGCCCCAGATCCTGCAGCGGCGCAAAAACGGCGCTGCGGGTGCCCACCACGATCTGGGCGCCGCCTTGCTGGATCATCCGCCACTGGAGCAGCCGTTCGGTATGGTTGAGGGCGGAGTGCTGCACCGCCACCCGGCTGCCGAAGTTCTCCTTCAGCCGGCGGATCATCTGAGGGGTCAGGCTGATCTCCGGCACCAGCACCAGGGCGGTGCGCCCCAGCGCCAGCGTGCGGCGGATCAGTTCCAGAAACACCAGCGTTTTGCCGCTGCCGGTGACCCCGTGCAGCAGCGCCGCGTGGGGCTTTTTTGCCTTTAGCGCGGGCAGCAGCGCCTCCAGGGCGGCCTGCTGCTCGTCGGTGAGGGTGATCTTCTCGTCGGTGAGCGGAATATGAGCGTACAAGTCCAGGGTTTTGTCTACCTGTTCCTTGACCAGGACCCCTTTTTTGACCAGATTGTCCGCCACTGCGGCGGATACGCCGCCCTGCTGCAGTTCCTCCCCGGTGAGGGGACCGTCCTTCAGCAGCTGTACCGCCAGGATCTGGGTGGGGGTCGGGCGGGGCTTTTCAGGCAGCGGCGCCGCCAGCCGGTATCGGGGCTGGGTGTGGCGCACCAGCTGTTTTTGCAGCACCGGGCGGCCGTCCCGGACGGCGGGGCGGTACTGGGCTCCGTAGGGAATGACCGTTTTTACCGCCTCATACCAGGTGCAGAAGGTGCGCTCATGCAGAAACTCCACCAGACGCAGCAGGTCGGGGGTCAGGCAGGCACTTTCCGGCGCGGCGTCGTACAGGGGCTTGATGCGGGCGGAAAGTTCATCGCTCTCCCCCGCCGCCAGCACCACCGCCATACGGGGTTTGTCTCCCCGGCCGAACGGCGCCAGCACCATCCCCCCCACCGGCACCTTGCCTTCCAGTTCCGGCGGGACCCGATAGGTATAGAGTTTATCAAAATGAAGGGTGGCGTTGTTCACCGCCACTTGCACGGTATGCGGCAATCGCTGCCCCTTTCCGGGCTGAGCGGATCAGCCCTCTTGTCTTGCCCGGATGATCTCGTACAGCTGCCGGGCGCAGTCGTCCACTTCCCGATTGACGACGGTGGCGGTGTACTGGCCGGCCATCGCCAGTTCCTCCCGGGCGCGGGCCAGCCGGCCTTGAATGGCCTCCTCGCTCTCGGTGCCCCGGCCGCGCAGGCGGTGCTCCAGTTCTTGCAGACTGGGCGGCGTCACAAAGATGGTGGTGGCCTCCGGATACAGGCGGCGGATATTGCCCGCGCCCTCCACCTCGATCACCAGCACGACCGTGATCCCCTGCCCGATACGCCGGTCCACCTCGGATTTGGGGGTGCCGTAGTAGTTTCCGCAATAGCAGGTGTGTTCCAAAATCTCCCCGGCGGCCAGCTTTTGTTCAAACTGCTCCCGGGTCATATAATAGTAGTTTACCCCTTCCGCCTCGCCGGGACGCATCGCCCGGCTGGTGGCGGAGACCGAGATCTCGATCTCCGGATGCAGCTGCCGCAAACGGTTTACAACGGTGTCCTTGCCCGAGCCGGAAGGGCCGGACACGACCACCAGATACCGGTCCTTATTCATCTTCCAGCTCCTCGTCCAGGCCTTCGTCATTATCGTTGTCGTTCAGGCGGTTGGCCACCGTCTCCGGCTGCACGGCGGACAGGATCACATGGTCGGAATCCATGATGATCACCGCCCGGGTACGGCGGCCGTAGGTGGCGTCGATCAGGGCGCCCTTGTCCCGGGCTTCCTGCACGATGCGCTTGATGGGGGCGGACTCCGGGCTCACGATGGCGATCAGGCGGTTGGCGCTGACCATATTGCCAAATCCGATATTGATAAGTTTCATGATGGCTCCCCTTTACTTATTCAATGTTCTGCACCTGTTCGCGGATCTTCTCGATCTCGGCTTTCATCTCCACCACCAGCCGGGTGATCTCCAGATCCTGGCACTTGGAACCGATGGTATTGGCCTCCCGGTTCAGTTCCTGGGTGAGAAAATCCAGCTTTCGGCCCACGGCCCCCGGCCCGGCCAGGATCTGCCGATACTGCTGGATGTGGCTGCGCAGCCGCACCGTCTCCTCGTCCACGGCGGTCTTGTCCGCAAAGATAGCCGCCTCGGTCAGGATGCGGGCTTCGTCGATGGAGCGGTCCTCCAGCAGGGGCTGCAAACGGGCATACAGCCGCTGGGTATATGCCGCCACCCGGCCGGCGCTGTCCCGTTCCACCAGGCCCACGTCCTCTTCCAGAGTGTCCAGCCGGGACAGGATATCCGCTTCCAGCTTGGCCCCTTCCGCCGTGCGCATGGTGAGAAAGCCGTCCAGCGCCATCCGGCAGACCGTTTCCACATCGGCGGCCAGCTGTTCCTCGTCCACCTGGGCATGGCGCACCGCCAGCACGTCGGGGAACCTGGCCAGCATGCCGGCGCTGACATCGTTGGCCACGCCGCAGCCCTCCGAGATCCGGCGCAGCGCCTCCAGGTAGCTGCGGGCCAGGGGCACATCCGCCTGGACCTCCACATCGCTGACGCCAATGGTCTGCAGCTGCAGGCTCAGCTCCACCTTGCCCCGGCTGATGGAGCCGGAAAGCAGCTTTTTCAGCCGGTCATCCAGATACAGACAGGCCCGGGGAAGCCGGGAGGAATACTCAAAATACCGCGAGTTGACGCTGCGGATCTCCACAGTCAGGTCCCGCCCGTTGAGAACCGCTTTGCCCCGGCCGTAGCCGGTCATGCTCAGCGCCATAGCACACCGCCTTTCTTTTGGGTCGTTTTACGCAGTATATCGCTCTGGGGCGCAAATCCCCCGCCTGGATATACTCAGAGATATTTTACTCTTTTTGCTCCGTTTTTGCAAGGCGGGCCGGATCGGGGGCCGGCGGATCGCCCAGGTCCCGAAACAGCCTGCGCAGCACGACGGCGGCAGCCACGCACAGGATGATCTCAGCCGTTGTCTGCGCATAGGCCAGGCCGTAGAGCGGCCAGAGCCGGTTCAGAAGGACCAATGCGGGGATCTCCATGACCACCTTGCGCAGAATGGCGAACAGAAGCGACCGGCTGCCCATGCCGCAGGCCTGAAACACGCCCACCGCCAGAAAATCCACCCCGAGAAACGGCAGGCACAGGCACATGCCGTGCAGAAAGCGCGAACCATAGGCCACGATGTCCGGGTCTTTCATGAACAGGCGCACCAGCTGCTCGCTGCAGGTCCAGTCGAACAGGCAAAGCGCGGTCAAAAACGCCAGCGCCACCTGCAGGGCAAACAGGATACAGCGCTTCATCCGGCGATGGTCACCGGAGGCATAGTTGTAACTGACCAGCGGCATCAGGCCCTGGGACAGCCCCAGCGCCACATAGAACGGCACCTGGTTGATCTTCTGGGCGATACCCATGGCGGCCACCGCGTCGGACCCGTAAGCGGAGGTGAAGTTGTTCAGCACGGTCATGCCGGTCACGTTCAGCAGGTTCTGCACCGCGGCGGGTACGCCTACCGCGCAGACCCCCAGCACCACCGCCCGGCCCGGCATCGCCGGCCGCAGACTGATGGAACTGCGGCCCCGGCGCACCGCCAGCAGAACGAGAAAATACCCGCAGGCCGCGCAGTTGGACAGAAAGGTCGCCAGGCCTGCCCCGGCAGCCCCCATGTTCAGGCCCCAGGGCAGGATGAACAGCGGGTCCAGAAGAATGTTCAGAAAACAGCCGCTCATGGTACCGATGCCCGCGTGAAGAGCCGCGCCCTCACTGCGGACCATATAGGCCAGCACCACGTTCAGGATCGCGGGCACCGCGCCGCAGCTGGTGGTCCAGAACAGGTAGGCGGAGGTGGCGGCGGCGTTTTCCGCCGTTGCGCCCAGCACCGCCAGCGCCGGACCGGAAAAGGCGGTAAAGCCCAGTGAAAGCAGCACGCCGCAGAGCAGTGCGCACCAAAAGCCGAACGAGGAACTGCGTCGCACCGTTTCCCGATCGCCCCGGCCCAGCGCCCGGCTCATCATGCTGGAGGAGCCCACGCCGAAGAGATTGTTGATCGCGTTAAAGGCCAGGAGCACCGGCGCGGCCAGGGTAACGGCCGCATTTTGAACGGGATCGTTGAGCATGCCCACAAAATAGGTATCGGCCAGGTTGTACAATATCATGACCAGCGAACTGGCAATGGTCGGGGCCGCCATGGTCATCACCGCCCGCGGCACGGGGGCCTGTTCAAACAGATAGGTACGGTCCTGCATGGGCAATTTCCTTCTTTCCAGATATGCGCGGATGGCGCGTAAGGAAAGAGCGCCCCAGGGGCGCGGGGCGCTCTTTGCGAAATCCTGCAATTTTTTACTATGATAACACAGGGCCCGCGTCTTTTCAACCGAAGCGGGGCGCGCCGTCACAGAAACGCGGCCGCCGGCGGGGCATACATCCCGCCGGCGGCCGCATTCACAGCGCTTATCCTTTAAGAGGGAGCGTTTCTCCTGTTACAGGAAAAGGGGCGAAGGCTCAAACCGGATGCCTCCGTTCTGCGCCATAAGGACCAGGCAGATAGCGATCAGCGCCAGGTTGATAAGCATGCAGACGATCTGCACCGGCTTTCTCCTGGTCCATTTCACGAACCGGTCGAACCGCTCGTTGTAGAACTCCCGCTCGAACCACTCCTTGGCGCCGATCTGCATCCAGCCGCCGACGGACAGAGAGTTGGCCCGCAGCAGCAGCCACATGCCGATGCCGCCGTATACCCCCAGGCCCAACGTGCACAGGCATCCCAGCAGCGGCGCGCTCAAAAAGCCCACGTGCATCAGCGCTACCGAGGAGGAGAACTCGTCGGTGACAAAGATCCAATTCCATATCGTGTAAGCGATGGCGTAGAGCAGGGTGATGACAGGCAGAGCGCCCTGAGCCAGGTAGTAGTCGCCAAAGGGGGCGTCAAACTGCCACAGGCCCCGCAGTGAGATCACACCCAGCGCCACCGCGAAGCCGGATACCGCGTTCCAGTAGCACTTATGGCGCAGCAGGTCGGTGAAGGTGGCCTCCAGAATGTTGACGATGAGCATGAGCATGATCACGTCCACATACACCTGGGGGTTGAACAGCCGCAGTGCCGCGACCACAATGAGGATCCGCATCACCAGAAGGGTGGTAAGTTTGAGCCGCTCAAAAAATACCGGTTTTGAAAACAGCAGCACCAGGATGGAGGGGATCACGATCAGGGGCACATTGCCTTGCACCGGGTAAAACCCGGCCAGGATCGCCATGCCGGTGATGGCGGCCGTAAACATGATCCACTTGATCCAAATTTCCGCTTTGCGTTTTTTCGTTTCCATGACAGCCTCCTTGCTTTGTCAACAGCCTTCGATTTCCTTGATCACAAGCTCCCGTCCGCTCAGCGCAGTCAGCGCCCGGGAGCCGCACGCCGGGCATTGCAGGTCACAGGCCACGGCGTTGAACTCCTCGCCGCACTGGTTGCAGCGGGCGATGCCGGGCACGATCTCCAGCTCCAGCCGGGTATCCTGCAAAAAGGTCTTGTACACCGCCGCCGGGTAGCAGCTTTCCAGATAGGAAGGTACCGCGCCGGACAACTCCCCTACCTGCAGCACGATCTTTTCAATGCGCTGTAGCTTCTCTTCCCGGGCGACCACTTCGATGGTTTTGACCATCGCGCTCAATATCCCCAATTCATGCATGGTCAGTCTTCCTTCTTTGTGATAGCATGGGCCGCGATCCGCCCGGTGCGCTTGACCGCGTACTTGGCCACGGCAATGGGCAGTTTTTCAAACACCGGGGCAAAGGCGTCCCGGGTGCGCACCAGCGAGATGGCGTCAAACTTGCATTTGGTGGTGCACTGGCCGCAGCCCACACACATGTACTCGTCCACTACCACCGCGCCGCATCCCAGACAGCGCCGGGTCTCCTTTTTCATCTGCTCCTCGGTGAAGGTCAGGCGGGTATCGGCAAAGCCCCGTTTGTCGGCCCGGGTATGGCCGGCCCGCTGCCGGGGCGTGGTGTCGAAGCCTTCCACCACCAGATTGTCCTTGTCCAGGCTGTGGTACTCCCGCCGGTCGCGGCCGTAGGTCAGGCTTTGGCCGGGCTGCACGAACCGGTGCAGCGAGATGGCCGCCTGTTTGCCTGCCGCGATGGCGTCGATGGCGAATTTCGGGCCGGTGAAGGCGTCGCCGCCCACAAAGATGTCCGGCTCGTCGGTCTGGTAGGTAAAGCCGTCCGCGATGGCGGTGCCGCCCGGGTTCAGCCGTACCCGGGTGTCCTTCAGCAGGCCGCCCCAGTCGATGCTCTGGCCCACGCTCAGCAGCACATGATCCGCCGGAACGGTGATGGTATCGCTCTCATCAAACACCGGCGCGAACCGGCGGTTTTCAGCGAATACGCGGGTGCAGCGGCGGAACACCACCCCGGTGACCCGGCCGTTCTCGGTGAGGATCTCCCGGGGGCCCCAGCCGTTCTGAAGGTCGATGGCCTCATCCAGCGCCTCCTGGATCTCCTCGTCCAGCGCGGGCATCTCGTCCCGGCTCTCCAGACAAAACATCTGTACCTGGCCGTCGCCGGTTCGCACGGCGCTGCGGGCCACGTCGATGGCCACGTTGCCGCCGCCAATCACCACCACCCTGCCATGCAGCGCGGGGGCGTCTCCCAGGTTGATGCGGCGCAAAAAATCCACGCCGGCCACCACGTTCTCCACGTCCTCGCCGGGGATGTTCAGTTTGCGGCCGGCCTGGGCGCCGACGGCCAGATAGAAGCCGGCAAAGCCCTGCCCGCGCAGCTGCGGGATGGTCACATCCCGGCCGACCTCCACGCCGCAGCGGAACTCCACCCCCATCCGGCGCAGCACCTCGATCTCAGCATCCACCACCTGTTTTTCCAACCGGAAGGCCGGGATCCCCAGGGTGAGCATACCGCCCGGAATGGGTTGCTTTTCAAAAACGGTGACCTTGTAGCCGTCGATGGCCAGATAATAGGCGCAGGACAGGCCCGCCGGGCCGGCCCCGATCACCGCGATAGGTTTGCCGTAGTCGTGGCGTTTTTTCGGGATGAACCGGGTCGCCTCGTTCATGTCCTGGTCGGCGATGAACCGCTTGATCTCGTCGATGGCGATGGGTTCGTCGATCTCGCCCCGGGTGCAGGCGGACTCGCAGCCGTGAGGACAGATGCGCCCGCAGACCGCCGGAAGAGGGTTCTCCTTTTTGATGAGTTCCAGCGCTTCGGTGTACCGGCCCTGGGCCGCCAGCTTGATATAGCCCTGTACCGCGATGTGGGCCGGGCAGGCGGTCTTGCAGGGGGCGGTGCCGCCCTCGGTCACATCCTTGCGGTTTTCCCGGTAATCCGGATTCCAGTTCTTTTCGCTCCACACATGGTCCCGCACCTTATCGTACCGGGGCGGTTCCACCGGGGTCCTGGCGCAGAGCTTCTGCCCCAGCCGCAGCGCGTTGGTGGGGCAATTCTCCACGCACTGGCCGCAGGCCACGCAGTTGTCCTTGTTGACGGTGGCGGTGTAGTTGGAGCGGATGGCGTCCGGCGTGTTGAACAGGGTGGCCACCCGCATGGCGAAGCAGGAACAGGCGCAGCAGTTGCAGATGGCGGCGGACTCGCCCAGCCCCTCGATGTTGGGGATCTGGTGCATCAGGCCGTTCTCCTCCGCACGCCTGAGGATCTCCAGCGCCTCCTCCCGGGTGATCTGCCGGGCCCGGCCGGTGCGGATGTAGTACTCCGCGCCGGTGCCCATCTGGATGCACATATCGGTCTCCAGATGGCCGCAGCCCTGCCCCAGCACCCGACGGGACCGGCGGCAGGAGCAGTCCGACACCGAGAAGGTATCGTACTTTTCCAGATAATAGGATAGCTTTTCGTACGGCACGCTCTGGCTGTCGCCCTGGATGGCGGTCTCGATGGGGATGACCCGCATCATGCCCGCGCCCATGGGCAGGTTGGGAGCGATGTGGGCGATGCGCAGCCGGGTGTACTCCTCGAACGCCTTGCCGATCTGGGGATGCTTTTCCAGCTGTTCTTTGTTATTGACCATCATCTCCAGGATGCCCGGCGCAAAGATCTGCACCAGAAAGACCTCCTGGCCCTGCTCGTTGTGGTAGACCTTGCACACGCCGATCTGCGCCAGTTCCATCAGGATGCGGTGGGCCTGCTCCACCGGAAGGCCGCACTTTTTGGCGACGTACTCGGCGGTTCGCTCTTTGCGCAGGCCCAAGGTCAGGGCCACGTCCGCCTGTTCATCCGACACCACGCAATCCAGCGAATAGTATTCGGGGGCGTTCTCGTCGATGGTGTTGACCATGCCGGTCAATCCACCCACCATTTTTGCCAGTTTCACGATCTTCGGCCGTAAGGCTGCCATGCGATTTCCTCCTGTAAGTTCGGTTCTGTGGTTATTGATCGTCCTGCTGCCAGGCGCGGACCTGCTGTTCCAGCCAGTCGGCCCATGCGTCTATCCCCTCCCCGGTGCGGGCGCAGATCGGGATAACGCGGGCGTTCGGGTTGCGCATACGCACGTACTCCCGGCACTTGTCCATGTCGAAGTCAAAGTAGGGCAGCACATCCACCTTGTTGATGAGCACCACGTCGCAGATGGAGAACATCAGCGGGTACTTCAGCGGCTTGTCGTGACCTTCCGGCACCGACAGGATCATGGCGTTCTTGACGGCGCCGGTATCGAACTCCGCCGGGCAGACCAGATTGCCCACGTTTTCCAGCACCACCAGGTCCAGTTCATCGGTGCCGATACCCCACAGGCCCTGGCGGGTCATGTCCGCGTCCAGGTGGCACATGCCTCCGGTGTGCAGCTGAATGGCGCGCACACCCAGCCGGGCGATGGCGCGGGCATCCACGTCCGAGTCGATGTCTGCTTCCATCACCCCGATGCGCAGCCGGTCTTTCAGCTTTTCAATCGTCCGGCTCAGGGTGGTGGTCTTGCCAGACCCGGGGCTGGACATCAAATTCAGCAGAAAGACCTTTTTCTGCTTCAGTTCCTGCCGCACCTTATCCGCATCCCGGTCGTTGTCCGCAAAAACGCTCTGCTTGATCTCCAGGATCCGCACATTGTCCATTCCATCTGCCTCCTGTTTCATCAAACTGGTTGAACCAAATTGGTTATTTTTTTAACATCATAGCATCTCATAGAACACTTCGTCAATAAAACCTTTTAATTTCTAAAATATTTAGCTGTTATGCACCAAAAACATAGCGAAAAGCAGTCATTTTGCCATGCTTATCTGGTATGGCCAATTTTGCATCCCCACTGTGGGAACTGACGTTCCTCTTGTGTGCCGACGCGGCTTTTGCTATACTAAATCCAAACAAAATTTTGACAAAAAGTTGGACTGTGAGGTGTGCGCTTTGGATTTTCAGACGATCCGTCCGCCCACATTGAAAGAGTTGTTCATGGAACAGCTGCTGGACATGATCCTGCGCGGAGATCTGAAGATCGGCGACCGGCTGCCTCCGGAACGCCAACTGGCGGAAAAGACCCGGGTGAGCCGTTCGGTGGTGAACAGCGGCATTGCGGAACTGGAGGGCTGCGGATTCCTGACGGTCAAACCCCGCAGCGGCACCTATGTAGCCGACTACCGGCGAAACGGCAATCTGGACACCTTGATGCTGGTGCTGAAATACCGCGGCGGCCGGATGCGCCGGGACGAGATCCGCTCTATCCTGGAAGTGCGGTTTGCGTTGGAAGGGCTCGCGCTGCGGCAGGCCGTGCCCACCATTTCGGACAGGACGGTGGAAGCGCTGCGTCGTGAGCTGGAAGTGCTGCAAGCGCCCGCCGATATACCGCAAGCGGTGGAGGCGGCCTATAATTTTCAGCATGAACTGGCACTGGCTTCCGGAAACACCATCGTACCGCTGGTGTTTCAGTCTTTCCGGGACATCATCTACTCCATGTGGGAGCGGTTTTGCCATCTGTATGGCACCGAACCTTTGTATCAAAACAACTACCGGATGTGGCTGTACGTAAAGGAGCGGGACGCGGAAGGCGCGGTGGAATGGCTGCGGCAGACCATCGACGAGTGCATGAACGGCAGCATGCAGATCGACTACTGAGCCGCCCTGTCAACACTCTGGAAAACCAGCGGCCCTTTACTAGGAAAGGAGATGTTCGTATGTCGACTGCCAACCGGAATCTGCTTTTGCTGGGTCTCCCCTCTCTGCTTCTTTTGGCGGCCGGGACGGCACTGTTTTGCATGGCGGACACACTGCTGAGCGAATCGATCTCCCTGCTGGACCAAACACCGGCGGGTGAACTGGGCGATGTGGAAGGATACGCGCTGCTGTTCGGAATGTTTGCGGCCGGATTTGGCAGCCTGGCCGCGCTCGCGCTTCAAATCGTCGCAGCCGCCGCCATGCTGTACAGCGGGCTGATTTTGCTGTTGACCATTTCCGCCCGCATCCTGTACCGAAACACCCCCGGCCGCATCCTTGCCTATCGCCTTGTGATGGGCACAGCTTTTGTTGTACTTGTGTTGCCGGCGCCGGGCCTGCTGCAGATGGGGCTGGAAACGGCGCAAAGCGGGATGATTCCCTGGTTCCCCCTGTTCGGTCTGGCTGTGATCGCCGCATTGACCCTGCTGGGCTGTCGCAACACCTATACCGATCGCATCCGGGATGCGGGTTTTTCCAAAAACTGATCTTTTTTCAACGCGGTCCGGCGCGTAGGAACAAACAAAATCGGCATGGCCTTTCAAGGCCATGCCGATTTTGTTGTCCACAGACGGAAAAACTCCTGTATCCGTCATTTTGTTCCCGAAGGAAGCAAAGGCGCTGCCGGTACGAAGCACGATTGCCAGCACGGCCCATGACCAGCCGTTTTTTCGCCCCCGTTACACGCGAATCGTAGGCGTTCCAACTATGGTTTCGCCGTATGGATGTATCCCTGCCGCCGTTTTAGCGGAAGTTTTTGCAGTCATTCACCGGAAAAGGCCCTGAACTGGCTTACAATTTCACAAACGATCGCCTTTTGCTTTTCGGTCAACCCGGAAATATCAAGGCTGTCACTTTGATCCATCCCCAATAAATAATCGGTAGAAGTATTGAACAGATGCGCGATCTTCAGCAAAATCGGATAGCTTGGCATCCGCATGGACGTTTCATAGCTGGAAATCATACCTTTCGTGATTCCCAGGCGCTGTGCAAGCTGCTCCTGAGAGAGATCTGAACGCTTGCGCAATTCTTTCAGCCTGTCTCCGAAGTCAACCATTCTATCACCTCCTTATCATCACCCTACTAGTATGACCGAAAGAAGTTTTCATTTGGGGTACATTTTGTTTAATAACTGTTGATTTTTCCTTTATTCCGTGCTACTATCTTGTTGTGGAAAATGCCCAGCGGCATTTTCCGTACGTATTTCCTGCAATGAATTATTCTTTGCCGCCCGGCTTGTGTTATGCAGGGCGTTTTTGTATACCCATCATGTATTCATAAAGTGATCAAATCGTATTCAGAAAGTATATAAGCAGGTTTTTGAAAAAGGTGATTGTCCTTATGCGTGTAACGTCCGCGATAATTGATTTTCACAGCCATATTCTCCCGCAGTTGGACGATGGCAGTAACAGTGTGGCTACCAGCCTGGAAATGATGCGGCGTGCCGCACAGGACGGCACCAACGTGATGGTGGCTACACCGCATTATTACGGTGCTCGTCAGCCGCTCGCAGAATTTCTTGAAAAACGGCACCATGCGTGGCAGCGCCTTTCCCCCCATCTGACGCCGGATCTTCCCCAGGTCCGCATAGGGGCGGAAGTGGCGTTTCACTCAGGCATAGAAGAACAGGAATGCTTGGAAAAGCTATGCATTCAGGGCACAGATCTTCTTCTGCTGGAGATGCCTTTCTCGGCCTGGACCAGCTATGAGTTGGATGTGTTGTCTGCTCTGGCACTGGATCGCGGGCTGCGCATTATTCTGGCCCATTTTGAGCGTTTCTACGCCCTGCAGCACGATCCCGAGTTGCTGACCCGCATTTGGGAACTGCCAATCCTGCTGCAGATCAATGCCGGCGCGCTCCTCTCCTTCCGGCGCCGAGGGCTCTGTCTGCGCTGGTTGGCGCAAGGGCAGGCCCATCTGTTGGGCAGTGACTGCCACAACCTGCGAGAGCGCGCTCCCAATCTGGGGCAGGCACGAAGGGGCATTTGCCGAAAGTTAGGCGAGCCGGTACTGCAGCGGATCGACCGGCTTGGCGCAGAACTTCTGCGCCTTACAGGAAACGATCTTCTATGTGAGGTACATCCATGAACCGCGCCGTTCGAGGGCAACTGCTGGCGGCGGCGCTTCTTGTTTTGACCATGGCTGTGGGATGCATAGGAACCGACCCCGCCAGAACCAGCGACCCGGCCGGGAAAACCGTGGAGGAAATGCTAGGGACAGACTCTTCTTTGGAACCGATTTATTTTGACGGAAAGCCCTATGTCCTCTCTCCGGATGTATCCTCCTATCTGTTTATTGGGGTGGATAAACCCGGCGAAGTCCGGCAAGAAGAAGGGTTCAATGTGGGCGGGCAGGCGGACGTACTGCTTCTGGCGGTTGTAGATGATGCCGCCAAAACCTATCACATTCTTCAGCTGAACCGGGATACCATGGCCCAGATCCGCGTTCTGGCAATGGACGGCACTCCGGCCGGCAGCTTTACCGGCCAACTGGCTCTGTCTCATTTTTATGGGAGCGGCTTTGAGGACAGCTGCGAGAACACCGTATGGGCCGTTTCCCGCTATCTCTATAATACGGCCATTGACGGATACATCGCTCTTCAGATGGAGGCAATCCCGGTGCTCAACGACTGGGCGGAGGGTGTGACCGTCACTGTTCAGGACGATTTTTCCGCCGTTGATCCCAGTTTGAAACAGGGAGAAACCATTACCCTCAACGGTCAGCAGGCCTACAACTTTATCCGTGCCCGTCAAAACGTAGAGGATCAGAGCAACCTGAATCGAATGGCCCGACATCGCCAATACCTGAACGGCCTGACCCGCCAGCTGCAGGCCAAGCTGTCTCAAAATGCCTCTTCTATGGCGGAGTTGTATCAAATGCTCACCCCCTATATGGTCACCGATATGGGAAGCGGGACCATTACCGAACTGGCGGAACGCTGCCGCAGCTATGCTGACGGCGGCACGCTGGCTATCCAGGGCGAGGCCGTTGCGGGAGAGGAATTCATGGAATTTTACACAGATGAGCAGGATCTGCGCAAAACCGTGATCCATCTGTTTTACACCGAATACAACCAGACCGAACAAGGAGAATGATTGCAAATGGAACACCACACCCCTCCTCATCAGTGGAATGAGGAAACGATCGACCTGTCTGAGATCTATTTTCTGTTCCGCCAGCGCATCAAATGGATCACGGCGGCGCTTGTGGCCGGTGCCATCATCGCCGCCCTCGTTACTTGCTTTTTTATCACTCCGCTGTATCAGGCGACCGCTTCCCTGTATGTAGTGTCGGCATCAAACGATTCGGTGGTGGATTTAAGCGACCTGCAGATCGGCGCTTCGCTAACAGCAGACTATGAGATCCTGCTGCTCAGCCGGCCAATGATGGAAAGCGTGATCCAAAATCTCGCTCTGGAAGATACGACAGCGCAAACGCTCCGCCGACAAATCACCATTTCCAACCCGGCCGACACTCGCATTTTGCAGATCACCGTGGAGGACAAAGACCCGGAGTTAGCGGCGCAGATCGCCAATGAGATGGCTGAACTCGGCATTACATGGCTTCCTGCCGTTATGGACTCGTCCGCTCCCAATATCGCCGAGGACGCGGTGATCCCGAACAAGCCCAGCAGTCCCAGCCTGTTCAAAAACACCTTGATCGGAGCACTGGCGGCCCTGCTGCTGTATTCCGCTATTGTGTTGATACGTTATCTGATGAACGATACGATCCGTTCTTCCGATGAACTGGAGCGTTATTTTGGCCTGGTGCCCCTGGCTGTTGTTCCCGAATGCGGCCAGGAGGCGACAAGCCATACTGGCCGGTCGGGTATCCCGGGCCTCAACTCCGGCAAAGCACACCGAAAAAAAGGAGCCTGATCCGATGAATACACTGACCTTGCGAAACATTGGCGCTCTGCCGTATGAGGCCGAAGAAGCCTTAAACCGGCTGCGCATCAATCTTAATTTCTGCGGTGACAACTTCAAAAAAATTGTTATTACCAGCAGCACGCCGGGTGAGGGAAAGAGCCACATCTCCGTAAATCTGTGGCGAATGCTGGCTTCCTCAGGAAAAAACGTTGTGCTGGTGGATTCGGATATCCGTAAGTCGATGATGCGCTCCCGCTGGCAGATCACAAGCACCGAGCGGGATTACATGGGGCTCACGCACTATCTGGCCGGTAAAGTGCCGCTTGCGGACGTGATCTACGAGACCAACCTGCGCAACGCCTATATGGTACCCACTTCCCACACCGTTTTTAATCCCACGCTGCTTTTGCAGAGCAAACGTTTCCCGCTGATGCTGGACGCTCTTGCCGAGAAATTCGATTATGTACTAGTGGACACACCGCCTTTGACCAACGTGGCCGACGGCGCCTTGATCGCCTCGCACTGCGACGGTGCCATCCTTGTGGTTCGGGGCGGAGTTACGCCGCGCACCCTGATCGCCGACTCCCTCAAAGAACTGGAACGTTCCGGCTGTGAACTGATGGGCGTGGTGTTGAACCGGGTCGAAGCGCGAAACAACCCTTACTACTACAAATACACCAAATACGGGTACTATTCCAAACAATACGGCGAGACGGACGGGGGCAAAAGCCGATGAAGAAAAAAACAGCATGGACTCTCGCCGCAGCACTGGCAGCCATCGTAGCTGTGAGCAGCGCCTCATTTTTGGTTCAGGCAAATTCCCGGGCAAAGATTCCCGAGTCGGTTGTGCATCCCTTACCCACGCCTCCTGAAGCCACGGCCTCCCCTTCCCCGGAACCTGCGGGTTTGGAGATCGACTGGCAAGCGCTGTGGGACATCAACGAGGAGATTTACGCCTGGATCGACATCCCCGGCACCGACATGTCTTTTCCTGTTCTGCAGCGGCCGGAGGATGATTCGTTCTACCTGCGTCACAGCATAACCGGTGAATACTCCTCAGCCGGCTCCATTTATACCGAGGGTGCATACAACTCCATCACCTTCGAGGATCCGGTGACCGTTTTATACGGCCACAACATGCGGGACGAAAGCACGTTTTTCAGCACGCTGGAACAATATGTTTCCCAGTTGGATCTGGCCCGTGAGGACGCTGTGATCGACATCTATACACCAGACGCCAAGCGGACATATCGCATTTTTGCCGGTGTTCCGCACGACAATCTGCACATTCTGTACTACAACGATTTCACCGATAAACAAACCTACCATACATTTTTTGAGAATGTGGTTTCGCTGCGCGATCTGGAGGCCAATATTAACCCGGATTTGTGCCCTATGTACGGGGATCGGGTTATCATTCTGTCCACCTGCCTGATGAGCAACCGGCTGAACCGCTATCTGGTAATGGGGGTCCTTACCGGGGAACTCCCGCTGAAGCAGTCGTAAAAGCAGCCGTGTGGCTCGTGGAGCGCGGATGCCTTTATGAAATATAGTAATGTTCGGAGGAATTCAAGATGAAAAAGAAGCTTTTGGCAACCGTTGGCGCCCTGGCGCTGGCCGCTGCCATGGCGACCAGCACGTTTGCCGCAGGTTTTGTCGGCAGCGCTGTTGGTTCCAACAAACCGTCCGCCGGCGATGTGACCTCCTCGAAAGGCTATCTGGCCGAAGTCAAGGACGTAGCCGCCGACGTGGTCACGGAACTGCAGGGCTACGGCTCTGCCGCGGACATGCTGCAGAAGAACAGCATTAACACCAGCACCCTGCCCGCGGCTGTTCAAAACGAGCTCAGCACTATGAGTTTTCTGACCGCGTTCGATCTCAATGCCGCCGGCTCCGACACCTTTACCTTCCGGATCAACGGAATCGTAAAAGGCCAGACCTATATCATGCTGCACAAACGCAGCAGCAGCGGTCTGTGGGAAGTAGTTGGTTCCGGTACGGCAGCTGAAGGCGGCACGATCAGTGGTACTTTTGACAGCTTTTCGCCGGTGGTCGTCGTAGTGGGCCAGGCGCCCTCCGCTCCTCCTGCCGGCGATACTTCCGGCAGTACTTCCGGCAGCACTTCCACTCCCAGCGCTACCACTCCGGCTGTTGTGTACGCTCCACAGACCGGCGTAAACTTCCTGGAATATGTGGCCGCGCTTGGCATTGCCGCCGGTTTGGCGGTTCTGGCCTTTGCCTACAAGAAGATCAAGGAGTAACACTCTGTGGGCGTGACCGGCCCCTGCGGGCCGGCTGCGCCTGACACAATTACCACGGGCCAATATGCCCTTTCCGCAAGGCGAATTTTGCGGAAAGGGCAATGGCGTGGTTGGCAGGCTTTGCGAGTTTCCGTCGCGTCTTGGCGGAAAAAGACAAAAGCGTTTATCCGATCGACAATAAATGTTTTTGCTTTTTTCCGGTAAATCCGTCGACCGGCTTCCCCGCAAAGGAGCCTGTTGCATTGGTCTGTAACAAAGTGGCGCAAACCTTCTTTTGGGGTTTTGCGTTCTCTTTATAGGATAGAAAAAATCGGTTGCGAGAGAGGATGATCTATCAATGGAGCGCATCACAGAAAGCGGTATTCTGGCGCTGCATGAACAAAACCGCGTGCGGCTTTGCAAACGTCAGGAACGTTACATTGCCTGCAGAAGGATCGCGGAGATTTTTTTGTCGCTATTCGCTCTGATCTTGTTTTTTCCACTTTTTTTGACCATATCGTTTCTACAAAAACTCAGCAGTCCCCATGAGAGCATCTTTTTCCTGCAGGAGCGGATCGGCAAAAACGGCAAACCATTCAGGATCATTAAATTCCGCACCATGAAATCCACGGCGCCGGATAAGGTGGCCACTGGCGATCTGGAAAACCCTTCGCTCTATATTTCCCGGCTGGGGGCCTTTTTGCGCCGGACCTCTATTGACGAGCTTCCACAACTTATCAATGTGTTCAAAGGCGATATGAGTCTGATCGGGCCCCGCCCGCTTATCGAGAGCGAAAAAGAGATCCAGTTTTTGCGCTGGTACTATGGGATCTATGCTGTCCCGCCCGGTATCAGCGGCCTGGCTCAGGTCAATGGACGCGATTATGTGGACATCTATAATAAAGTCTACTTTGACCGGGAGTACACACGACACATTGGCCTGCTTCTGGATATGAAGATACTGGCCCAGAGCGTTTTGGTCGTGCTGGGGCATCGCGGGATCCGCGAGGGGAGGATCGACCTGGAAGAACGCGCCGTAAGCACCATGCGGATCCAGAAAATCGTTCACGAGTATCAGGAAGAGATTTTGAAATCCGCGATTTGACACCGCATATCTCATACGGAAGACCAGGTGATATACAATTGGCCAACATCATGCTGGCTGGAAACAGCGAAATGGTGATTTTCCGATTCCGGAAAGAATTGATCGACGCACTGCGGGAAAAAGGTCATCGTGTGTATGTGTCGTTTCCGCAAAGCGTTTTTGGCGACGGTCATACCGCCGCCAAAAACGCCGGATGCCACTATATCAACACACCGATAGCCAGCCACGGTACTAACCCGTTTACCGATCTGCGGCTGTTGCGTTCCTATACGCAAATCCTGCGGGAAAACCGCATTGACATGCTCTTCACCTACACTATCAAGCCAAATATCTACGGTGGCATAGCCGCCTCCCGGTGCGGCGTCCCCTATGTTATGAATATATCCGGATTAGGCACCGCGGTAGAAAATCCCGGTATTCTTCAATACATCACCCTGCGCCTGTATCGTATAGCCGCGCGAAAAGCGCAAAAGATCTTTTTTCAGAACTCGGAAAATCGGGCCTTTTTCCAAAAGCATGGGATCGCAGCCGCCAGGCAAGGCCTGCTGCCCGGTTCCGGGGTAAATCTGTGCCAGTACCATCTTCTCCCCTATCCGAAGGGAGAGAAAATACATTTTTTGTTCATGGCACGCATTTTACGGGAAAAGGGTATCGACCAATACCTTGAAGCCGCGGCGATCATCCGCCAGACCCATCCCCAAACTGTGTTTCATGTTCTTGGTGTTTGCACAGACGAAACCTACCGCCGCACGCTGGCGCAGCTCACCGATCAGGGCGTGATCCAGTATCATGGCCCTCAAAACGATCTTTTGCCTTTTCAGGCAATGAGCAGCTGCACGATCCATCCCACCTATTATCCTGAAGGGATGAGCAATGTGCTTCTGGAGAGCGCCGCCTGCGGGCGTCCGCTGATCACGACCGACCGCAGCGGCTGCCGTGAGATAGTAGAGGACGGCGTAAACGGATTGATCTGCCGGCCGCGGGATACTCAGGACCTGGTGGCTCAGATCGAAAAGTTTTTAGCTTTGCGATGGGATCAGCGCCGGGATATGGGACTTGCCGGCCGGGCCAGGGTCGAGCGGGAGTTTGACCGGCAGATCGTGGTTGACGCCTATTTGAGCGAACTTGCTGATATCGACCGACAGCCGGCCATGGTTTGAGGAGGAAATGCGCGTGCAGTACAAACGCCTTATTCAAAATCGTGCGGTACGAGTCAAAATAATGCGGCTTTTGAGTTTTATCCCGGATGGCTGGATGATACGTGTTCAATATCGAATCAAAACAGGCCGATGGCCAAATCTGCGTGAACCTCACCGTTATACGGAAAAGCTGCAGTGGTACAAACTCAACTACCGCGATCCGTTGATGGCACAGTGCGCGGACAAGTACGCGGTGCGCGACTATGTGAAGCAGGCAGGCCTTGCCCATATTCTGAACCCCATTTATGGGATATACGAACGTCCTGAACAGGTGGATTGGGATACACTTCCACAACAGTTTGTCGCCAAAGACACCTTGGGCGGCGGCGGAAACGACATTTTGATCTGCCGCGACAAAAGCGCCCTTGACAAAAACAGGTTCTACTCGACTCTTGCCCGCTGGGTGGAGCCCGTCCAGGGAAAGCATCCCGGCCGTGAGTGGGTGTACGATAATGCCCGGCACAGGATCTTGATCGAAGCATATATCCCGTCTGATCCCGAAAAAGGCGGCCTTATCGACTATAAGTTTTTCTGCTTTGCAGGAAAAGCGGAATATCTGTATGTCATTGCGGATCGATCCGTTGGCTCGGACGCCAAACTGGGAATCTTCACCAAATCTTTTGAGCGATTGCCTTATGAACGTATGGATGAGAAGCCGTTGAACAGAAACATCCCGCGCCCGAAAAATTATTCCGACATGCTTGCGTACGCCCAACGCCTTGCTGCACCCTTTCCCCATGCGCGGATCGACCTGTATGACCAGGACGAGATAATACGGTTTGGCGAGATCACATTCTTTGACGGCAGCGGATATATGACGTTTTTTCCGGATCAGTTTGATAACGAACTGGGCGAAAAGTTTTTGCTTTACGCAAAAAACGCACCTGCCATATAGGGAGAACTCTTAGATGAAAATCGCGTTTTTAGGCGACATATTGTTCAGCGGAAAGTATGACTGTACCCGCGACGGTCTGGATATGGTGCTGGATCGTCTGGCATGTTTTCAGCCCATTTTCGCGCAATGCGACTATGTTGTGGGAAATCTTGAAGCACCATTCACACAATCGCGTACGACTAACGAACATAAAACACTCCCCTTAAAGAATGACCCGGCCAATATACAGCTGTTACTGAAATTGGGTATCAATGTTGTCACATTGGCAAATAATCACATCTATGACTACGGCGAAAGAGGATTGAACGATACACTAGAAATTCTTGAGGCCAACGGCATTGCTTATTGTGGCATTGATAAAAAAAGCCTGACCTTCACCAAGGGTTACGAGAGCGTTTCCATAGGCGCCTTTTGCTGCTATACGACCAACGCCTGGCATTACGACGCCACCGACAAAAACGGAAGACTGAACACGCTTACCCCTCACAGCGTTGATGCGTTTCTCGCTAGCGCCCGAGTAAAAAACAGCTATCCGGTTTTGTGTTTTCACTGGGGAGACGAAAATACGCATTATCCCAAATACGAGCATTGGCAGTATTCGCAAAAGCTGCTTGATACGCAAAGCGCCACGATCATCGGTCACCATCCTCATGTTATTCAGGGGATCCGATCCTATCAGTTGGGAACGGCAATCTATAGCTTGGGGAATTTTTGTTTTGATGATTGCAAATCTACCCGGTTCGGTGTTGAAGTGCGGCAGACGGAAGAAAATCGAAAAGGATGTCTTTGCCTGCTGGATGTTTCTTTCCAAAAAACGCCGAAGATCCAAATCATTGCTTTTGCGGAAAAATTTGGTAAATGTTTTCTTACCGATGAGTTTACCGACGAAATCACTCTGTATTCTTGTGCCCTTGAAACCGCAGCGATTCCGGAGCGCTATGAGCAGATGCGCAAAAGCGAAATGCTGTCTGCCCGTGACAAACGAATGAACCGGCGGGATCTTCGCTGGCTGCTGAGACACCTGAATCTTCCCTCTGTCATGGCCGTTTTGCAGAGAAGGTCCAATTCAGCACATTTTCGCGAATTCTTCCGATAAAGAGGAGCATTATGAGCAACATACGAGTGCTGCATATTTTGCACAGCATGAACGCGGGCGGAATCGAATCGTTTTTGATGAATGTCTATCGCAGGATCGACCGCCAAAACGTTCAGTTCGACTTTCTTTTGAACTCTTCACACAAAGGTTTTTTTGATGATGAAATAAGGAGCCTGGGGGGGCGCATCTTCTGCATCAAACACCCCTATTATCCGATTTTGAATCATGGCTATAACAAAGAACTGTACAATTTTTTTGTGCGCCATCCTGAATACAAAATCGTGCATTGCCACAGAAACGCTACCAGCGTCCACGCCCTCCGGCAAGCTCAAAAGGCCGGCGTGCCTGTACGAATCGCTCACTCGCACATGACAAACACACGTTTCACCTGGCGAACATTTGTATACAACTGGAACAAACGGTTCATCAAAAATTATGCCACGCACCTGTTTGCTTGCTCCCAATCGGCCGGCGAATGGCTATTCGGCAAAAGCGGGGTGCAGGACAGCCGGTTCCGTGTGGTCAACAACGGGATCGACATTTCCCGGTTCACGTTCAATCCGGATACCCGAAACGACATCAGAAGCGCGCTGAATATCTCTGACAACTTTCTGATCGGGCACGTCGGACGCTTTACCGCCCCAAAAAACCATTCGTTCATTCTGGATATATTTTGTCAGGTAAAGCATCTGGAGCCAACCGCCAAACTGGTATTGGTAGGCGACGGACCTCTCAGGAAAAAAATGATTCAAAAATGTCACCGCCTGGGCATAAGCGATGCTGTGATTTTTACGGGGGTACAACGCAACGCAGAAGATTACTATCAGGCTATGGATGTATTTCTTATGCCTTCCCTGTATGAAGGATTGGGCATCGTCGCCATTGAGGCGCAGGCAATGGGGCTGCCTGTGATTTGCTCGCCCGCTATACCGAAAGACGCCAAAATCAGCGATAGGATCGCTTTTCTGGATTTGAAGGACAGCGCCGTATCGTGGGCAAAAGCCATCGTTGCGCAAAAAGGAACTGCACGCAGCCCCAGTGATAACACCTGCATAAAGAACAACGGCTTTGCTATTGCGGATGTAGCCAGTTCTCTGGCCGATTTTTATCTGCGGCAATGGTCAACATACACTTCTGATACATAAGGGAACTCATGATTTTACTATGGTTTGTTTTTCTGATCGAAACGCTGATGCTGTATTTGCTGCGTCAGTTTACCGATTATATCGGGCTCCATGTCTGCCTCATTGCCTTTAACAGTTTCCTCGTTGTAGTTCTGGCGTTAAAAAGCAAAAAAAGCCTCTCCGTACCTTTGCTGATCGGATACTTCTTGAGGCTTTTTGCCGTTGCGTTGGACACGCAAACCGATTTGCTTTCTGATATGAACGGTGATATACAGGAATATTACACTGCCGCCTGGCAATACAGCCAGGATCCTGGTTTGAGCAATTTATATGGCGGGGTATATCCTAAAATTTTAGGCATCCTGTTCCGGTTTACCGGCGCTTCACCGCTCCTGGGGGCTTATACCAACGTTTTGATCGGCATTTCTACAATATGCGTGATCTATCGTGTGATGGAGAAGGGAAACGTACCGTACAAAGTACAAAAAACAGTAGCATATTGGATCGCGCTCTTCCCGTATTCCGTCTACAACTCTTCCGTCGTGTATCGCGAAACGAGTATCGCGTTCCTTTTTGTCGTTTCCTTCTATTTTGCTTTTTGCTGGTACCAACATCCCAAGACCAAATATCTCATCTTGTGCCTGATGACAATGGCCATAACCTCCGTTTTTCATGCCGGAAGCATCGTGTTTGCCGGCGGATACCTCTTGTTGTTTTTGTTTTATGTGCCAAGCCGGAATCGATTTGTTGTTCGAAAAGATATATTGGCAACCGTATTTGTGATTGGGATAGCCGCCGGTGTGATCCTGCTCAACCCGCGCTTGTTTTTAGCCAAATTTCAAGGGGTTATGCAAAACTCGGACGCCTTGATCTCACAGTTCAACCTAAACTTTGGCGGGTCGGCCTATCTGGTGAACCTGCAGGCCAGTTCTGTTCAGCAGGTTATACTCATGTCCCCCTTGAAAGCCCTTTATTTCTTGTTTTCGCCGGTTCCGTTCGATTGGCGAAATATCATGGATGCCGCCATGTTCATACTGGACTCCATGTCCTATCTGTATTGTTTGGTGTACGTTATCAGACACCGCCGCGAAAGCCCCTTCAATCCCCTGTTGACCACTGTATTTATTGGTATTCTGGCTACGGCATGGGTATTTGGTATAGGGACCTGGACCGCCGGAACAGCTATCCGTCACAGAAATAAATTTTTTGGTGTTTTGCTTATGCTGTTTTCTCTGGCGTCGGTCAAGGCCAACGAGAGGGCGATCACTTTACCCCCCCCTTCGAAATATGCCAGGTAGAATACAAATGATCAAAAAACTGTTTCAAAATTTTTCCGCCGCATTTGTCGCCAATCTGATCAATCTATGCGTTACCGTCTTTGTCACCTTGTACATCCCACGGTTTTCCGGCGTTGAGGTGTATTCTCAATGGCAGCTGTACCTTTTCTACATAGCCTACCTGTGGATCATCGCGTTGGGCTGGCCGGACGGTATATACCTTTTCTGCGGCGGAAAGGCGTACACGGATATAGAAAAGAGCAAGATCAAAACCCAGTTTTTCGTAATGACCGGCTATCTGGCAGTCGTTTTGCCAATTTTGCTGATCGCATCTTCCGGCATGCCAAACGCTCTTGTGATGGCCTTTGTTTTGTTGGATACTGCGGTGGAGGTTCCGCGCGAGGCACTGATAAAATTGCTCCAGGCCACAAATCGAACCGCTGCATCTTCTGTTGTCATCATTGTCAGCCGGTTGTTGTTCCTTATTGCTGTGGAACGGTGCGTTGCGTGGGGAACTGTAAGTTTCCGTTTCATGGCGCTGGCGGATATCGCGACCAAAGCTGCCGGGTTGTTGTTGGCCGGGCTGATTTGCAAGGACATTATCACGGCGCCAATCCAACATGTATGGCATAACGTCTTTCGGGAATTGGGCGGTACTCTCTTCAGCGGTTCGAAAATCATGCTGGGAAATTTGTGCGCCATATTTATCGTGGGTATCGTGCGATTGGCTATCCAAAATCAATGGGGACTGATCGCGTTTGGGAAAATTTCCCTCACCTTAAGCATCTCCAATTTATTCAATATATTTATTTCCGCCCTGGCGCTGACCCTCTTCCCCGCGCTTAAAACTCTCCGGCAAAAAAATCTGGCAAGATCCTACCGATTTATAGAGGATATTTTGGTTATCACCCTGTTTGGTTCGCTGTTGCTGTGCTATCCGGCGAAGCAAATTCTGGACATTTGGCTTCCTCAATATCAGGATGGCTTACGCTATATGACCATTCTGTTTCCCATCTGTGTCTATCAAGCGAAAACATCGCTGCTGGCAAACACCTACCAAAAAGTTCTGCGACAGGAAAAATGGATTTTTATTGTAAATTGCGGCGTTCTTATCCTGAGTGTATTGACGACAGCCATTGTCGCATACGGTTTTCAAAGTTTGGACCTCACTATATTCTCCATCGTATTTCTACTGATGATCCGTAATCTGCTTTCTGAGATCACGGTTTGGAGAGCTTTGAAATTTAATCGGATAAAATCTGTTCTTGCAGAATTTACTCTTACGTTGGCTTTTATAGGCAGCGGTTGGTTTTGGGGCGGCGCCCAGGGTTTTTTCCTTTATCTGCTGGGTTATTTACTCTATTTGGTCGCAAAGAGAAAAAACATCACGGCACTGGCTCAGGAACTGCACCGGATTCTGCTTAAAAAATGATCCTCACAAAAGAAAGGGTTGCGATGTGAAAACTTCACCTGTCTTTATTACCGGTGTGGCCGGTTTTATTGGCGCCAATCTGGCGAAACGTTTGCTGAACCAAGACCCACCGGTCCCGGTCATCGGGCTTGACAATCTGAACAGCTACTACGATGTTCGGATCAAGCGGGAGCGCCTGAGAGATCTGCTCTGTTCGCCTGATTTTACCTTTGTAAAAGGCGACTTGACCAATCGCGATCTGATCAACTTTCTCTTTGCGCAGTACCATCCTGAAATTGTTGTCAATCTGGCGGCCCAAGCCGGAGTGCGCTACTCCATCGACAATCCCGATGCCTACGTCGATTCGAATCTTGTTGGCTTTTACAATATTTTGGAAGCATGCCGACATTCCTATGACGGCGGGGCAATCGGTGTACGGCATCTGGTCTATGCCAGCTCTTCCAGTGTGTACGGCTCCAATCAGAAGATCCCTTACGCCACCGATGACAAGACAGATCATCCGGTAAGCCTGTACGCCGCTACCAAAAAATCCAACGAATTGATGGCGCACGCCTATGCCAAGCTGTATAACATCCCCTCCACCGGCCTTCGCTTTTTTACCGTATACGGGCCGGCCGGACGCCCGGACATGGCCTATTTCGGCTTTACCGACAAATTGCGAAAAGGCCAAACCATCCAAATTTTCAATTACGGTCACTGCCAGCGGGATTTCACCTACATAGACGACATTGTGGAGGGGGTCGTACGGGTCATGGCAAAGCCGCCGGAGCGGCGAAACGGAAAGGACGGGCTTCCGTCTCCTCCTTACGCGATATACAACATCGGCAACAGCCAGCCGGAGAATCTTTTGGATTTTGTGGACGTGCTGCAGCAGGAACTGGTCCGCGCCGGAGTTTTGCCGCAGGATTTTGATTTTGACGCGCATAAACAGCTGGTGCCAATGCAGCCGGGCGATGTGCCGGTGACCTATGCGGATACCGCTGCCCTGGAGAGGGACTTTGGATTTCGGCCTCACACTCCTCTGCGTACCGGACTTCGCCGATTTGCGGAATGGTACAAATCTTTCTATATGACGTGAAACAGAAAGGAAACAACTATGAAGATCGCTGTAGCCGGCACTGGATATGTGGGTCTCTCCATCGCGGTGCTCCTGGCGCAACACCATTCAGTCACCGCTGTGGATATTCTTCCGGAAAAGGTTGACTGCATCAACCGCCGCCAATCTCCTATCCAAGACGAATATCTGGAACGGTATCTTGCCGGAAAAGACCTTCGGCTGACCGCTACGCTGGACGCCCGCTCCGCCTACCGGGAGGCGGACTTTGTAATCATTGCCACGCCTACCAACTACGATATCAGCAGAAATTTTTTTGATACCAGTGCGGTGGAACGCGTGATTGAACTGGTGCTTGCGGAAAATCCGCAGGCCTTTCTGGTGATCAAGTCCACGGTACCGGTGGGCTATACCGAAAGCGTGCGAAAAAAGTATTCCGCCGCCCGCATCCTGTTCAGCCCGGAATTTTTACGGGAGAGCAAAGCGCTGTATGACAATTTGTATCCCAGCCGGATCATTGTGGGCACCGACCCAAAAGACGAGTTGCTTATTCAGGCGGCCCACACTTTTGCCGCCTTGCTGCAAGAGGGCGCAATCAAGGAAAAAGTGGACACGCTCTACATGGGCTTTACCGAGGCAGAAGCTGTCAAACTGTTCGCTAACACCTACCTGGCCCTTCGAGTGAGTTATTTTAACGAACTTGACACCTACGCGGAGATGAAAGGTTTGGACACCCGTTCTATTTTGCGGGGGGTCTGCCTGGATCCGCGGATCGGCGATTATTACAACAATCCCAGTTTCGGCTATGGCGGATATTGTTTGCCCAAAGACACCAAACAACTCTTGGCAAACTACCAGGATGTCCCGGAAAATCTGATTGGAGCGATTGTGGAATCCAACCGTACCCGCAAAGATTTTATCGCCAGCCGCATTCTGGAGCGTGCCGGTGCTTATCGGACAAACGAGGAGTTTGATCCGTGCAAAGAGCGTCCTGTTGTGATCGGCGTGTTTCGCTTGACCATGAAATCTCATTCAGACAATTTCCGCCAGTCTTCCATCCAGGGGGTAATGAAGCGAATCAAAGCCAAAGGCGCCACCGTAATCGTATACGAACCCACCCTGAAAAACGCAACCACCTTTTTCGGCAGTGAAGTGGTTAACGACCTGGAAGCATTCAAACGCCGCAGCCAAGCCATCCTGGCCAATCGCTACGACAAATGCCTGGATGATGTGCGCAGTAAGGTGTACACCCGCGATTTGTTCCAGCGGGATTAAGCACGAAAAGACTGCGTATGTTCACCAACACCACTCCGGCCTCCGGTGCTTGACATGCTCTTTCCGCCAATGCGCAAGCCTGTCTGTTTGGCTTTGCCTTGACAAGCCGCAAAAGAGGCGTATAATAAGTAATTGGTTACTTATTATGCTGACAAGAACGGAGAAAACAATATGGCGACCGCTATGCCTTTTGGCCTGAAGATCGCGATCCTGAACCGCGCGTTTCGCAAACGGTTGGACGAAAAAGCTGCCGACATGGGCTTGACCAGTGTGCAGCTGCGGGTGCTGGGTTCGGTGAGCCGCCTGGAGGAAGCCGGTCAGGCCGAGATCCACCAGAACGACCTGGAGCGGATCGAGCATGTAACCCACCCGGCCATGACCAAGCTTTTGCAGCGGCTGGAAAGCAAAGGATTTGTGCGCTGTGTGCCGAGCGCACAAGATCGGCGTTACAAAAAAATCACCTGCACCGAAAAATCTGCCGGGATCCACAAGGTCATTCTGGCTCAGGATGAGGAAGTCCTGGCGGAGTTCTGCCGTGATTTTACCAAAGAGCAGCGGCAGACGCTGCAGCTGCTGACAGACCGGATGCTGCAGAATATCGCATCGGAATAAGCGTTTTGCGGGAATGCCAGGTCCCAGGCAGTGTGCCCAGATATCCCCTTGGGCCCGCTGCCTGCTTTTTTGCACAAATAGGTAATTAGTTACTTAAAAGGAGAGAGTAAAGCACATGCAAGAAACCGTATCCACAAGCAAAAGCCCTTTCTCCACCGAACCGGTGGGGCGGCTGATCGCCAAATTTGCGATTCCCTGTGTCATTTCCCTGTTGGTAAACTCACTATACAATATTGTAGACCAGATTTTTATCGGGTGGGGCGTGGGATATCTGGGAAACGGCGCCACCAACGTGGTATTTCCCATCACCATCGTGGCGTTGAGCCTGTCGCTGATGATCGGCGACGGCGGTGCCGCTTAACCTGAGTTTGAAGCTGGGTGAAGGCGACGTTGAGAGCGCCCGAAAAGGCGTGGGCAACGCCATTGCGCTGGTGATCGTTGTCAGCATCTTGCTGATGGCGGTATTTCTCCTGTTCCTTACCCCCGTTCTGGACCTGTTTGGCGCTACCGACACCCTGCGCCCCTTTGCGCTGGAATATGGCTTTGTGATCGGAGTCGGGCTTCCTTTCATGATGATCCCGGCAACGCTGAATTCCCTCATCCGGGCGGACGGCAGCCCCAAATACGCCATGTTCTCGATGGTGCTGGGCGCGATCATCAACACGGTCTTTGACCCGATCTTTATTTTTGTATTCCGCATGGGGGTACGGGGCGCAGCCATTGCCACCGTGATGGGCCAGGTGGGCTCCTTTATCGTGTCGGTGGTATATATGCCCCGGTTCAAGTCTCTGCGGCTGCGCCGGTCTGACTTTCGGCTGCGCGCAAGAACCTGCCGCAACGTGGCCGCCTTTGGCATCAGCAGCTTTATCACCCAGTTCGCCATTACCATTGTCATGGCTCTGACCAACAATCTGCTGGCTGTGTACGGAGCCGTTTCGGTATACGGCGCGGAGATCCCGCTGACCGCTACCGGCATCGTTATGAAGGTCAACCAGATCCTGATCTCCATCCTGGTAGGCATCGCGGTGGGCGCGCAGCCCATCATCGGCTTCAACTACGGCGCGCGGGATTTTACCCGGGTCAAGAAAGCGCTGGATATCGCGTTGGTGGCTTCTGAGATCGTGGCGATCCTGGCATTCCTGATCTTCCAATTTGCGCCCATGAGCGTGGTCTCCCTGTTCGGGTCTGAGGAAGGGCTGTACAACGAGTTTGCGGTAAAGGCCTTCCGGATCTTCCTGCTGCTCTGCCCGCTGACCGGATTCCAGACCGTGATCGCCGTTTATCTGCAGGCGGTGGGCAAACCGCTGAAATCCGCGATCCTCTCCCTGTCCCGTCAGATCCTCTTTTTCGTGCCCGCCGCCCTGCTTTTGCCGCTGTCTCTGGGCGTGGTGGGTGTGCTGTGGACCGGCCCGGTAGCGGACGGCCTGGCATTTCTGCTTTCGGTGGGCCTGCTGCTGTACGAACGGGCCCAGCTGAAGAAGGTTTCCCGATGATTTCACATACCCAAACGAAAGGAGCGCATAGTTATGAAAAACCGCGTGATCACCATCAGCCGGGAATTTGGCAGCGGCGGCCGCACCATCGGCAAGAAAACCGCAGAAAAGCTGGGTATACACCGACATGAAGTGGGGCTATGCCCAGAACTACGACATCACCTTGAACAGCGGCCGTCTGGGCATCGATCGTTGTGTGACGATCCTGAGCGAGTTGTATTGACCCCCGTCCGGCCAAAAAGAACGGGCCGCCATCACAGCTTGACACAGACAAGGGGGGACCATTTTGGAAGACAAGTCCATGATCGAATCCATCCAGACCTTCGCGGCCAAACAGGCGCTGCGCTGCATGGAGCAGGATCCGGACAAAAGCTTTTCCAAGCTGCTGGACTGGGTGGATAAATTTGACACGGCGAACCTGTATCAGGTCCAGAGAAAAGCCCTTCGCGCCGTTCTGGAGCATCCGGAAAACAACTGGTATCAATTGGCCCGGAAGGTATTTCAGCTGGATGCGGGCGTTCGGGAGACATTTTTGCAAAACTTTATTCTCAACGCATCCCTCATCGGCGGCGCGCGGCAACAAGCCGTGCGCCTGCAGGAACGCTGCAACGTGCCATGGGCCATCCTGCTGGACGCCACCTCCGCCCGCACCGGCTGCCGGGCGGCGCAGCACGGTAATCCCCTGAGCCTGGGACCGGATGAGATCGACCGCATCGTTCAGCAGGGCAAATCTTTGGGCATATACATATATATCTACACCGGCGGCGAACCACTGATGCGCAAAGAAGACCGAATCCGGCTGTGCGAACTGCACAGCGACTGTGAGTTTCTGGCTTTTACTGACGGGACCGGAATCGACGAGGCCTTCTGCCAGGAGATGCTGCGGGTGAAAAACTTTGTGCCCGCTATCCGTCTGAAAGGTTTTGCCGACGCCAAAGACCGCCCGCGGGACGCCGCAAATATGGATACGGCGCTGGCGGCCATGCGGCTTTTGAAGGCGCATAAACTGCCGTTTGGATGCTCCGTCTGCTACACAAGCGCCAACTGGGACGCTGTGACCAGCGAGGAATTTTTCGATCTGCTCGTTGATGCGGGCGCGTTGTTTGCGTGGTTTTTTCATTACCTGCCGGTGGGCAACGCCGCAGCGCCCGAACGCACGCCCGCCCCCGAACAGCGCGCGGCTGTCTATACGCGGCTGCGGCGGTTCCGTGAGACCAAGCCCGTATTCAGCATCGACCCTCAAAACGACGCGGAATATGTGGGAGGCTGCATGGCCGGCGGCCGCCACTGTCTGCACATCAATGCCGCCGGCGACGTGGAGCCCTGTGTGTTCCTCCATTATTCCAATGTGAACATCCACGACTGCTCGTTGCTAGAAGCGCTCAAAAGCCCGCTGTTTCTGGCCTTCCACGACAATCAGCCTTTTCATGCCAACATGCTGCGGTCCTGCCCCCTGCTGAATGATCCTCAGACGCTTGAGGAGATGGTCGCGCGCGCCGGCGCGCGATCCACCGATCTGCGGTCTCCGGAAAGCGTGGAGCATCTGTGCGACAAATGCCGCCCTTACGCGGAAGCCTGGGCCTCTGTCGCTGACGCCCTGTGGCGGAAAGGCCGGGACAAAACCGCTCTGTGACCAGACCCATTCCATACCCAAAAATTTGCCGGGGTCGGGAATTTTCCCGACCCCGGCAAATTTTGTATCCGCTCAGCGCACGGCGGGAACGATCTCCAGCCAATACCCATCCGGGTCCTGAATAAAATAAATCCCCATAGCGGCATTTTCCAGGCAGATGCAGCCCATCTCGGTATGCAGCCGGTGAGCCGCTTCAAAATCATCCACCGCAAATGCCAGATGAAACTCGCAGTCTCCCAGATCATAGGGGCGATCCATATCCCGCATCCAGGTCAGTTCCAACTGAAAATCGCTCTCTGCGTTGGCCAGATAGACGATCGTGTAGGAGCCGTCCGGCGCGGTGATGCGGCGGACCTCCTCCAGGCCCAGCGCCTTTTGATAGAACGCTTTGGAACGCTCCAGGTCCAGCACGTTATAGTTTTCATGGATCATTCGAAATTTCATGGTTCACTCTCTCCTTTCTGGCAAGGCGCCGCTGTCTCTTCTTCCGACCAGTGATCCTCCGTGTGAATGCGGGACAGCCAGGGCGCCAGTTCCGGCAGCTGCAAATACGCCAGCATCGCCGACCGGTCCGCCCCATAGTGCATGGGAAAGACGCGGTCGCAAGGACACGCCCGCAAAAAATCCACGAACCCCCACCAGGCATTGCCCTCCTGGCGAGGGTCCAGCGGCAGGCAGGCCACATCGAACCGACGGCCGCGGATATGATCCAGTTCTTCATGAAAAGCCTTGTCATGCCAGGCGTTGTCCGCGTCCGGCTCGCCTTCCCAATGCCACCAGTTCAGATCGCCCGCATGGTAGACAGACGTTCCTTCCGCCTCCACCAAAAAGGCGCAGCCCTCATCGGTGGAGCGGATCGTTTCAATATGCACCCCTTGCCATGTATATCTTTGCCGTGGTTGCACGATCAGCAGATTTTCCGGTCGGGATGGCGGCAGGGGCACACCGCTGTCCACCACATACCGTACGTCAGGGTGCCGGTGCAAAAGCTGCCAGATCTCCCGGGAGTAGTGATCGTGATGCCGATGGGAGACAAAAACAAACAGGGGTTTATCCTGCGCCAACCGGGGCAGCACCCCCTGCCAGTAGTCAAACAGCAGCAGTGTGTGAGGCAGTTCTACAAGAAAGCCGCTGTGAAAGAGGTGGGTAACCTGCATGGCGTTCTCCTTTTCAATGGATGATGTTGTCATCATACTCGTTCAGCCATCAGCTGTCAACCGGATTTCCCAACTCGCAGGGCCGGATCTCCTCCGACACCGCGTTTGCGGATGGCTGTCCCCCATCTTTCTGGTTCAACAGCGTTTGCCGCCCGCCAAGGCGGAAGCCCCGGTCCGGCCTTTCGCCGGGCAGCCGCCTGTTTGCGGCCTGACCAGGCGCAACGCGCAGCCGGAGCACATTTGCTTGTTGCAATCGCCGCTTTAGCTTGCTACAATAAACTCAGTTCGCGGCCGGGGAACCCGCGGGCCAATCTTTCCATCAGGAGGAATCAAAACACCCATGGACACACAAGCAAAAAAACGGGAACGCCTCAACACCTGGCTGGTGGTGTTCCTCATCATCGTGCTGGCGGCGGTCCTGTCCTGGATCATCCCGTCCGGCGCCTTCGAGTACCAGACCATCGACGTGAACGGCACCATGCGGGAGGTAGCGGTCTCCGGCACCTTTCACTACATTGACAAGGCGGAGGCAGTACCCACCGGGTTCCTGGGGCTGTTCGCCGCCCTGTACTCCGGCTGCGTGGACTCGGCGGACATCATCTTTGTCATTTTGACCTGCGCCGCCACCTTCGGCGTCATGGTCAAGACCGGTGCTTTCCACGCGGGCATCGGGCGGGTCATGCAGAAACTGGGCAGCCGGGATCTGGTGCTGATCCCGGTGCTGATGCTTATCTTCGGGCTTGGCGGCTCGGTCTTTGGTATGCTGAGCGAATTTTACGGGTTTTATCCGCTGATCGTGGGGCTGATGATCGCCCTGGGTTTTGACGCCATGACCGGCTTTGCCATCGTGGCTCTGGGCGAATTTGTGGGCTTCATGGCCGCTACTCTGAACCCCTATACCGTGGCGGTGGCTCAATCCATCGCGGGGGTAGAGCTGTATTCCGGGCTGGGATTCCGCGCGCTGTGCTTTGTCGTCTTTATGGGCATCGCCATTGTCTACGTGGTGCGGTATGCCCAGAAAGTTCGGCAGGATCCGTCCCGCTCGGTGGTGCTGGGAGATCCCTGCGTGCATTCCTTCGACCGCAGCCAGCTGGACGCCTATCAGTTCAGCTGGCGGCACAGTCTGATCCTGCTGGACGTGCTGGTGACCCTCATCATCCTGATGGTGGGGCTGATCGAACTGGGCTGGGGCTACAAGGAACTGTGCGGCCTGTTCATCATCATGTCCGCCGTTGCTGCCGCGATCGACGGCTGGTCCGCCAACAAATACTGCGACGAAATGCTGGCCGGCGCCAAAGGCGTGTTGTGGGGCTGTATCCTGACCGGCCTGGCCAAGGGCATCGTGGTCATCATGCAGGATGCCATGATCATGGACACGGTGATCTATTTCCTGAGCAATCTGCTGCAGGGCGCGCCCACCTTCCTCTCCGCCCAGCTGATGCTGGTGGTGCAGACCCTGATCAACTTCATCATTCCCTCCGGCTCCGGTCAGGCGGCGGTGACCATGCCCATCATGGCTCCATTGGCCGACAGCCTGGGGTTGAGCCGCCAGGTGGCCTGTCTGGCCTTTCAGTTTGGCGACGGGCTGTCCAATCTGTTGTGGCCCACCTGCAGCATTGTGATCGTCTGCGGTCTGGGCGATGTGCGGTATGACCGCTGGCTCAAGTGGTTTGCCAAGCTGTTTATCTGCCTGATCGTGGCCCAGGTGATCCTGCTGCAGGTCGCGGTCATGACCGGAATGTAAAGAGGGGGCGGAGGATTTGGACGCGGTTTTGGAAGCGATCGGCCGCGAGGCCATTGAATTGCGCCGCCAGCTGCATCGCCATCCCGAATTGTCGGAACAGGAACACGCCACCATGGAACTTCTGGCCCAAAAGCTGGGATCTCTGGGTATCCCGTGCACCCGCGGCGTGGCGGATACCGGGCTGACCGGACTGATCGAGGGCGGATTTGAGGGGCCCACGGTAGGCCTTCGGGCGGACATCGACGCGCTGCCCATCCAGGAGGAAAATGCGGATCTGCCTTTCCGATCCCAGGTGCCGGGGGTGATGCACGCCTGCGGGCATGACATCCACACGGCGATACTCTGGGGCACGGCCGCGGCACTGTCCAAGATGCGAGGCGATCTGCACGGGCGGGTCAAACTGCTTTTTCAGCCGGCGGAGGAATCCATCGGCGGCGCTGAGCGGATGATCCGTGCGGGCGTGCTGGAAAGCCCCCACGTGGACTGCCTGTTGGGCCTGCATGCCGACCCGGCCCTGCCGGTCGGGCAGATCGGCGTCAAATACGGCAAGATGTACGCCGCGTCGGATATGCTGACCCTGAAGGTCTACGGCCGTTCCTGCCACGGGGCCCATCCCAGCGACGGGGTAGACGCCATCCTGATCGCGGCGCAGATCCTGAACGCGGTGCAGACGGTGGTGAGCCGCAACGTGAGCCCCACCGATTCGGCGGTGTGCAGTTTTGGCACCATCCGGGGCGGCAACGTGCGCAACCAGATCGCGGACTATGTGGAATTGACCGGCATTATCCGGACCCTGGACCCGGACACCCGGCTTTTTGCCCGGCAGCGGGTGCGCGCTATCTGCGAGCAGACCGCCTCCATGCTGGGCGGCAGAGCCGAACTCATTGTGGAGCCAAGCTACTCCCCGCTCATCAACGATGACCGGATGGTGGATCTGGTACGGGATACCGCCGCCGGCATCCTGGGCGGCGAGAATGTGGTAGTGGAAAAAGACCCGTCTCTGGGGGTAGAGGACTTCGCCTATTTTGCCGCCGCCCGGCCCGCCTGCTTTTTCCATCTCGGCTGCGGCGACGATAGCCATCCGGAGGGCCGTATCCTGCACAGCTGCCATTTCCGGGCGGATGAACGCTGCATCCCGCTGGGCATCCAATTGCAGGTGGCCAACGTGCTGCGGGCGCTGAAAACCACGCTATAGGCCTTTTCCGCGATATTGTCAACAATAGGGGGGGTGCGTATCCGTTACGCATCCCCCTTTCCGCTGCCGCCCGCAGCCTTGCACACCGCTTCGGCCAGCTGTGTCAGCAGTTCCGCCTGCGGGCTGTCCGGCAGGCTGATAAAGTGAAACGGGCGCTCCAGCTTCAGGTCCTCCAGTTCCATGACCTGCACGAGGCCCCGGGCCAGCAAACCGGCGGCGGCCGCCTCGTAAGCGAAGGTCACGCCTTTTCCCGCCGCTACCAGCCCCAACAGGGTGGGCAGGTGTTCGATCTCGCACAGTTCCGCGTAATCCTGCACCGAGAGGTTGTGGGACCGGCACTCCCCCTCAAAGATATCCCGGGTGCCGCTTCCGCTCTCCCGCAAGATCAGCGGCGCGGCCAGCGTATCCTCCAGCCGGCGGAAGGCCGCGAACGGGCTGCCTGGGCGACACAGCCCTACGAACCGGCTGGTATAAAAGGGCCGGTAGGCATAGCGGGCACGGTCAAAATTGCCCTCGATCAGGGCGAAATCCAACTGACCATCCTCCAGCTGTTCCAGCAGCAGGCGGGTATTCTGCTGTACCATGTGGAACTGCACCTGGGGGAACCACTCTACCAGTGCCGGCAACATCGCGGGCATCAGGCCGTCCGCGATGGAGAGGGTCGCTCCAAACCGCACCGCCGGGCGCGGCGGCCGGCGCATTTCCCGGACGATCTGTCTGTCCATGGTGGCCAGACGGCGGCACAGCCGGGCCAGGCGGCGGCCCTGCTCGGTCAGTACCAGGCGGCGCCCCTCCTTGAGAAACAGCTTGACGCCATAGTTTGCCTCCAGCGCCTTGATATGCTGGCTCACGGCGGGTTGGGTCAGGTGCAGTTTCTCCGCGCAGCGGGTGGTGTTGGGGTCGTGTGCCAGAAGAAGGAAGGTGCGCAGTTTTGGATCCAGCATAAACAGACCGCCTTTCTATAATTTTATCCTATAAATTGTGCTTAATTTCTAATTTGATTTTATATCACGCCGCGTGCATAATCAAGCACTGGAAAGAAAATCCATTGGAGGAAGGGGCTCCCTCCGGCAATTACGATACAGGGAAAGGAACGCGGCATTTATGAAACAGTTTGTCACAAAACACGCTCCCGGTTTTCTGGTCTGCCTGGTTCTGGCACAGATCGCCCAAGGCATCGCAAAATTTTTCCCCAGCATCGGCGCGGCGCTGTTCGCCATTGGGCTGGGCATCCTATGCGGCAATACCTTCCTGAACCGGCCGGTGTTTGACGCCGGCACCAAGTTTTCCGAGCGCAGCCTGCTGGAATACTCCATCGTGCTCACCGGCGCCACCCTGCTGCTGCGGGACATACTGGCGCTGGGCGGCAACGGTCTGGCGTTTATCGCCTGCCAGATGGCGCTTACCATCACGGCGGCCTACTGGATCGGCCGGCGGATGGGCTTTGGCAAAAAATTCAGCCTGCTGATGGGAGCGGGCAACGCGGTGTGCGGCTCCTCCGCCATCGCCACCGTTTCCCCGGTAGTGGAGGCGGACAGCAAGGACAAGGGCATCTCCATCACCATCGTGAATGTGACCGGCACCATCCTGATGGTGTTGCTGCCGCTGATCACCGGCTTTGTCTATCACCACGAGGTCCTGCATACCTCCGCCATGATCGGCGGTACGCTGCAGTCCATCGGGCAGGTGATCGCCTCCGCCCAGCTGGTGGGCGGCGAAGTGGTGGAAACCGCCACCATCTTCAAGATCATCCGGATCGTCTTTATCGTGCTGGTGGCGCTGTTCTATTTCCGGGTGAACACCGACCAGAACGATACACCGCTCTTCTCCCGGGGCGAGGCCACCGAGGCCAAGGCGGTCAAAGCGGGTGTACCCTGGTTCATTATCGGGTTCTTCCTGATGGCCGTCCTGCACAGTCTGGGCGTGATCCCGGCTCCTGTCTCGGCGGCTGCCAAGCTGGTGAGCCAGCAATTCGAGATCATTGCCCTGGCCGCCATCGGCATGCGGGTCAAGTTCCGCAATCTGGCGGCGGAAGGTCCCCGGGCCATGGTATACGGCGTCAGCGTGGGCGCCTGCCAGATCCTGTTTGCACTGGTTCTGATCCGGGTATTTCTGGGATAACCGACAAGTCCTGGCGCTTTTCTCCCGTTGGAGAGGAGCGCCGGGCCTTTTTGTTTTACCGCACGAGCCGGCGTGTCCGGAACGCAAGGTACAATCCGAATGGGCTCCCCTTCCCGGCTCTCCCGCTGTGACATGCGGGCGCAAAGTACGATGGATACGCTGCCCGCTGTCAAATCCGATCCGGGCGATATTCCCCATCCGACCGACCCGAATGCCGGGCCCGGACACACGATGCCGCAGCCGGGCGCCGGTGATCCGCCCCGGTCCACCCTTCCGTATGGCCCTCCTCGACCGGTCTGCCGACACCATTCTCCATGTTTTTTATTATACCATTTTCTGGGACAGTGTGCAAAAAGCGCCCCGCGCTGCGGCAGACGCAGCGCGGGGCGCGGGGGTCAGTGCTGTGAGAATCCGATGGGACGGCGGGCCGGCCAGGGACAGGCCCGCCACTGACCGCCGGGGCGATCTCCGCCGCCGGCCAGCAGATCGGTAGCGGCATCCGCCAGAACCCCCAGATAGCTGGCGGCGGCACTGTCGCCGCAGAGCATCTTCCACATCAGGCCACCAAACAGGTAGGAGGCGGCGAACTCCCGCCAGCCGGTCAGTTCTGCGGCAGCCTTTTGGGACAATTCCCACAAAATCCCTACCGCCTCATTTTCGGTGAGCCAGCCCAGATAGGCACCCCAGCGGGTAAGTATGGCCGCCCGGCCAGTGTCCCATCCGGTCATAAAGGCGGGAGAATACCGGGCCCGGTATCGCCGGGCGAACCGCCAGGCCCGGGCGATGTTGGCCTGTTCCTCCTCATCCTCGCCGCCCTCCAGCAAATCCTCCGGCGAATCCGCCTCCGCATACAGCTGATAGCGCAGGGTATAGCCTTCCTGGCTCAGATAGCGCAACATCTCCAGCAGTTCGCCGCGGCCGCTGATGCCCCAGCTGCCCCGCACCAGCGAGGCGATCTTCTGCTCCATGACCGGAACATGTTCTTCCACATCCAGTTCATCCAGCGCATGGTCATTGAGCCGGGAGACAAGGCCGGACAACAGGATCCCAAACCGTTCCCAGCGCGTCGCGTCCTTTCCGTAAGCGACCGGCTCCGGCTCGGGCAGTGCGTCGAGGCGGGCCATAGTCTCCTCCAGCAGAGTGTACAATGCCTGCTCCTTGGCCTCGTCGAAGGGTTCCTCCTCCTCCCAGTCCTCCCCGTCCTCAGCTGACAGCGTTTCCATAGCGGCCATCAGTACCCCCATATCCTCGCCCAGCAGCTGTTCCATCATAAAATTCAGGTTCCCGGCGGCCGCTTCGGCCACCTTCTGGTCTACCATCTGCTGCAACTGTGCCTGGCCGGCGGCAAGCCCCTCCAGATCCTCGGCGGACAAAGCCTGCCCCGAGATCTCCACCCGAGGCGGCTTCCCGGGCTCGGAGACAGCGGCCGCTTCGTCCGTCTGTTTCAGGTCCGACGCAAGTTCTTCCAGGCGCTTTTCCATTTCCTTCTGATTCTGGTGCAGGTTTGCCAGCGCCTTCTCCTGTGCCTCACGGGCGCGGCGATTGATCTCGTCAAAATCGATCATGACGATTTTCCTCCGTTATTTTTTGGCGTAGCGATTTACAAAAAAATCGGTAAAGGCGGCCAGTTCCTCCTCTTGAGACACATAGACATACAGGCTCTCATCCTCCAGCCAATCATAGGCGTTGATGGCAATATAGCCTTTTCCCTCCGGATAGATGGTAAAGGCGTCGGTGGGATACTTGGCGCGGGCGGCCTTGCGGATCTCGGACCGGCGATACCAGACCGGTTCCCCGCAGCCGGACAGGTCCGGCACGGTGGGAATCACTACAATGGTCTGGGCGGCTTCGTTCCAGCCCACGATCAGGTTGCCGATCTTGGTCTTGCTGCCATGCACAAAGCCATAATTGAAGCGGCTCACATCCTCGGTATAGCCAGCGATCAGCCGATAGCTGTGGCCGTTCTCCACCACGCCGTCGAACAGCTGGCGCATCCGTCGGGCATTGGCGTCGCTTTTGGCCTGGTCCACCTGCGGGCCCTGGAACAGATTGCGGAAAAATCCCATGTCTTGTTACCTCCTGATTGCTTGGATTCTATGGCAGCGACGGAAACTCCGCCGCAATGCGGCTATATAAAGATATTTTATTATATTTATCTTTATTTTACCTGCAAAAAAACCGTCCGAAAACAAAGCCCGGACGGAGAGGGATCAGTCACGCAGCTTTTCCATCGCATCCACGATGGCATTGATCTGAAATTCCACAGTGGCGTCGGCCGCCTCGGGAACAAACAGCGGCAGCGTATCCGGAATAGCCCGACGCACGATCATAGCCGTCAGGCTCAGATTGGTAAAAAGGGCGATCCGCTCCCGGTCGGCCCGGATTCCGAAACACTCCAGAATGCGGCCAAACAAGAGCGCCTGCTTTTCCCGAAAAGCAGCATAGCTTTCCGGCGACAGACGGCGGAAAATCTTCTGCTGTTCCTCCACTGTGAGTACGGCGATGCCGTTCTGCTCGCCGTAGCAGCAGGCATGAAGAAACGTACGGAAGGCCTCCCGCCAGCTGAGAGCCGGGTCGCCGGCCAAGCGACGGGCAAAGGCCAGGATGCGTGGCTGCTGCAGATAGAGAGTCTCCACCACCAGATCCTCCTTGGTGGGAAAGAAAGAGTAAAAAAAGGTGCGGGAGATCCCCACCGCCGTGTAGATCTGCTCCACCGTGGTGTGCTGGATCCCCTGACGGCTCATCAGCTCCAGACCGGTGGCAACAAGCCTTTCCCGAATATGCAGCCGCTCTTTCTCGGAATATGCTACCCTGGGCATACTGACCACCTTCCCGGCACTATAAAAACATATAAGAAAATTTATATTTATTTTAGCATGCTTTTTCCGGTAATACAAGGGGCGGCAGCAAAACCGGCGGGAACCTTTTGGCAAGGCCCCGCCGGTTTCTGTGTCGATCATTCCGGCACGGAAAAGGTCACCGTCACCTCTCCGCCGCTCAGGGCCTCCTGCCAGCCGGTCAGGTCCTCGACATGGCCCAGCGGGGTATAACTCCAGGAATTGCTGCCGTAGAACAGCACGATCTGATCTCCATTATAAAGCATGATATCCCCTGCGCCGGTAGTGAACTGCCGATCTTCGGCGGGCAGACTTTCCTTCAGGCTGCCAACCTTTTCAAACCCGCCGTAGTCCCGCAGCGAAACCGTAACCGGGCCCTCGGCAGCCCAGTCCGCCAGGGTACGGGCTGCGGCGTTATCCTCCCACAGCGCAGTAAACGTATACTCTCCAATCTGTACCAGCAGGGTCATCCCACTCTCCTCCTCCGACCTGTCGTTCTGCGGCGCGGACAAATCCGGCAACGGTTGTTCCGGCGCAGGGGAAGAAATCGCCGTTGGCACGGGCGGCAGAGAGCCGCTGTTCACACTGGCGCCGCAGCCGCTCAGCAGGGCAAGGGCCGCCAGTATAAGTGCCGTTTGTTTCATATCTGCCCTCCTCACCGACCGGATCGCGGTACCGGCCGTCTCTGCTCTGATTATACACGCGGCGTTTGTTTCAGGCAAATGCTTATCGCCAATGTTTCTCCATGCCTTTCGGCTATGGATCAAGACTGCCGGCTGAGCCCAATCACTTGCGGGAAATACACCACCAATACCGTTTTACACAACGATATTTTATCCATTGCGCACGATCGTAAGGCTGCATCTTTAGTTTGCGCAGCAAAGTTTTGTGGGGAGAAGGCGGAATGACGGAGCGGTATGAGAAAAGCCCAGCCAAATGGCTGGGCTTTTTGAATGGGGCGTAAGTCCATTCCGACGTGGTACGGGTAGTGGGGGTCGAACCCACACGGTTGCCCACTGGAACCTAAATCCAGCGCGTCTGCCAATTCCGCCATACCCGCATATTCGATCTTCCCTCAACTTTTACTCGGGGAGGGAATCTCCCGAGGCGGAGCGCCATACTCGGATCCGCATCCGTAAAAACAGGCTACGCCTGCTTTTATCTGGTCGGCCGGAAGTCGGTTGCTGAGATCGCAGCCCCTGAATAGAAAACCGCCGGGCGGACCCTGGCTTCACAGAAAGAAAAACACCCGACGCAAGTACGACGGGTGCTTTATGGAGCGGCTTACGAGGCTCGAACTCGCTACCTCCACCTTGGCAAGGTGGCGCTCTACCAGATGAGCTAAAGCCGCAGAATGGTGCCTCCGATCGGAATCGAACCAATGACACGGGGATTTTCAGTCCCCTGCTCTACCGACTGAGCTACAGAGGCCTGTCTGCGTTGCAGCTTTATTAGTATAGCGTGCCCGACAGAATTTGTCAATACTTTTTCCATATTTCTCTGTAACCGCACGTTCCGCACCTCATCGGGAGCGCGGCGGCACTCGAAATGCGGTAGGTCGGCTCAAAACCGGCGCGAGAGTTCGAATCTCTCCATCTCCGCCATGAGGTCTGCCAGCGAAAAGCTGGTAGACCTCTTTCCTTTTTATGGAGAAACCGCCGATAGGTTTTGCAGCATGGGCGCCACAATGTCCTGCTCAATGGCTGCGGCGGATTGTTTTTTCGTGGCATATTGCAGATGCCCGTAAATATCCACCGTTGTTGAGATCTCACTGTGTCCCAGCCATTCTTTTACCTGTTCCATCGGAACACCGTTGGCCAGCAAAAGCGAGGCACAGGTATGCCCTTACGGTATAATAAAGACAAACGGAAAAACCCAGTGTTTTCAAGGGTTTCAGCGTTTGTCGTTGCCTATTCAATTCCTTTTCCAACCTTGATAGTCAACGAAAAATCTGTCGAATGATGGGAGGTGTTACCTAAA